>JBEVIH010000164.1:0-5146 GCA_040510815.1 Xanthobacteraceae bacterium | reverse complement strand
CCAAGTACAAGGACCCGCTCGGCATCGTGTTCGACCTCACCCACACCGGCTGGATCGGCGCCGTGAAGGACGTGGTGGCGGCGAAGAATTGATCTCGACGCGTCGCGCTTACGTGTCCCGGCCGAGCGCGCGCCCCATGGCTCAACGGTCAAATCGCATCATCGTCATTGGCGCCGGACCGGTCGGGCTGTGCCTGTCGCTCAAGCTGGCGCAGGACGGCGTCGAGGTCTGCCTGATCGAGGCGCTGGGCGACGACAATTTCCTCGAGCAGGTGCCGCGCGCTGGAACCAACCACCCGGCGACGCTGGAGCTGTTCGACCGCATCGGCCTCTACGAGAAGCTCGAGCCGCGCGGCATCATCGCGCCGCTGTTCCACTACTGGGACCGTCCCGAGGGCAAGCGGATCGCCGAGTTCGACCACGGCCTGCTCAAGGACGACACCCGCTTCCCCTACGTGCTGCAGTGCGAGCGCATCAAGATCGTCGAGGAGGCGCTCAAGCTCGCCAAGGCGCACCCCAATATCGAGCTTCGCCTCGCCACCGCCTTCACGTCGTTCACGCAGGACGCCGACGGCGTCACCGCGCAGGTGACCAATCCGGCGGGCGAGACCGAATCGGTCCGCGGCGCCTATCTGGTCAGCGGCGAAGGCGCGCGCAGCATCGTCCGCAAGGACCTCGACATCGAGTTCGAAGGCTTCACCTATCCGGACCGCACCCTGAACATCGAGGTCGCCTACGACTTCCGCACCCACGGCTATACCGAGCGCAACTACATCTCCGATCCGGACGAGTGGTCGAACCTGTTCCATTGGAAGGGCCCGCCCGACCGCTGGCGCGTGCACTTCCCGACCGAGCCCAACGACGACGAGACCGCGCTGATGCGGCCTGAGGCGATGCAGGCGCGGCTGCAGCGGTTCCTGTCGACCGGCAAGGCCTTCGACATCGTCGGCAGCAACCTCTACGCCGTGCACCAGCGGGTGGCGAAGAAGTTCCGCGGCGGCCGCGCGATCCTCGCCGGCGACGCCGCGCACGTGAACAGCCCGATCGGCGCCATGGGCATGAACAGCGGCGTCCATGACGCCTTCAACCTCGCCGACAAGCTCGTCAGGATCTTGCGCCGGGAAGCCGATGAGGACGTGCTCGACCGCTACGAGCGCCAGCGCCGGCACGTCGCCCTGCAGCACACCCAGGCGCAGACCATCCGCAACAAACGGCTGTTGGCCGAGAAGGACCCGGCGGTGCGCCGCAAGAACCACGACGAGCTGCGCCGCACCGCCGAGGACACCAAGCTCGCGCGCGCGTTCCTGCTGCGGTCGTCGCTGATCGAGAGCCTGCGCGAGGCGGAGCAGATCGCATGATCCGGTCAGGTGACGAGGCCGCGCATGCTTGGCAGAATGGCCGCCGACCCACCCCGGGAGGCGTGATGGCGGCTCGGTTGGCTCTGGCATTGTTGGCGGCGTCGCTCGCCGGCGCCGCGCATGCGCAAACGGTCGCGGGCGACGCGCGCTGGCCGGAACGGCCGATCCGCCTGATCGTGCCGTTCACGCCCGGCAGCAGCTCGGACACGGTCGCCCGCCTGGTCGGCCTCAAGCTCGGCGAGCGGCTCGGCCAGCAACTCGTGGTCGAGAACCGGGTGGGCGCCGGCGGCGCCATCGGCACCGAGCAGGTGGC
The DNA here is from genome assembly GCA_040510815.1 of Xanthobacteraceae bacterium. Classification (GTDB taxonomy): domain Bacteria; phylum Pseudomonadota; class Alphaproteobacteria; order Rhizobiales; family Xanthobacteraceae; genus VAZQ01. Next base: position 3,476 of record JBEVIH010000164.1, on the reverse strand, counting down.
GCGCGCCGATCCCGACGGCTACACGCTCGGGCTCGCCAACACCAGCACGCACGCGGTCGCCGCGAGCCTCGTCAGTCTTCCCTACGACCCGGTCAAGGATTTCGCGCCGGTGTCGATGCTGGGAAGCTCGCCGTTCCTGCTCGCGCTCTATCCCGGCGTGGCGGCGAAGACCGTGCCGGAGCTGATCGCGCTCGCCAAAGCCAGGCCGCGCGCCTTGAATTACGCATCCGCCGGCCCGGCGACCCTGGCACACCTGTCGGGCGCGCTGTTCGAGAAGATGGCCAAGATCGAGCTCACCCACGTGCCCTATCGCGGCACCGCGCAGTCCACGCTCGACCTGCTGGAAGGCCGGGTCGAGATGCAGTTCGGCACCATTCCGCCGGTGCTCACGCATGTCCGCGCCGGCAAGCTGCGGGCGCTGGCGGTGACCGGCGCGGTCCGCAACGCGACCTTGCCGGAGGTCCCCACCGTCGCCGAGTCCGGGCTGCCCGGCTACGAATCCACGCTCTGGCAGGCAATCGTGGCGCCGGCCGCCACGCCGCCCGGCATCGTCGCGCGGCTCAACCGTGAGATCACCGCCGCGCTCAACGATCCGGAGCTCAGGGACGCGCTGGCCAAGCAGGGCGTGGAGATCGAGACCGGCTCGCCGGCGGCGCTCGCCGCCCGCATCCGCGAGGATGTGAAGAAATGGCGCGACGTCATCGTCGGCGCCGGCATCCGCGCGCAGTGATTTCGTGTCCCGGGCGCAGCGCAGCACCCTAAGCGCGTTCACGCGCCTCTTCGACGCGCTATGGTGATGCGCTGCAGACCCGGGACCGTTACGGACGCCGAGTGTGGAACGGTCCCGGATCAGCGGTGCACCGCTTCGTGCTTGGCACGCGCGCTGCACCGCGTCCGGGACACGAGATCAATCTGCCTTCGCGCCCGAAACGCGGATCACCTCGGCCCACTTCTTGGTCTCGGCGTCGAGGAAGGCGCGCACGTCCTTTTCGTTGACCGTGCCCGGCTCGGAGCCGAGCTCGCGAATGCGGGCGACGATGTCCGGCGACGTGAGCACCTTGCCGACCTCCTCGCGCAGCTTGGCGACGACCGGAGCCGGCGTCTTCGCCGGCGCCGCCAATGCCACCCAGGAGGCGGAGTCGAATCCGGCGAGCCCCTGCTCGGCGACGGTCGGCAGGTCGGGCAGCGCGGGCGGACGCTTGGCGCCCGCATTGGCCAGCGCGCGCACGTTGCCGGCGTTGATCTGCTGCAGGCTCGCCGGCAGGAGGTCGAAGAACATCTGGATGTGCCCGCCAACGAGATCGTTCATCGCCGGCCCGGTCCCGCGATAGGGCACGTGCACGATCTCGACCTTCGCCATGCTCTTGAACAACTCGCCGGAGAGGTGCGGCGTGGTGCCGATGCCGGCCGAGCCAAAATGGACCTTGCCCGGATTGCTCTTCGCGAACGCGATCAGCTCCTGGACATTTTTGACCGGGATGCCGGGATGCACCATCAGCACGATCGGCGTGAGCGCGAAGGTGCCGATCGCCACGAAATCCTTGGCGGGATCGTACGGCAGGCCCTTGGTGTAGAGCGTCTGATTGATGGCCAGCGGAGGCGGCGCGGTGAACATGAGCGTGTAGCCGTCCGGCGCCGACTTGGCGACCGAATCGGCGCCGGTGTTGCCGCCGGCGCCCGTGCGGTTCTCGACGATGAACTGGTGCCCGGTATTGTCGGAGAGCTTCTGCGCCAGGATGCGGGCGGTGATATCGACCGAGCCGCCGGGCGGATACGGATTGATGATGCGGACGACGCGGTCCGGATAGGTCTGCGCCGCGGCCTGAACGATCACGACAAGCAGCGATACAATGACGGTCAGGATCAAACGCAAGACGTGTGACATTGGTCAGCTCTCGTTCTTGTGCGGACAGCGAAAGCTATGTCATTTCGATATCGGCTGCCAGCGCGGCGGGTGGTGAATAAGGACGCAGCCCGCCTGTTGGATCATCTTCCTTGGGGGACCACAATGATGTTGCCACGCCAACGTTTCGGCTACTCGTCGCCTTTCACCCGCCCGCCGCTGCGGCTGCCCGGCAACGGCCGCATGATCGTCTGGACGGTGGTGAACATCGAGGAATGGGAGATCACGCGGCCGATGGCGCGACAGCTCTCGCAGCCGCCGATGGGCCAGACCCCGATCCCCGACATGCCGAACTGGACCTGGTACGAGTACGGCATGCGGGTGGGCTTCTGGCGGCTCAAGCGCGCACTCGAGCAGGCGAAGGTCACGCCCACCATGTCGCTCAACGCCAAGGTCTGCGAGACCTATGCGGAGGTGGCGGCCGCCGCCCGCGACGCCCGCTGGGAGTTCATGGCGCACAGCTACGTGCAGATGCCGATCCAGCAGATCGAGGACCAGCGCGCGGTGATGCGGCAATCGATCGACATCATCAAGGCCTTCACCGGCAAGACGCCGACCGGCTGGCTCGGGCCCGGCCGCGGCCAGACCCACGACACGCTGGATTACGCCACCGAGTGCGGCTTCACCTGGTTCGGCGACTGGGTGCTCGACGATCAGCCGTTCTGGGTGAAGACCAAGAACGGCCCGATCCTGTCGGTGCCCTACAGCGCCGAGATCAACGACATCACGCTGATGGTGTCGCACCACCACGAATCCGACGTGCTGCTCAAGCGCACCGCCGACGCCTTCGACCGGCTGTACGCGGAATCGGCCGAGTCGGCGCGCGTTCTGGCGATCGGCGTGCATCCCTACGTGACCGGCGCGGCGCACCGCATCAAATATTTCGAGCAGCTCTACGACTACATCAACAAGCACGAGGGCGTGCTGCACTGGACCGGCGAGCAGATCCACGACTGGTACGCCAAGCAGGTGCCGCAACCCGTGTAGCCCGTAGCCGGGATGAGGACCGTAGGTTGGGTCGAGCGTTTGCGAGACCCAACATCGCGCCGGAGGCTGGGAATTGTTGGGTCTCGTAAGAACTCGACCCAACCTACGGCCTACAGCTAAGGCCTACAGCCAATCGCCCTACGGCCTCCAACTTGACAGCCCTCGACCATCGCGACAGCGTGGACGGCGCGAGGGAGAAACAACCGGATGAGCAATCTGCGTCTGACCTTTGCCAGCGGTCCCTATGACCGCACCATGGCGCTGCGCGAGGGGACCATCCGGCCCGAGGGCATCGAGCTCAACTACCTGACCATGCAGCCGGCGGAGATTTTCTGGCGGATGCTGCAATACCAGGAGTTCGACGCCTCCGAGATGTCGCTGTCGAACTACACCACGCTGGTGAGCGGCGGCAACTCGCCGTTCATCGCCATTCCGGTGTTTCCGTCGCGCGTGTTCCGCCACGGCTACTTCTTCATCAACACCACCAAGGGCATCGCGCATCCGCGCGACCTCAAGGGCAAGCGCGGCGGCGTGCCGGAATACAGCATGACCGCCGCCGTCTACATGCGCGGGCTGCTGCAGCACG
>JBEVIH010000163.1:0-7543 GCA_040510815.1 Xanthobacteraceae bacterium | reverse complement strand
ACTCGACCGGCCGCAGCTCGATCGGCCGCTCGCGCTCGTAGTAGCGCCGCACCGGGTCGGGCATCATCGGCAGCACGCGCGCCTTGAGATCGGCTTCGCTCGGCAGTTCGTCCGGCGTCGGCACCGAAGGCATCTTGGCCTGGTGCTCCATGCCCGGCTCGGGCCGGTGGAACGACACCGCCATGGTGAAGATGGCTTTGCCGTGCTGGATCGCCACTACGCGGCGGGTGGTGAAGCTTCTGCCGTCGCGGATGCGATCGGTCTCGTAGATGATCGGCACCTTGGGATCGCCGCCGAGCAGGAAATAGGCGTGCAGCGAATGCGGCGGCCGCCCGGCGACGTCGACGGTGTGACAGGCGGCGACCAGCGCCTGGCCGATCACCTGGCCGCCGAACACGCGTTGCCAGCCGACCTGCGGCGAGCGGCCGCGAAACAGATTGAGCTCGAGCGGCTCGAGAGTGAGGACGTCGATCAGGTCCTGGACGGCTGAGGGCATGGACGCTCTTTTAACGATGACTCCGATCGAAGTCGCGGCCTTGAATGGAGGCTTGATCGGGGGCGGGTCGTCACCATGCTATAGAGACGGCAGGAGGCTGTCGTGGCGTCAGTACCTGATCGCGTAGAGCGCGCCGACGTGCTGATCGGCGGCGCCGGTTTCGCCGGCCTCGCGCTGGCGATCGCCTTGCGCCAGGGGCTCGGCCCCTCCTTTGTCGTCACGGTCGCCGATCCGGCGCTCGGCCGCGCCGGCGCCGATGCGCGCGCGTCCGCCATCGTGGCAGCGGCGCGGCGGCTGTTCGAGACCATCGGCGTCTGGGACCAGGTCGCCGACGGCGCCCAGCCGATCCTCGACATGGCGATCACCGACAGCCGTTTGCAGGACGCGGTGCGGCCGGTCTTTCTCACCTTCGAAGGCGACGTGGAACCCGGTGAGCCGTTCGCCCACATGGTGGAGAACGGCCCGCTGATCGCGGCCTTGATCGAGAAGGCGAAACAAGAGGGCGTCGTGCTGCGGCCCGCCGCCGTCGCCGATTTCGACGTTGCCGGCAACCGGATCGAGGTGCGCCTCTCCGACGGCGAGCCCTTCGCCGCGCGGCTGCTGGTGGCGGCCGACGGTGCGCGCTCGAGCATCCGCGAGCGCGCCGGCATCGCCAGCCACGGCTGGGCCTATGGGCAGTCGAGCATCGTGGCGACGGTGACGCACGAGCGCGATCATCACGGGCGCGCCGAGGAGCACTTCCTGCCGTCGGGACCGTTTGCGATCCTGCCGCTCAAGGGCCGCCGCTCGTCGATCGTCTGGACCGAGGACGCGCAAGAGGCCGAGCGCATCGTGGCGCTGCCCGATCCCGAATTTCACGCCGAGCTCGAGCGGCGCTTCGGCCTGCACCTCGGCGAGATCGCGGCGGTCGGCCTGCGTCGCGCCTATCCGCTCGGCCTGGCGATGGCGCGCGCGTTCATCGCCGAGCGCCTCGCGCTCATCGGCGATGCCGCCCACGTCATCCATCCGATCGCCGGGCAGGGGCTCAATATGGGGCTCAAGGACGTCGCGGCGCTCGCCGAGACGATCGTCGATGCGGCGCGGCTCGGGCTCGACCCCGGCTCGCTCGTGGTGCTCGATCGCTATCAACGCTGGCGTCGGTTCGACACCATGGCGATGGGCATCGCCACCGACGGGCTCAACCGGCTGTTCTCCAATCGCTCGGACGCGCTGCGGTTCGCGCGCGATGTCGGGCTGGGCCTGGTCGACCGCCTGCCGGCGATGAAGCGGCTGTTCATCCGCGAGGCGGCGGGCCTCATCGGTGAGGTGCCGAAGCTGCTCAAGGGCGAGGCGTTGTAGGTGCAGGGGAGCGAATGGCGAATAGCGAGTAGCGAATAGTGAAGCGGCACTATTCGCCATTCGCCACTCGCTATTCGCCAATTTATGTCAGCGGCACCGATCCGACCTGATCCTTGAACGCCGGCCGCGACGAGATCGCCGCGTACCAGCGATCCAGGTGCTGGGTCGGCGGCCGCTCGGGAATGAGCTGCACATAGCGGTAGATCATGATGCCGACCGGGATGTCGCCGTACGAGAAGGCGTCGCCGGCGAGATAGCTGGTCTTGCCGAGTTGGCGGTCGAGGATTTGCGCCGCCTCGATGGTCCTGGCCTTGCCGGCCGCGATTGCGTTGGCGTCGCGCTTCTCGGGCGGCGTGCGGATCAGTCCCCAGAACACCGGCGTGATCGCCGGGCTCATGACCGAGAGTTGCCAGTCCATCCATTTGTGCGCCAGCGCGCGGGTCTTGAGGTCGGCGGGCTCGAGCGTGCGGCTCGCGTGCTTGGCGGCGAGATAGCGCACGATCGAGTTCGATTCCCACAAGGTGAACCCGTCCTCCTCCTCCAGCGTCGGCACCAGCCCGTTGGGGTTCATCGCCAGATAGGGCGGCTCCTTGTTCTTGCCGAACGCTCCGCCGACGTCGATGCGCTGGTGCGGCAGCACCATCTCGCCGACCGCCCACATCACCTTCTGCACGTTGGACGAGGTGTTGCGCCCCCAGATTTTGATCATGGTGGTTCCTCCGGTCTTCAACTCGAAGTGTAGCCCGGATTGAGCGAAGCGAAATCCAGGACGACGGGGCGGAGCGATGGCCCCGGATTTCGCTGGCGCTCAATCGGGGCTACGGCCTGCGGCCGGGACGGTCGATCAATCGAGCCGGCGCGCTTCCTCGGGCAGCATGATCGGGATGCCGGCGCGGATCGGATAGGCGAGCTTGGCCGAGCGCGAGATCAATTCCTGCTTCTCGCGGTCGTATTCGAGCGGGCCCTTGGTCAGCGGGCAGACCAGGATTTCCAGGAGTTTCGGATCGACGTCGCCGGCGGGACGGTCGGAGGTGGTCATGACGTGCTCCGGACGTGATGGGTCCGAGTCGGACGGCGAACCTATAGCACGCGCGCGGCGGCGCTCAATGCCGGCGGAAAGTGGGTCGCCGCGCCGGGCCGGCCGCTGCCGCGCGCTCCGACTTGTGGCGGAAATTGATACGGCCGCGCGCGAGGTCGTAAGGCGACACCTCGACGATGACCCGGTCGCCGACGCCGGTGCGGATGCGGAACTTGCGCATCTTGCCCGACATGTAGGCGAGGATCGTGTGATCGTTGTCGAGGGTGACGCGGTAATTGCCGTCGGGCAGGACCTCGGTCACCGTGCCGTCGAATTCGAGCAGCTCTTCCTTGGCCATGTCGTCTCCGATCCGATGATTACCGCGGCGGCCGCTGTGCCGTATTGGCGCCGGAAGGACGCCGCGCGCCCCGCTTCGGCTGCATGAAGGCGATCGCGCCGATGCTGCCGTCATGCGCCGCCGGCCGCTCGTCACGGCGGTGGTGTTGGTGTGATCCGCGCTGCTGCGGATGGTCGCCGCGGCGGTCTTGATGATTGCGATTCGCAGGGTTGCGGTCTTGCGGCTTGCCTTCATGCTGCTTGCCGTTGTGCCCGTTGTGTTGCGGCCGCGGCGGCTTGCCGTTGGCGCGATGCTCGTGCGGCTCGGGCTGCGGCCGCCGATCGCTGCGCCGGTCGGTCGCCGGGATCGACATCCGGATCAGCTTCTCGATATCGCGCAGGAACGCGCGCTCCTCGGCATCGCAGAACGAGATCGCGACGCCGTCGGCGCCGGCGCGGGCAGTGCGGCCGATGCGATGCACGTAGCTCTCCGGGATATTCGGCAGGTCGTAGTTGACGACGTGGCTGATGCCCTCGACGTCGATACCGCGCGCGGCGATGTCGGTCGCGATGAGCGTGCGGACGCGGCCGGCGCGGAAGGCGGCGAGCACGCGCTCGCGCTGGCCCTGCGATTTGTTGCCGTGGATCGCCTCGGCGGCGAGGCCGGCCTTGACCAGCGCGCGCACCACCTTGTCGGCGCCGCGCTTGGTGCGGGTGAAGACCAGCGCGCGATCGATTGGCTCGCGCCGCAGAATGTCCACCAGCAGCCCAGGCTTGCCGGCGCGGTCGACATGCACGAGCCGCTGCTCGACGCTCTCGACGGTGGTCGCCGCCGGCGTCACCGCGACCCGGACCGGGTCGCGCAGCATGTGGTTTGCAAGCTCGGCGATTTCCCGCGGCATGGTGGCCGAGAAGAACAGCGTCTGGCGCTTGGCCGGCAGCTTGCTCACGATCCGGCGAATGTCGTGGATGAAGCCCATGTCGAGCATACGGTCGGCTTCGTCGAGCACGAAGACTTCGACGCGGTCGAGGTGGACCGCACGGTTCTGCATGAGGTCGAGCAGGCGTCCGGGGGTCGCGACCAGGACGTCGACGCCGCCGCTAAGCGCGCGGATCTGACGGTTGATCGGAACCCCGCCGATGGCGAGCGTCACGCTCGGACGCAGATAGCGTCCGTAGGTCTGGAAGCTCTCGACGATCTGGGCTGAGAGCTCGCGGGTCGGGCTCAGGACCAGCACGCGACAGCTGCGCGGCTCGGGCCGGCGGCGGCTGGCGGAGAGGTGATTGAGAATCGGCAGTGCGAAGGCCGCGGTCTTGCCGGTTCCGGTCTGCGCGATGCCGACCACGTCGCGGGCGGCGAGCACTTGAGGAATGGTCTGCAGCTGGATCGGCGTCGGGGTGGCGTATTGCTCGTCGACGAGCGCGCGGGCGATCGGCTCAGAGAGGCCGAGATCGAGAAAAGAGGTCAATTGAGGAATCTTTCATGTGGCGAGACGCGCCGTTAACGAACGGCCGCGTGTCGCGGGCGACTTGGACACCCCGCGTGGTCTGGGCTGTCGATGATTCGGTGTTGGATGAGACGGGTCGAAAACCAAGCCGTGGAATTCGTGCACGCGACCCGTAAACGGCCTTCTTATCTATCAAATCTAGGCCATCAATCTCAACAAACCGTCACATAGCAAGTTAATGCGGTGATTTCAAGGCTTTATTGCAATGCGGTAAACGATCTCCGCGCTCGTGTCCCGGGCGAGTGCAGCGAGGCGTCTTCGCCGAGCGGAACGAGACACCGATCTCGGGTTTACCCGAGATCGGCACTTTGTGATGCGCAACTCGGGTAAACCCGACTTGCGTGGACCCAGCGCAAGAATCGCGAAGCGCAATTTTCCTGATCGCGCTGCCCTGGATCCCGGATCTTCGCGCGCTTGCGCGCGCTCGTCCGGGATACGGGAGTTTTCACTGCAGCGGCGTCTCGCCGCCCGTGGTCTTTTTGGCAAGCTCGATCTCGGTCATCGCGACCAGGATCTCGGCGCGGGTCTTGAGGTCCGGCGCCTCCAGCAGCGCCTGCTTCTCGGCCGTGCCGTAGGGCGACATCATCGCCAGCGCGTTGACCAGCGCCTCGTTGGGGGCGTTCTCGATGCCCTCCCAATCGGCCTTGAGATCGTTGGCCTTGAGGAACTCCGACAGCGACTGCAGCAGGCGCTCGCGATCGACCGCCTCCTCGCCTTTGCGGGCGACGAAGTCGTCGGCGAACGGCGCGTAGACCACGCGGCATTGCCGGTAGGGCGTCGTCACCGCAAGCTCCTCGTCGATGCGGAAGCGGGCGATGCCGGTGAGCTGGATCAGGTAGCGGCCGTCGCCGGTCTCGGCGATCTGGGTGATGCGGCCGACGCAGCCGATCTTGAACAGGTTGGGCTTCTCGGCCGGCCCCGGATGCGCGCTGTCGGGCTGGATCATGCCGATCAGGCGGTGGCCGGCGCGCAACGCGTCGTCGATCATCGCCAGGTAACGCGGCTCGAAGATGTTGAGCGGCATCTGCCCGCGCGGTAGCAGCAGCGCGCCCGGCAGCGGAAACACCGGGATCACCTCGGCGAGGTCGCCGGGATGCTGATATTCGGCATTCATCGGCATCGTCGCACTCCCACCGCAGCACCATGAGCGGACGAAAAGATCGACAGCTGTCGCGACGTCAAGAAAACAGGATCGATGACAACCGTTTGCGCCCCGCGACCGTCGCCTCGTCGGTCGGGCCCCAGGCATCGAACAGCTGGACCAGCTGCTTGCGCGCGCCGTCGTCGTTCCATTTGCGGTCGCGCTTGACGATTTCCAGCAACTGGTCGACCGCCTCCTGGCGCTTGCCCTTGCTGTTGAGCGCCACCGCGAGGTCGAAACGCGCCTGGTGGTCGAGCGGGTTGGCGGCGACCTTCTGCTCCAGTTCGCCGATCGGCCCGACCGATTTCGCCTGCTCGATGAGCTCGAGCGCGGCGCGCGCCGCCGCCACCGCGGCGTCATTGCGCTTGGCTTCCGGCACCAGCGCGAGCGTCTGCTTGGCCTGCTCGACGGCGCCGGTCTGCAGGTAGGCGCGCGCCAGCCCGGCGAGCGCGGCGATGTTGCCGCTGTCCTGGGCCAGCACCTGCGCATAGAGATCGGCGGCGCCGGCGGCATCGCCCTCGGCGAGCGCGGCATCGGCCGCCTTCAACGCGTCCTTTTCCTCGCCGCCGATGCGGTCCTTGGTGACGCGCTCGATGAAGGCGGTCACCTGGCTCTCCGGCAGCGCGCCGAGGAAGCCGTCGACCGGCTGGCCGTTGACGAAGGCGAACACCGCCGGGATCGACTGGATGCCGAGCTGGCCGGGGATCGACGGGTGCTTGTCGATATCCATCTTGACCAGCTTGATCTTGCCCTTGGCGGCCTTGACGACCTTCTCCAGCAACGGGGTGAGCTGTTTGCACGGCCCGCACCATTCGGCCCAGAAATCCACCAGCACCGGTTGACGCTTGGACTCCTCGATCACGTCCTTCACGAAGGCCTGGGTGGTGGTGTCCCTGACGAGGCCCTCGGGGGCCGCCGCTGCCGTTCCATCGCCCTGCAACATCGTCATTTTAGCGGTCCTTGCATCTCACGCGGCGGCGCGACCGGACTTGGGGCGCGCCGAAAAGCTCAATCGGCCCAACTGAATATCCGCCCAATTAGATGGTGTCAGCGGGGGTGTTTGCAATGCGGTCCGTCAATTCCCGGCCGGGCCCGGCCCCGCCACTGTCCCGATCCGGGGCGGGTGGCCGGTGGCGTCCAGGAACCTGACCAGGTCGTCTCGCGCGATCGAGGTGGTCATGGTGTTGACCAGCGGGTGGCAGTTGATCGTCGCGTGGGTCATCAGGGCGGCGTCGAGCACCACGTTCACGCGCCGCGCGCCGTCGTTCATGGCGGCGAACGGCGTCACCGCGCCCGGCTCGATCCCGAGCGTTGCGCGCAGCAGCTCGGCCGAGCCGAACGAGAAGCGCCCACTCGCGCCGAGCAGCCGATGCAGCGACTTGAGGTCGATCGCCGCGTCCTCGAGCGCCGTGACGAGGAACAGCGCGTCCTTCTTGTCCTTGAGGAACAGGTTCTTGGTGTGGCCGCCGGCGATCTGGCCGCGCAGCGCGCGCGACTGCTCGACCGTGAACAGCGGCGCATGGCTCACCGTGCGGTGGATGATGCCGAGGCGGTCGAGATAGGCGAAAAGCTCGTCGGATGTGGCGGGCATGTGGTGGCAGGAAGCAGGATCACTCTCTCTACGTCATGGCCGGGCTTGGCCCGCAAGTCGGGTTTACCCGACTTGCGGCACTTTACAATTGCGGAAGTCGGGCAGGCCCGACTTC
>JBEVIH010000162.1:0-15761 GCA_040510815.1 Xanthobacteraceae bacterium | reverse complement strand
GGATCTCCACCTTGCCGAACTGGCGCATGCGCTTCTTGCCTTCCTTCTGCTTCTCCAGAAGCTTGCGCTTGCGCGTCACGTCGCCGCCGTAGCATTTCGCGGTGACGTCCTTGCGGAAGGCGCGCACGGTCTCCCGCGCGATGATCTTGCCCCCGATCGCCGCCTGGATCGGCACCTGGAACATGTGCGGGGGAATGAGCTCCTTGAGCTTCTCCACCATGGCGCGGCCGCGGCTCTCCGCGCGGGTGCGATGCACCAGCATGGCGAGCGCGTCGACCGGGTCGGCGTTGACCAGGATCTGCATCTTGACCAGGTCGGCCGGCTTGAAGTCGGTCAGGTGATAGTCGAACGACGCATAGCCCTTCGACACCGATTTCAGGCGATCGTAGAAATCGAACACCACCTCGTTGAGCGGCAGGTCGTACTTCACCATGGCGCGGTTGCCCACGTAGGTGAGCTCCTTCTGGGTGCCGCGGCGGTCCTGGCAGAGCTTGAGCACGGAGCCCAGATAGTCGTCGGGCGTGAGGATGGTGGCTTCGATCCAAGGCTCTTGGATCTCCTCGATCTTCATCGGGTCGGGCATATCGACCGGATTGTGGATCTCGATCTCGCTGCCGTTGCGCAGCTTGATCTTGTAGATCACCGACGGCGCGGTCGCGATCAGGTCGAGATTGAACTCGCGCTGCAGCCGCTCCTGGATGATCTCGAGGTGAAGGAGGCCGAGAAAACCGCAGCGGAAGCCGAAGCCGAGCGCGGCCGAGGTCTCCATCTCGTAGCTGAAGCTCGCATCGTTGAGGCGGAGCTTGCCCATGGCGGCGCGCAAATCCTCGAATTGCGCGGCGTCGACCGGGAACAGCCCGCAGAACACCACCGGGATGGCGGGGCGGAAGCCGGGCAGCGGCGCGCTCACCGGCTTTCTGTCGTCCGTGATGGTGTCGCCGACGCGGGTGTCGGCCACCTCCTTGATCGAAGCGGTGAGAAAGCCGATCTCGCCCGGGCCGAGCTCCTCGGCACCCACCATCTTGGGGGTGAACACGCCGACGCGGTCGACCTCGTAGGCGGCGCCGGTGCCCATCATGCGGATGCGCTGGCCCTTCTTGAGCACGCCGTCGACGACCCGCAGCAGCACCACCACGCCGAGATAGCTGTCGTACCAGCTGTCGACCAGGAGCGCCTTGAGGGTCGCGTCGCGGTCGCCCTTGGGCGGCGGCAGGCGAGTCACGATGCCCTCCAGCACCTCGGGCACGTTGAAGCCGGTCTTGGCCGAAATGAGAATCGCGTCGGAGGCGTCGAGCCCGATCACCTCCTCGATCTGCTTGCGCACCTGCTCGGGCTCGGCCGCCGGCAGGTCGACCTTGTTGAGCACCGGCACGACCTCGTGGTTGTTGTCGAGCGCCTGGTAGACATTGGCGAGAGTCTGCGCCTCGACGCCCTGCGAGGCGTCGACCACCAGCAGCGAGCCCTCGCAGGCGGCGAGGCTGCGGTTGACCTCATAGGCGAAGTCGACGTGGCCGGGCGTGTCGATCAGGTTGAGCACGTAGTCCTTGCCGTCGCGCGCCCGGTAGTTGAGCCGCACGGTCTGCGCCTTGATGGTGATGCCGCGCTCGCGCTCGATATCCATGGTATCGAGCACCTGCTCGACCATCTCGCGCTCGGCCAGCCCGCCGGTGGACTGGATCAACCGGTCGGCCAGCGTCGACTTGCCGTGGTCGATATGGGCGATGATGGCGAAGTTGCGGATATTGTCGATCGCCGCATTCATGGGCGGCAGATAACACCCGCCTGCCGCAGCGGCAAGCGCTCACTCCAACAGATGCTTGGCGCGGGCCGCCAGCTCCTTCGGCGTGCGCATCACCTCGCCGACGATCGTCTGCATCTCCTCGCCGTAGACGGGCGCCACCTCGAAATTGAGGCCCTCGGCCTCGGCCCGGAACGCCGGGTCGGCCATCGTGGCACGGTAGGCGGCGCGCAGCGCCGCCACTCGCTCCTCCGGCACGTCGGGCGTGGTCGCCATCGGGCGGCCGAGCCGGGTGCCCGACACCACCAGCTCGATCAGCTTGCGGTCGTCGGGCGAGCGGGCGAGCTCCTCGACCGACGGCACGCCGAGGTCTCCCGCCCGCGGCCCCGCCTGCACGATGACGGCGATCTTGTTGTCCTTGAGCCACGCCGCCTTGGTCGCCTTCCAGCTCGACCAGGTGTTGTTGCGCGCCTCCACCTCGCCGCGCTCCATCGCGAGGTTGATCTCGTTGCCGCCCGCATAGCCGGTGACGATCTTGAACTTGGTGCCCAGGAACTCGTTCATCATCGACGGATAGATGAAGGTGATCGCGCCCTTGCCGGAGGCGCCGGCTACTACTTCTTTCTTGCGCAGGTCGTCGATGGTCTTGACGCCGGTGGTGTGCCACACCGCCATGGTCTCGACCACCGGCGCGATGGTGCCGAGCCAGCGGAACTTGACCACGTCGAACTGTACGCCCTGGCCGCCGACCGCCTGGGTGGACGCGAAATTGTTGCCGAGCATGCCGATATAAGTGCCGTCGCGCGGCGCCTGCGCGAACAGGTAGTTCGCCATCTTGATGCCGCCGGCGCCGGTCATGTTCTGCGGCACCACGGTGGGATTGCCGGGGATGTGCTTGCCGATGTGGCGCGCCACCAGCCGCGCCTGCAGGTCGTATTCGCCGCCGACGCCCACCCCGATCAGCACGTTGACGGTCTTGCCGCGATAGAAGTCGGCGACCGGTTGCGCGCGCGCCGGCGCCGCGGCGAGGCTCGCGGCCAGGAGGCCGGCGCCCAGCATCGTCCACCAATTCAAGCGCGGCATGATTCGTCCTCCGTCAACTGCGGCGGCTGCCATCGAATGCGGGAGACGGAGAGTTGTCAAATCACTCGGCTGCGACACGCTGCTCGCTGAGGAACGGCTGGAGTGCGACCCGCTTGCCCGCTTGCGCCACGATCGCGTGGCCTGGCGGCACCGGCTTCCAGTGGGCGCGCTCGGCGTCGAGCGGCTCGGAGACCACCACGACGTTGCTGCCGGACTCGCGGTAGTAGAGCGAGTTGGCGTTGTCGTTGGCTGAATAGCGGAACGCGTAGAGGTCGCGCCCGTTGGCGAGCGCCGCCGTGAAGCGCAGCGGCTCCTTGTTCGGCTCTACCATGTCGGTGATGGTGGCGAGCGTGCGCGCGGTGGCGCCGAGCGGATCCTTGTCGCCGCCGGCGCCCAGGATGGCGAGGAACACCGCCTCCGAATCGGTGGTGCCGATGCGCGACCCGTAGAACTCGTCGGGGATCAGCGCTTCGACCTTGCGGCGCAGCCGCGTCCAGTTGCCGATCAGGCCGTTGTGCATGAACAGCCAGCGCCCGCAGGCGAACGGGTGGCAATTGGGCCGGGTGATCGGGGTGCCGGTCGAAGCGCGCACGTGCCCGAAATAGAGGTGCGAGCGAATGTGGCGGCAGAGATAGCGCAGGTTCTCGTCGGACCAGGCCGGCCGGACCTCGCGATAGAGGCCGGGCTCCGGGTGCTCGCCATACCAGCCCATGCCGAAGCCGTCGCCGTTGGTGCTGGCGGTCGATTCGAGCGCCTTGAGGCTCTGTACCACCAGCGAATGGGCCGGCGCGGTCACGTATTGTTCTAGAGGGACCGTCTCGCCGCGATAAGCAATCCAGCGGCACATTCTGCTGCTCCGTTGCCCCCCGGCCCTTGCCCTTAATATTGCGGAGCCATGCGGCAATGCAATGGCGGTGGGAGCTTACCCCCTGATATGGGCGCGCCCGGCGCCTTCCGCCATGGCGGCGCCTTGCCGGGAGAGCGCGGGGGCACGGTTTTGGTCAATACCGGTAGTGGTCCGACTTGTAGGGCCCGGTGACCGCCACCCCGATATAGGCCGCCTGCTTGTCCGACATTTTCGTCAGCTTGACGCCGAGCTTGGCGAGATGGAGCCGGGCGACCTTCTCGTCGAGGTGCTTGGGCAGCGTGTAGACCTTCTTTTCGTACTTCTTCGGATTGGTCCACAGCTCGATCTGCGCCAGCGTCTGGTTGGTGAACGACGACGACATCACGAAGCTCGGATGCCCCATGGCGTTGCCCAGGTTCACCAGGCGGCCTTCCGACAATAGAATGATCCGCTTGCCGTCGGGGAATTCGACCTCGTCGACCTGCGGCTTGACGTTGTGCCATTTCATGTTCCGCAGCGCCGCGACCTGGATCTCGCTGTCGAAGTGGCCGATATTGGCGACGATCGCCCGGTCCTTCATCTTGCGCATGTGGTCGAGCGTGATGACGTCGAGGTTGCCGGTGGCGGTGACGAAAATGTCGGCGCGCGGCGCGGCGTCCTCCATGGTGGTGACCTCGTAGCCCTCGATCGCCGCCTGCAGCGCGCAGATCGGATCGACCTCCGACACCATCACCCGGCAACCGGCCTGCCGCAGTGAGGCGGCCGAGCCCTTGCCGACGTCGCCGAACCCCGCGACCATCGCGACCTTGCCGGCCATCATCACGTCGGTGCCGCGGCGGATGCCGTCAACCAGCGATTCGCGGCAGCCGTAGAGGTTGTCGAACTTCGACTTGGTGACGCTGTCGTTGACGTTGATCGCCGGCCACAGCAGCGTGCCCTTTTTCTGCATCTCGTAGAGCCGGTGAACGCCGGTCGTGGTCTCCTCGGTCACGCCGCGGATGCCCTCGGCGTTGCGCTTGTACCAGCCGGGCTTGTCCTTGAGCCGCTGCTTGATGGCGGCGAACAGGACCTCCTCTTCCTCGTTGGTCGGCTTGTTGAGCAGGCCGGTCTGGCCCTGCTCGGCGCGCAGCCCGAGATGGATGAGCAGCGTGGCGTCGCCGCCGTCGTCGAGGATCATGTTCGGGGTGCCGCCGTCGTCCCACTCGAAGATCCGGTGCTGGTAGTCCCAGTAGTCGGTGAGCGTCTCGCCCTTGACGGCGAAGACCGGCGTGCCGCCGGCGGCGACCGCGGCGGCGGCATGGTCCTGGGTCGAATAGATGTTGCACGAGGCCCAGCGCACGTCGGCGCCGAGCGCCTTGAGCGTCTCGATCAGCACCGCCGTCTGGATGGTCATGTGCAGCGAGCCGCAGATGCGCGCCCCGCGCAGCGGCTGCTCCGGACCGAACTCCTCGCGGGTAGCCATCAGGCCGGGCATCTCGGTCTCGGCAATGGCGATTTCCTTGCGGCCCCATTCGGCGAGCCCGATGTCCTTGATGACGTAATCGGGGGCGGATTTGGCCGCGCCTTTGGCGGCTTTCGACGCAACGGTCATGGCGGTCCTTGGCTGGCTGGGACTCGGAGGTGCCCGGGCGGCACGCCTCGGGGGCGGGGTGGCTATAGCAGGGGCAGGGGGCTGGCGCAACGAGGATATAAAGACTTCTTTATGTCGTTATGGGGCCCGCCCATGGGCGCCCGCCGCCGGCGTCCGTCCCACCCGAACCGGCCGAGCGGACGCGCGTTGATCCCACTCGAGGGCGGCTCCGATCTTCGAGCGTCCCATGCCGGAGAAAATGCAACTCGATCTCGATGCGCCTGCCGCGATCACGTCGCTGCGCGAGCTGGTGAAGGCCGAAAACGAGTGTGCCCGCTGCCCGCTCTACAAGCATGCAACGCAAGCCGTTCCCGGCGAAGGTCGCAGGGACGCGCACCTGATGCTGGTCGGCGAGCAGCCGGGCGACAAGGAAGATCTCGCCGGCAAGCCGTTCGTCGGGCCGGCCGGGCGGATTCTCGACCAGGCGCTCGAAGATGCCGGCATTGCCCGCGAGGAGGCCTTCGTCACCAATGCCGTCAAGCATTTCAAGTTCGAGATGCGCGGCAAGCGGCGGCTGCACAAGCGCCCGAACGCCCACGAGATCGAGCGCTGCAAGGTCTGGCTCGAGACCGAGCGCGCGATCGTCAAGCCCGCCGCCATCGTGGCGCTCGGCGCCACCGCGGCACGCAGCCTGTTCGGAAAGGTCGTCACCATCGGCAAGATGCGCGGGCACCCACACCGGTTGCGCGACGGCACCGCCGCCTTCGTCACCATCCACCCGTCGTTCCTGCTGCGGATCGAGGACGAGGCCGACAAGGCGCGCGAATATCGTCACTTCGTCGCCGACCTGCGGCAGGCAGCCAAGGTGCTCGCCGACCAGGCGGCGTGACGCGCGCGCGTCCTACCCGTCTTCCATGAAGCGCCCGCTCACCAGCGCGGCGAGCGCCTCGATCACCTGCGTCGCTTCCGCCCCGGTCGCCGCCACCGTGATCGTGGTGCCGGGTCCGGCGGCGAGCATCATCAGGCCCATGATCGAGGTGCCGCCGACGGTCTCGGCCCCGCGCGTCACCCGCACGTCGGCGTCGAACTTCTCCACCGTCTGCACGAACTTGGCGGAAGCGCGCGCGTGCAGGCCGCGCTTGTTGCAGATTTCCAGCACGCGCACGACCGCGCCCGGCGGCGGCTCGGCAGCGGAGCGATTGTCGGCGCCGGCGGGATCGTTCATTTGCCGGTCAGGACGCGACTGGCGATGGTGATGTATTTGCGGCCGGAGTCCTGGGCCGCCGCCACCGCCTCGGTCAGCGGGCAGTCGCCGCGCACCTTGGCGAGCTTCACCAGCATCGGCAGATTGATGCCGGCGAGCACCTCGACCTTGGGCCGGCCCATCACCGAGATCGCCAGGTTCGAAGGAGTGCCACCGAACATGTCGGTGAGGATGGCGACGCCTTCGCCGCTGTCCACCCGCTTGACCGCTTCGATGATGTCGTTGCGGCGTTGCTCGACGTCGTCGTCGGGCCCGATGGTCACCGCCTCGATCTGACGCTGGGGACCGACCACGTGCTCCAGGGCCGAGCGGAACTCGACGGCGAGGCGCCCGTGCGTAACGAGAACGAGACCGATCATAAAGCTCCCCGCGGGCGCGTCCCGGGTGCACCGCACGAAAGGGTGCCCATCATGACCATCCGAAGTCCCGGCGCAAGGGCCTTTCCGGGGGTATTGCACCGCGGAAAAACGGCGCGATCCGGAGCCGAATCCCGGCCGGATTTCGTGCGCCCAAGGCTACCCGCGAGCGGTTACTTTTGTGCCACCCGGCGCCGCCGCAAGGTGCATTACCGAGCTTTAATCTCCAGCGCCGGCCCGGACCGCAGGAGCGCCAGCACCGCCGGCAGCGCGTCGGCGCCGGATGCGACGGCAAGTCGCGGCAGGGCGATCTCGCCGATCAGTGTCTCGCGGTCGCCCGTGTCGGGCAGTCGCTCGGCGTCGGCGGCGGCGAGATCGACCACCAGGCCGACCACCGCCACCGGTTCGTACGGTACGCGACGGATGCCGCTGCCGCGCACCTCGATCAGCCCCGCCAGCGCGGCTGCCGGCCGCACCAGCAGGCGGCCGTGGCAGGCTTCGAGATGGACGCGGTCATCGCCGATCAGGCGGGCGAACGGGATGAGCCCGGCGTCGGCGGCATCGATGAGCGCGAGCGCGAGCCGCGACTTGCCGGCACCGGCCGGCCCGCGGATCAACACGGCGCGGGCGCCCGCCAGCACCGCCGAGGCGTGGACGCTCGGAGCTTCCGCCACGATCAATTCCGCCACGATCAATTCCGCCACGATCAAATCGCCGGCAGCCGCACGATGAAGCGCGCGCCGAGCACGACCGGCGCCTCGCCCGGCGGCGCCGACGCGGCGTGGCGGTTCTCCACCCAGATGCGGCCGTCATGCGCCTCGATGATCTGCTTGGAGATCGAGAGGCCCAATCCCGAATTTTGGCCGAATGCCTGGTGCGGGCGGTGGGTGTAGAAGCGCTCGAAGATCTTCTCCAGCGTCTCGGGATCGACGCCCGGCCCGTCGTCGTCGACCACGATCTCGACCTCGTTCTTCACATGACGGCACGTGATCCGCACCGTGCCGCCGGGCGGCGAGAACGAGCGGGCATTGTCGATCAGATTGTCGATCACCTGGCCGAGGCGCGAATCGTGGCCGGGCACCACGAAGGCGGCCGGCGCGTCGCCCTCGAAATGCAGGCTCACCAGCACGCCGTCGTCGTGGCGCACCTCGTTGGCGACGCTGACCACGGTGTTGAGCAGCTTCGTCAGGTCGACCGGTTGCGCCTCGTGCCGCTGCATCTCGGCGTCGAGCCGGCTGGCGTCGGAGATGTCGGAGATCAGCCGATCGAGCCGTTTCACGTCATGCTGGATGACCGCGAGCAGGCGGCCGCGGCTTTCCTCGGTCTTGGCGAGCGGCAGCGTCTCGACCGCCGAGCGCAGCGAGGTCAGCGGGTTTTTGAGCTCGTGGGCGACGTCGGCGGCGAAGCGCTCGATCGCCTCGATGCGCCGGTAGAGGGCGGCGGTCATGTCGCGCAGCGTGCCCGACAGATGGCCGATCTCGTCGCCGCGTTGGGTGAAATCGGGAATCTCGACGCGCGATCGGATGCGCCGGCGCACCAGTTGCGCGCTCTCGGCCAGCCGCCGCACCGGACCCGCGATGGTGCCGGCGAGCAGGAACGACAGCACCACCATCACGCCGGCGGCGACCAGGAACACCTTGACGATGCCGAGCCGCTCGGCCCCCACCATGTCGTCGATGTCGCCGCCTTGCGTCGACAGCATCAGCGCGCCGCGCACGGCGCGAAAGCGCTGCACCGGCACCGCCACCGAGACGATCACCTCGCCGCGCTCGTTGATGCGGACCATGCCCGACTTGAAGCCCTTCAGCGCGCTCGCGACCTCCTCGTAGTCCCGGCCGTTCTGCGACCCGAGCTCGCGATAGAGCGGAAGGGTGCCGCGGCTGAGCCAGGTGCGGATCGTGACATAGACCCGCTGCACGATACCTGGCTTGTCCGGCGGCGGCAGGTCGGAGCGCAGCACGTCGTAGAGATTGCGGCTGTCGATGATCTGCATGCCGTCGCGGTCATAGATGCGCGCGCGCGTATTGGTCGGCGTGACCAGGCGGCGCAGCACCGGCGCGACCCGCTCCGGATTGATCGAGAACTCGATGCCGTAGAGCGACTCCTCGGACGGGCCGTAGCTCTCGCCGGCCTGCAGCTCCAGCAGCCGCTCGAGATCGATGGTGATGGTGTCCTGCTCGGCGGTGGCCGAGGAGGCGATGGCGCCGGCGATGATCTCGCCCTGCACCACCAGCCGCTCGCGCGCCGAGTCGATCAGGCTGGCGCGGAACTGCGAGAGCGAGAGAATGCCGATCACGAGCGCCAGCAGCCCGGCGACGTTGAGGAAGATGATGCGCCGGGTGAGGCTGGAGAAGCTCAGCCACACGAAGAACTCCCGGCCGCGCTGCAGCAGCTCGGTCAGCTTGCGCGCGCCGCCCTTGTCGGGGAACGGCGTGCCCTCGTCGGGCCGTTCGGGCTCGACCTCGGTCCTGAGGTTCTCCGGAGTCTTGTTCAGCACGATCAGTCTGCCGGTTGCGCCCCCAAGTTCCACGCCCGGCCGGCGCGCCTGCCAGCGATCCGGCCCCCGTCAGATGGCGGACGACGCGCCGCCCCGCACGCAAACCGGTTTCGCGGCCGCGCCAGTCTCGGCCGCGGGCGCGGCGTCACATCTCCTTGAAGCGGTAGCCGACGCCGTACAGCGTTTCGATCATGTCGAAGTCGTCGTCGGACCCCTTGAACTTCTTGCGCAGCCGCTTGATGTGGCTGTCGATGGTGCGGTCGTCGACGTACACTTGGTCGTCGTAGGCGGCATCCATCAGGGCGTTGCGACTCTTCACCACCCCCGGCCGGCTGGCGAGCGCCTGCAGGATCAGGAACTCGGTGACGGTCAGCGTCACCGGCTCGTTCTTCCAGGTGCAGGTGTGGCGCTCCGGATCCATGCGCAACTGGCCGCGCTCGAGCACCTTGGCCGAGTCGGTTTCCTTCGGCGCCGAGCCGTCCTTCGGAATGGCGCGGCGCAGCACCGCCTTGACCCGCTCGACCAGGAGCCGCTGCGAGAACGGCTTGCGGATGAAGTCGTCGGCGCCCATCTTGAGGCCGAACAGCTCGTCGATCTCCTCGTCCTTGGAGGTGAGGAAGATCACCGGCATGTCCGACTTCTGGCGCAGCCGCCGCAGGGTCTCCATCCCGTCCATCCGCGGCATCTTGATGTCGAGAATGGCGAGATCGGGCGGCGAGGTCTTGAAGCCGTCGAGCGCGGAGGCACCGTCGGTATAGGTCATGATCCGATAGCCCTCGGCCTCGAGCGCGATCGAGACCGAAGTCAGGATATTGCGGTCGTCGTCGACGAGAGCGATGGTCGGCATGAAGCCCCTGTCCCTAGCGGTTTCACCCCTGGCTTTGAAGCCCCCAAAGCAAGGCCGAAGTGTGACAAATCCCTGACAAACGCGTGATTCGTCAAAGGGTTTGTTAACCTAGCTCGCACCCGGCCTCAGCGCCAAGGTCAAGTTGCACCGCAAGAGGACTTGGGGGGTGATTTCGCCAAAGCAAGAGGCGGCGGCTAACATGCGCAGGCGCCCATGAAACCCGATCCCGATTTCGACCCCAAGCTGGCCGGCAAGAAGCTCCTGCGCGAAGGCCGCAGCGGGGCGCTCGCGACCCTGATGCCGCCCGCCGGCGACCCTTATTGCTCGCTGGTCAACGTGGCGACCGCCGCCGACGGCGCCCCGCTGCTGCTGATTTCCCGCCTTGCGGTGCACACCAAGAACATCCTCGCCGACCCGCGGGTGTCGCTGATGCTCGACGAGCGCAAGGAGGGCGATCCGCTGCAGGGCGCCCGGGTCATGCTGATGGGAACCGCGGCGGCGACCGACGACGCGGAGGCGCGCCGGCGCTATCTGGCGCGCCAGCCGGAGGCTGAGATGTTCGCGGGCTTCGCCGACTTCGCCTTCTACCGGATGGAACTCAAGGCGGCGCACCTGGTCGCCGGCTTCGGGCGCATCGTCGACCTCAAGCCGCAGGACGTCCTGACCGACACCGCCGACGCCGCCGAGCTGGTCGCGGCCGAGCCCGACATCCTCGCGCATATGAACGACGACCACGCCGACGCGGTGCGGCTTTACGCCACCAAGCTCTTGGGCGCGCCCGACGGCGAATGGCGCTGCGTCGGCTGCGACCCCGAGGGCCTCGAGCTGCAGCACGGCCGCACCGCGCTGCGGCTGCCGTTCCGCCAGCGCGTGCGCTCGACCGGCGTGCTGCGCCAAGTGCTCAAGCAGATGGCGGACGAGGCACGCACCGCGTGATCGACGCGCTGCGAGCCGCGATCGCCGCGCTGGCCGGCCTCAATTGTACGAGTGCTTGCGATAGGCCCTGGGCCGCGCCCCGCCGGTGCGGGAATTGCCTTGCCAGCGGGGGTTCGGAAAGCAAAATCCGCGATTGCCGCCGATGATTTCCTGGTGGCACATCGCGAAGCTTCGCATGCTGCAATTTTCGACCACGCCACCCAAGCCCAAAGCATACTGCGCGCACCAGGGGCCGTCGTAGGCTCGGCTCGCCGCAACGTCGAGGAATGTCGCCGCAGCGATCACGGTCACCATCAGCCGAATTCGCATGGCCGCCTCCAATCATGCCCCGACATTCGCCGGACGACTCCGGATGTTCTCTTGCGCTTGCCGGCAGACGGCGGCAAGCGTCACTGCGCGCGCCGGCCGGTCTGTCCGACGTCGGACTTGAACGGACAAATCCTGCTGCGGCGCAACATGGACTTCGGCCGCCGTTAAGCAACAAGGTTGTCGTGGCGGACGCCAATTCGTCCGATTTGGCGGGCATTACGCGCGTTCGCACCGCCATAAACTTTACCGCCGCATACCGCCTTGGCAGCGCGCGCGATCCCAACTATAGGTCGCGGGCTCGGGGGTCGGGCGCTATGATAGCCGTGCCCAAGACACGGCAACGGGAGTAGATCCGGCGGCGGCCGGATGCGTCGTGGAGGTCTTTCGTGCACGAGACGGGTTTGCGCAACAGCGCCTATGGCGCCGATAAATTTGGCTTCAAGGATCTGAGCGCGGTGCATTGGAATCACACCGCCCCCGCGCTCTACGAGCACGCGATCCAGGCGCGCGAGGCCGCGATCGTCGAGGGCGGCGCGCTGTGCGCCGAGACCGGCGTCCACACCGGCCGCAGCCCTAAGGACAAGCACACGGTCGTCGATGCGCTCACCGAGAGCACGGTGTGGTGGGACGGCAACCGGAAACTCAGCCAGGCCAATTTCCAGTTGTTGTACGAGGACTTCATCGCGCATGCGCGCGGCAAGAAACTGTTCGCGCAGGACCTCTACGGCGGCGCCGACCCGAAATACCAGATAAAAACCCGGGTCTTCACCGAGCTGGCCTGGCATTCGTTGTTCATCCGCCAATTGCTGATCCGTCCCGAGCGCTCCGAGCTCGCCGCTTTCGTCCCCGACCTCACGATCGTCGACCTGCCCACGTTCAAGGCCGACCCCAAGCGCCACGGCGTGCGCACCGACACCATCATCGCCATCGACTTCACGCGCAAGATCATCCTGATCGGCAACTCGTCCTATGCGGGCGAGATGAAGAAGTCGGTCTTCACCACGCTCAACTTCTACCTGCCGGCGCAGGGCGTGATGCCGATGCACTGCTCGGCCAATATCGGCAAGGACGGCGACGTCGCGCTGTTCTTCGGCCTCTCCGGTACCGGCAAGACCACGCTCTCGGCCGACCCGAACCGCACCCTGATCGGTGACGACGAGCACGGCTGGGGGCCCGACGGCGTGTTCAACTTCGAGGGCGGCTGCTACGCCAAATGCATCAAGCTCTCGCCCGAGGCCGAGCCCGAGATCTACGCCGCCACCAATCGCTTCGGCGCCGTGCTCGAGAACGTGGTGTTTGATCCGCAGACCCGGGTGCCGGATTTCGACGACGACAGCAAGACCGAGAATACCCGCTCCGCCTATCCGCTCGAATTCATGCCGCGGGCTTCGCGTACCGGCCGCGGCGGACATCCCAAGAACATCATCTTTCTGACCGCCGACGCCTACGGCGTGATGCCACCGATCGCCAAGCTCACGCCGGCGCAGGCGATGTACCACTTCCTCTCCGGCTACACCGCCAAGGTCGCCGGCACCGAGAAGGGCCTGGTCGGGGTCGAGCCGGAGTTCTCCACCTGCTTCGGCGCGCCGTTTCTGCCGCGCCCGCCGGCCGAATACGGCAACCTGCTGCGCGACTACATCTCGCGCCACAAGGTCGATTGCTGGCTGGTCAATTCCGGCTGGACCGGCGGCATCTACGGCGTCGGCCGGCGCATGCCGATCAAGGTGACGCGCGCGCTGGTGACCGGCGCGCTCGACGGCTCGCTCAAGAGCGTCAGCTTCCGAACCGATCCCTATTTAGGCTTTGCGGTGCCGAGCTCGGTGCCGGGCATCGAGCCGCACATCCTCTATCCGATGAAGACCTGGAAGGACAAGAAAGCCTTCGACGACACCGCGCGCAAGCTGGTGCGCCTGTTCCAGGAGAACTTCGTCAAATACGAGAAGCACGTCGACGCCGACGTGCGCTCGGCGGCGCCCGAGGTGCGCATCGCGGCGGAGTGAATTGCCGGCGCGCTTGAAACGACAAGGGC
This sequence comes from Xanthobacteraceae bacterium, assembly GCA_040510815.1. Lineage (GTDB taxonomy): Bacteria > Pseudomonadota > Alphaproteobacteria > Rhizobiales > Xanthobacteraceae > VAZQ01. The sequence goes on along the minus strand of JBEVIH010000162.1, from coordinate 2,285 downwards.
GGCCTCGCGGCCGCCCTTTGCATTCGATTTTTTGCGGACTTGCTCGATCAGCCCTGCGCCGGGCTGAGCCGGTTGAAGCGCTCCTTCTGCTCGTTGCTGAGCTGGCTGTAGAACAGCTCCAGCGCGGGCCGCACGGTCTGCACCGCCCGCAGCATCGCGTCGAGCCGCTGCTCCATCGCTTCCAGCCGGCCGACCGGGGTGAGCGCGCGGTAGGTCGGGCAATCCGACTTCAGAAGATTGACCGCGGCCGTGGTCGCGTCCTGCAGCTCCTTGAGCGCGGCGCGCTGCGCCTCGGTGGGTTGCACCGTGCGCTCGATCCGCTCGATCGGCAGGCTGCCGATGCCGAGGGCACGCTCGCCGCAGGCCTGCGCCAGATCGCGCCGCTGCTGGTCGGGATTGTCGTCGGGGCCGAGCGCGTTGAAGCGCGCCTTCTGCTCGTCGTTGAGCGACTGATAGAACGTCTCCAGCGCCGGCCGCACGGTGCGCACCGCCTGCAGCATGGCGGTGAGCCGCTGCTGCATGGCGTCGATCCGTCCGGTCGGCGTGCTCGGCAGCTCGCTCGGGCACGACGCCTTGAGGATGTCGAGCGCCTGCGCGGTCGCCTGCCTGAGCCCGTCGAGCGCGCCGCGTTGCACATCGGTCGGCTCGACCGTCTGCGCGATCTGCTCGATCGGCCAGTCGGTCAGCCCCGCGGTCTGGCCGCTGCACAGGTCGGCGCCCACGCTGCGCTGCTCGCCGCCGCGCGGGCGCGCGCCGCCCGAGCCCTGCGGCTTCCCGGTCGCGGCGTAACCGCCGCCGCCGCCGTAGCCGTAGCCGTAGCGGCCGAACATGCCGTCGTAGACGTCGTCGTAGGCGTAGGGCCAGAACGTGTCGTAGGCATACGGGTAGAACGTGTAGCCGATGAAGTCGTCATAGGCGTAGGGCCAGAACAGCGGGCCGAGCCAGCCGATCACGATGATCGGGCGGAAATGATGATGATGGTGCTTCCACCACCATCCCTTGCCGGCGAAATTCCCCTTGAACGTCGCGTGTGCAAGCCCCGCCCGGCCGCCGAGGCCGGCGGCGGCGAACTTGTTGGCCATGAATCGGTTTTGCAGCACGCGCGTCGCGGCCGGCCGGTTGCCGGCGGCGGCCAGTTGGAACTGATTTGGCCCGCCCGGATTGCGGCCGCCCTGGCCGACAGTATTGCCTGGGCCGGCGATATTGCGGGCGTTGAGCTGGGCGTTGCCCGGTCCCTGGGCGGTGAGGTTTCGCGGCGTCTGCACCTGCGAACGGACGAAGTTCTGCGGCGCAACATTCGGCTTCGACGCGATCCGCGGCACCGAGGTGATGCGCGGGGTGGCCATCATCCGCGGCGCCGACATGACGCGGGGTGCCGACATGACACGGGGCGCCGACATGACGCGGGGCGCCGACATGACGCGCGGGGCCGCCATCGCGCGCGGCGCGGCCGCGAACCCGCCACCTCCGCCTCCGATCCGGGCGCCGCCGCCGCCGTGACCGCCGCCGGGCCTGGCCCAGGCGCTGGTCGTCGCTAGTCCGGTTGCAAGGATGAGAACTGCCGCGGCGCGAATGCTCACTGGCATCATGATACGGACTCCCACGTCGCCCGCACGAGTCAACTCCAAGGTGGCGTGTTTGGTTCGCCTGCGCAAGTGGAGCAGTTTGTCGCTCGCGCATTCTCTGACGCGATGACTAATCGTTCATAATCGCGCGCACGCCGTGGCGTAATCCACGGCAAGATCGCGTGCGTTGGCGCCTCACCGCAGCATCAGCGTGCCGGCGCCGTGGTCGGTGAGCAGCTCCAGCAGCACCGCGTGTGGAACCTTGCCGTCGAGGATGACCACGCCCTCGACGCCTGCGTCCAGCGCATAGATGCAGGTCTCGACCTTCGGGATCATGCCGCCCGAGATGGTGCCGTTGGCGATCAGGCGGCGCGCCTCGTCGGCGCTGAGCTCCTTGATCAGGCTGCCCGACTTGTCGAGCACGCCCGGCACGTCGGTGAGCAGCAGCAGCCGCTTGGCCTTGAGCGCGCCGGCGATAGCGCCCGCGAAGGTGTCGGCATTGACGTTGTAGGTGCCGCCCCGGGCCGAGGTCGCGACCGGCGCCAGCACCGGAATGATCTCGCGGCCGAGGATCTGGGTGAGCACGGTGGTGTCGACCTTCTCGGGCTCGCCGACGAAGCCGAGGTCGACGATCTTCTCGATATTGGAGTCGGGATCGACCACGGTGCGGTTGACCTTGCGGGCCAGCACCATGTTGCCGTCCTTGCCGGTCAGCCCCAC
>JBEVIH010000161.1:0-14097 GCA_040510815.1 Xanthobacteraceae bacterium | reverse complement strand
GCTGCCCGTAGACCGGCCCAAGCTCGCCGCGCTCGTCCGCCCACTCGTCCCAGATCGTGACCCCGTGCTCGTTCAAATATTTGACGTTGGTGTCGCCGGCCAGGAACCAGAGCAGCTCGTAGATGATCGATTTGAGGTGCAGCTTCTTGGTGGTCGTCAGCGGGAAGCCCTCGTCGAGATCGAAGCGCATCTGGTGGCCGAACACCGACAGCGTGCCGGTGCCGGTGCGGTCGTGCTTCTCGACGCCGTCGGCGAGAACCCGCTCCATCAGGTCATGGTATTGGCGCATCGACCGGGCCTTGCGCGGCGAAACCGACTCGGGAGAACGCACAAGTGTAGCGCCTCCCGGCTACCGGTGAAATTGGCGGCGCCGGCGGCGAATGCAAGGGCCGCCATTCAGGGATGAACGGCCAACGCATGCGGCGGAAAAGGAGACGGCCGCCGATCGGCGACCGTCGCGGCGGATGTCTCTGCCCTGGCCGCCTATTCGACGAAGACCTCGTCGCGACGGCGCCGAATCTTCGGCATCGCTGCGAGGATGAGCAGGATGATGGCGACCGTCAGCAATCCCCCCGAGATCGGGCGGGTGAAGAACACCGTCGCGTCGCCGCGGGCGATCAGCATGGCGCGCCGCAGGTTCTCCTCCATCAGCGGTCCCAGCACGAAGCCGAGCAGCAGGGGGGCCGGTTCGAAGTCGTGCTTGATCAGCCAGTACCCGATCACGCCGAAGGAAGAGGCGAGCACGACGTCGAACGGCGAGTTGTTGATCGAGTAGATGCCGATGCAGCAGAACACGATGATCGACGGATAGAGCAGCCGATACGGCACGCGCAGCAGCGTGACCCAGACGCCCACCAGCGGCAGATTGATGACCACCAGCATCAGGTTGCCGAGCCACATCGAGGCGATCATGCCCCAGAACAGCTCGGGCTGCTTGGTCATGACCTGCGGGCCCGGCACGATGCCGTGGATGGTCATGGCGCCGACCATCAGCGCCATCACCGCGTTGGGCGGGATGCCGAGCGTGAGCAGCGGGATGAAGGAGGTCTGCGCGGCGGCGTTGTTGGCGCTTTCGGGCGCCGCCACGCCTTCGATGGCGCCGTGGCCGAACCGCTCCGGATGCTTCGATAGCCTTTTCTCGAACGTGTAGCCAGCGAACGACGCGATCACCGCGCCGCCGCCCGGGAGAATTCCCACCAGCGAGCCGATGACCGTGCCGCGGGCGATGGCGCCGGAGGCATCGATCAGATCCTGCCGGGTCGGCATCAGGTTGGTGACCTTGGCTTTCAGGATGTCGCGGCTCTCGGCCGGCAGTTCGAGGTTGCGGATGATCTCGGCGAAGCCGAACACCCCCATGGCGATATTTGCGAAGCCGATGCCGTCGGCCAACTCCGGGATATCGAAGGTCATGCGCCCGGCGCCGGTTTCGAGGTCGGAGCCGACCATCGACAACAGCAGGCCGGTGACGACCATGGCGATCGCCTTGAGCACCGAGCCCTTCGCCAGCACGACCGCGAAGATCAGGCCCAGCACCATCAGCGAAAAATATTCGGCCGGGCCGAACAGCAGCGCCAAGCCGGTCAGGGGCGCGCCGAGGGCGGCGACCAGAACCGTCGCCACGCAGCCGGCGAAGAAAGAGCCGATGGCGGCGATCGACAGCGCGGCACCGGCACGGCCGTTGCGCGCCATCTGGTGCCCGTCGAGGCACGTGATGACGGACGTCGCCTCACCCGGGATGTTGACCAGGATCGAGGTGGTCGAGCCGCCATATTGCGCGCCATAATAGATGCCGGCGAGCATGATCAGCGCACCGACCGGCGGCAGCCCGAAGGTAATGGGCAGCAGCATCGCGATGGTGGCGACCGTGCCGATGCCGGGTAGGACACCGACCAAGGTCCCGACCAGCGCACCGAGCAGACAGAACAAGATGTTGTAAGGCTGGGCGGCGACCCCAAAGCCCATCGCAAGGTTCGCAAGAAGGTCTGACATGACTTACGCCCCTCGCCCTCAGTAGTAGCGCGGCCAGAGTTGGAACGGCAGGTTGAGCAGCCAGACGAACAGGAAGACGCAAAACCCGGTCATCAATACCGCCGCGATTAGACTCTCGAGCCAGCGCATTTCCGTCGAGCCGAAGATCGAGATGATGAATGCGATGAAGGTCGCGGGGACCAGACCGAGCGGCCGGATCATGGCCGCAAAGGCAAGAATCGCGACGACCACCAGGACCGGCCCGCGGATCTTGTATTTTTCGATCTGAGGCCCTTCGACGAAGACACCGCCCAGCGCGACCGCGGCGCCGAGGCCGGCAAGGACGATGGCGAACAGCCGCGGCGCCGTTCCCGGACCAAAGGCAAAACCGCGCTGGCCGGGCAGTTCGGCGGAGGCGATCAGGGCCAGAATCGCCAATTGCACGAGGACGATGCCGCCGTAGAAATCCCGCGGACTACGGACCGGCAACAGCCCTGCCGCGACCGCAAGCCCGATCACGATGACGGCCGCGGTCATGAAGCGCGCCACGGTCGTGTTGCTGGGCACATAAAACGCGTAAGCCAGCAGCGCGATCCCCAGCGCAACGACGATCAATCCACCGAAGACGTTATGCGTATGAAATGGGAAACCCCAAAGCGTCTGCTTCGGGGACGGGTTCACTCCCTCGGACATCGGTACTCCCCTGGACCCGCAATGTGCTGAGAGACTTAGGCCCCCTTCGCACCGCACCCCCCGATCCGTAGCACATTCCGGTGGGTTCCGGGAAGCAGTGCGACAAATTTAAGTCAGAGCAGCCCGCTCAGACCCAGGATCGCGGCCGCGGCAAAAATCCACAGCGGATTCAAACGTGTCATATAGGTGAGGAGGGCGGTTCCCAGCGTGATCGCCACTGCCACAAAATTGTGCAAGGCCACCGATGCCACCACGAAGGCGCTGGCCCCGATGAGCCCGATCGAAATCGGCAACAGACCCGCCTGGATCGCCCGGCGCCAAGGCGCGTCCTTGAAACGCTCCCAGGCGTGCCCGACGTAGAAGGCGAACACGCAAGTCGGGCCGCACATCGCCAAGGTCGCGACCAAGGCGCCGATCGGGCCGGCGACGTTGTAGCCGATCAAGGTGACGATGATGACGTTCGGTCCCGGCGTGATCTGCGCCATGGCGAAGATGTCGGCGAACTGCCGGTCGGTCATCCAGCGCTCGACCTCGACCGCCACGCGCTGCATCTCGGGCACGGCGGAGTTAGCGCCGCCGATCGCGAACAGCGACATCAGCGCGAAATAGCCCGCCAGCGCGATGAGCGTGCCGCTATCGTCCTTCATCGGCGCACCCACGCGATGGCGATGCTGAGCGGGACCAGCACGGCGAGCGCCCCATAGAGCGGCCAGCGTGCGACGCCGATCGCCGCGAAGGTCGCGAGCGCGATGAGCGGCGCCACGCCCCAACGGTCGCTGAGCAGCGGCAGCGCCATCTTGGCGCAGGTGCCGAAGACGAGGCCGACCGCCGCCGCCGCGACTCCGGCCAGCATGCGCTGCAGCGCCGCGATCTCGCCGTAGCGCGCATAGAGCAGGCCGATCAAGGTGATGATGACGAACGGCGGCCCGATCAAGCCGGCCAGCGCAACGAAAGCTCCGGCCGGGCCGCGGATGCGACGGCCGAAGACCACCGACAGATTGACCACGTTCGGACCGGGAAGGAATTGGCACAAGGCATAGGCATCGTTGAACTCCGCGGGCGTCATCCATTTGCGTTGCTCGACCAGCATCCGGCGCGACCAGGCCAGAACGCCGCCGAAGCCGCAGAGCGAAATCAGCGCAAATGTGAGGAAGAGGTCGAGGAGATTGGGAGGGGACGAAGGCGGCTGGGCGGGCGCAGGCGCAGTCTCGGACATGGTCTGTGAGATGTAGACCGGCGGCCGGCCCGGGACCAAACGCTTTGTCCGAACAGGCCGTTGGGTCGGCGCCCGCGGGCCGGTCTTTCTTCAGCAACCTTTCGTGCTTATATTGATGCTGCCGGCGCAAGCCGGCTATGGCGATAAATGGCCGTCGTAATAAACCTTTCGGACCCGGGGGCAGTACCCGGCGCCTCCACCAACGGGGGCGAAATAGGATCGACGAGGGCGTAAAGGGCGTGCTTTTGCTCGGCATGGTTCCGCCGTTATCGGGCCACTTTCATAGTTGCCAACGACAACTATGCTCCGGTTGCCCAGGCCGCGTAATGCGGTTTGGAATACCGATCTAAAGCCCTGACGGGTTAAGCTCCGTCAGGCGGGGTTCGGAGGCACCTGGCAACAGAAGCCTCCACTTCCATATCTAACGAGATACGGTTGCAGGCTGGCGCTTGCACGGCTGCGCGCGCTAGCATTGTCCGCCGAGTCTCCAGCCAACGGGCTGCCCCATGGCCGTCGATTACATCCGCTACGACATTCTGGCCCAGGATGCCTTGCGCGGCGTCGTGCGCACCGTGCTCATGGACGCGGCCAAGAAGGGCCTGCCCGGCGACCACCATTTCTACATCACCTTCGACACGCGCGCCGACGGCGTGCGACTGTCGCAGCGAATGCTGGCGCAATATCCCGAGGAGATGACGGTCGTTCTGCAGCACCAGTTCTGGGACCTGGTGGTGAGCGAGGAGGACTTCGAGGTCGGCTTGTCGTTCGGCGGCGTGCCGGAGCGGCTGGCCGTTCCGTTCACCGCGATCAAGGCTTTCGTCGACCCTGCGGTGCAGTTCGCCTTGCAATTCGAGGAGATCGGCGGCGAGGCGGAGAGCGAAAGCAGCGAGCAGGAAGGCGCCGCGCCGGCCGCCCAAAAGGGACGCGGCATGGAGCGTGCGCGGCCGCCGGCGGAACACAAAGGCGCTGCGCCCATCGCCGCCGTCCCCACCCCTGCCAATCCGCCAGCGCCAACCGACGGCACGGAGCCCGACAAGCCGACGAGCGGCGAAGTCGTACGGCTCGACCGGTTCCGAAAAAAATAAAATAAGGACAGGGCGACGCGACAGCGCCTAGCACCGTCGCGATAGCGTCTCGCTATCGCCGCTCGCCGTCATTGGTGGTCGGCGCGGCAACGATCGCCAAGGCCGTGCAAGGTCGACTGCATGACATTGGTTCTCGAGTGAACGGGAGAAGCCGGTCCCGCCGGTCCAACCGCGCTTTCCAGTAACACTTTTGTGAGAGCGCCCGGACTTGTGCGCGCCGCCGCGCCGGCTTGTTTTTTCGCGCGTCAGGCAAGCTTAGAAATCCGGTTTCAAGTACAAATCCTTCCACAGGGAGCAACTATTCAGTGCACTTTTCCGATCGTCTGTCCGGGAGTCAGAAGTCTTTTTCGCTGTATCTTGCTGATGCTCACAGGCTGTCGATCCGCCCCGCTATTTCCGCATTTTTACTGTGAAATACAGCCCGATGCTGCCCACCGTTGGGGTCCGCGCGCGCCGCCCACAATCGGGAACCCAGCCATGCCCTTTACCGCCACGGTGTGGGCACATTTCACTACGAAGCCAAAACTTCGAAGCCGGACCAGAGGCTATCCGGTTACCGTCGAGTGGAAGGGGATGGGCGAAGTCGTCAACCTTCGGAGGGTCCGCAAGAAATCCGAGCGGCAGCGGGCCGAACTGAAGGCGGCTGCCAACCGCTTGCTGCATGGCCGCAGCAAGGCGGAGCGCATGCTTGACGCGCAACGCAACGCCAAATCCCGCCGCGACCTCGATCGGCACCGGATCGAAACGGGAGACGATCGATGAAATCGCCGGTCGTTAAGCGCTCCATCGTGATCGCTGGCCATAAGACGAGCGTCAGCCTCGAGGATGCGTTTTGGAAGGGACTCAAGGAGATTGCGGGCGGGCACGACACCACGTTGTCCGACCTCGTCGCTTCGATCGACACCGAACGCAGGCACGGCAACTTGTCGTCGGCTATCCGCCTGTTTGTCCTCGACTACTATCGCGGCCAGGCGAGCGACGAGCGGGGTGGGCATGATGGCCCGCGCGATGTGACATCCGCGGGCTCGTTCCGCAGCCCGCGAGCCTGATCAGTTTACCGAAAACGTGCGCAGGGGTGGCGTGATCGCCAACGGCTTCGGCGGCGGCGGCTGCGGCAGGCGTACCGCGCCCTGGGCTGGGCCATTGAGGGCGCGCGTGCGCGAGCCGGGCGCGGGGCGGATATCGACCGGCGGCGGCAGCGGCGCAAGCTGACCCGCCGCAGGCGCGGTCGGCGGCTTCGCCCTCGGCCCGCCGTTCGATTGTCCATTCGCCGATGAGTTGCCGAAGACCGTCGGACGCGCGCGCGGGGTCGGCGTCGCGCTCGCTGCCGAGGACGCGGCCTCCGGCAAGGCGCCGGCGGGCGACGCCGGGGCGGCGGGCGCCGCCTCGGACTTCGGCGGGCTCGGCGGAGGCTCGCGGCCCTCGAGCACGTCGAGCTTCTTCGACTGCTGCTCGACCGCGCGCAAAGCCAGCCAGCTCGCCAGCGCGGCGACGTCGATCGTGCGCCTCGGCGCCTCGAGCGGCCCCTTGAGCGAAATCATCACTTCCGGCCGGGTGTTGCTCGGCGCATCCGGGCCGGCCGTTCCGAACAAGATCAACCGCGCGTCCAGGGCTCCGTCGGCGAGATTGAGGATCCCGCTCACCGCGAGATCGGCGTTGGCGGCGCGCACCGTGGTGTTGCTCAGGCGTGTCTGCCCGGCGCTGACGGTGATGGCGCCTTCGGCCAAGGTGATCGGGAGGGAGCCGCTGGCGAGCGCCACATCCATGCGGTCGCGAACTCGCGTGGTGTCGATCGGCAACCCTTGATCGATGGCACGGATGACGGCGGCGAACGCCGCCGGGTCGAGCCGCGCGAGCCGTCCATTCTCGAACGTGAAGGTGCCGCCGCCGCCGAGCGATCCGATCAACGCGATCGGGCTCAAGCCCGTTCCCTCGGCGGTGAGGTCGAGCGTCAGCCGGCCGGCAATCGACGTCTGGCCGTCGCCCGGGAGCAGTTCGACGAGATTGGCGCCGGCGAGCTTGAGCTGGGCGCGGGCCGTCAAGCCTTCGACGCGGCGCAGGAACGTCAGCCCGCCGGCGATGCGGCCGCCGGCCAGCGCGCCGTCGATGTCCGCGAGCGCGAGCTCCGATCCGTCGAGCTTGAGCACGCCGCGCACGTCGCGCGCCGTGAGCTTGGGCGTGAGCGTGACGCGAGCCGATTTGATCCTGACCTGCCCGCTCAGACCTGTCGCCAAATGCGGCTCGAACGGCTCGCCGGACCAGGGCGCCGCGTTCGCCTGCTGCTGCGCCGGTGTCCCGATCGCCGCCGCGAGCGCGGCCGGCAGCTCGATCGCCGCCAGCTCGATGTCGCCATCGATGCGCATGGGCTGCTGCAGGCCGACGGCCAGCCGTCCGCCGATATTGGTGCCCGCGACCGTGCCGCTGATGTCGCCGAGCGAGACGGTGCCTTCTGACAGTCCGAGCCGCGCGGTGGCCGACACCGGCAACAGCTCGGCCGGCCGGCCGGCCGCGACCGGCCGTGGCGAACGAAGATTGGCGTTGGCGACCTTGAGATCGAGCCGCGCGCTCGGACCCTGGCCATTGGCCAGGCGCAGCATCCCGCTGGCGGAGACGTTGAGCGGTCCGGCCGCCAGCTGGCCGTCGACCACCAGGTTGCCGTTGAGCGGACCGTTGGCGTTGAGGTTGAGCCGGCCCGGCCGCTTGTCGACCGCGATCAGGCGATCGAGCCGGACCAGCTCCGCCAGCGCGCCGCCGTCCTCGGCATCGATCCGTCCGGCGAATTTGACCTTGGCGGCGCCGAGCGCGGCCAGATTGTCGATCGTAAAGGCATCGCTCGCGGCGCCGGCGTCGCCTTGCAGCGCGAGCCGGAAGCTCCCGGCGCGGCCGTCGATCTTGAACCTGGCCGTCGCATTGCTGCTGGGAGCCGCGCCCGAATCGACCGAAAGCGTCGCGCGCACCGTCACCGGGGTCACCCGCTCCGCCAGCCGGCGCAGCTGCTCGGACGTCCGCGGGGCGAATTTGTCGGTGAGCGCGAGCACGCCGTCGAGCGCGCGCGCGTCGAGGTCCACCGTCAGCGCGCCGCGCGGCGATTGCGACTGCGTGTCGATGCGCCCCTTCACCGCCAAGGTCGCACCGCCGAAATCCGCGATCGTGAGGCGCTCGATGCCGAGCCCGTTGGCGTCGAGCCGCATGCTGATGTCGGCACGCTTGGCCTCGATGCCGGCGAGGACGGCGCGGTCGACCTTGAGCGAGAGCGTGCCTTCGCGCGGCCGGTCGAATGCGGTGTCGCCGAGGATGGCCTTGGCGAGCGCCTGAACGCGGTCGAGGTCGATCTCGGGCGCGGTCAGCGCGGCGTCGAGCCGCGCCGGCCGGTCGTTGCCGTTCCATGAATAGGCGAAGCGGCCGAGCACGGTCATGCGATCGACCTCGGCCTTGAGCCGGTCGACAGCGATCGTCTCGCTGCCGAGCACGACGTCGCCGCTCAGGCGCAGCGAGCCGGCCGCGACCGCCTGCGGATCGACGCGGTCGGTCAACCATGCCAGCAGCGCGCGCGGGTCGCCGGAATCGACCTTGGCCGGACCTTCGAAGGCGACGCCCTTGGGCGTGGCGCCGAAACGGCCGCTCAGCCGCACCTGGGTGATGCCGGGTGCCCGCAGGTCGAGACTCTCGATGTCCCAGGTCTCGCCATCGGTCTTGAGGTCGCCGCTCACGCGCTGGAGCGTGGCGCCGGCCAGCGTGACGGTCTCGACCCCGAGCCCGAGCTTCACCGGGAACGGCAGCTTTTGCGCGCCGGAGAAAGACTCGACCAGCGCCTTGATGGCGACCAGCGGCCGGCGCCGCGTCTCCTCCGGCAGCGCCAGCATGCGGTCGAGGTCGAGTTGCGGCGAGGACAGCACGCCGTTGACCTGCGGCTGGCTGCCGAACGTCAGCTTGGCGTCGCCGCGCAGCTTGATCGCCCGCTCGTCGGGCCCGTACTGGAATTCGATCTGCTCGAGCACGGCGGCGGCGCCGTCGCCTTTGACCCGGCTGGTGACGCGCCACGATTCGATGAGGCCGCCTTCGGAGGCACGGCCGACCGCCCGCGCCAGGGTGAGGCTGCCTTCATAGCGCGGCGCGCCGCGATCGACCCAGATCGAGAGGTCGGCGTCGGCGGTCAGCGGCCGGTCGATCGGATCGACGGTGAGACGCAGCTTGATGCCGCCGTCATCGGCGACGCGGCCGAGCGCCACGCGATAGGGATAATGATGGCCGCCGACCACGAACGAGCCTTCGCCTTTGACCGGCCCGGCCAGCGAGCGCACCTCGCCCTTGAATTCGATCTTGTCGAGCGCCAGTCGCGTGCCGCTGGCGGCGTCGGCAAGGATGGCGCGACCGTCCTCGATGTTGAGCCGCTGGATCGAGACCCCTTCCGGATCGAAGGCCATCGAGGGTGCCGGCCAGGCGAAGCGGCCCGCACCGTCGAGCCCGGCGGTGAATTCGGGTCCCTCCAGCCGCGCATCCGCGATTCGCCACTCGCCGCGCACCAGCGAGCCGAGCGCGAACTCGATGCGCAAGGCGCGGGCGCGCACCTTGCTGGTGTCGCCCGGGCGGTTGAACTCGATGCCCTGCAGCATGAGGGTGGGGGTCGGCAGCAGGCGCGCGTCGATCGACCCGGTGACCCGGAACTCGAGGCCGGTCAGGCGGCTGGCGCGGGTTTCGAACTCGCCGCGGTAGCGTCCCCAATCGACGAAGAAGGGCCCTACCAGCGCCGTCACCAGCGCCAGAATGACCGCAATCGCAAAGCCGAGCAGCGTTGTCTGCACGCCGTCTCCACGACAGGCGTTCCCCAAGCCCGTGGCACGGGGCGGCGTGCACAGGGCCTAGCAACACCTGAGCATCGTTATTTGAGCACGATTCGGGCCGCCGGCTGATGACGCCGACGGACGTGCCCGCGATCCCTGTCCGTTGCCTCGCTCCTCCCTTTGCCCCGGAGCGAGCGTCATTTGTCGAGCCGATTGACGGCAAATCTATGTCGGATGCCCAATGACTTAGAGTCGAATGCCATAAAATCGGTGGATGATGCAAAAGCGCCGCAGTCCAGGCCAAGTCAATCCAGCGGCACGATTTTTCCGGGATTCATGATGCCGTCCGGGTCGAGCGCCCGCTTGATCGCCGCCATGGCAGCGAGCGCCGGCGAGCCGAGCTCGGCCGCCAGGTACTTCATCTTGCCCTGTCCGACCCCGTGCTCGCCGGTGCAGGTCCCGTCCATGGCCAGGGCCCGCTCGACCAGCCGCTCGCACAGGATCTTGGCCGCCTTGACCTCGGCGGCGTCGGCCATGTCGACCAGCAGCGTGAGGTGGAAATTGCCATCGCCGACGTGGCCGAGGATCGGCGCCACCAGGCCGCGCTCGGCGATGTCGCGCTGGGTCTCGGTGACGCATTCGGCGAGGCGCGAGATCGGCACGCAGACGTCGGTCGCCACCGCCTGCGCGCCCGGGCGCAGCCCCCGCCCCGCCCAATAGGCGTCGTGGCGCGCCTGCCAGAGCCGGGTGCGGTCCTCCGGCTTGGTCGCCCACTCGAACGGCCCGCCGCCGAGATCGGCCGCGATCTCGCCGAAGCGCTCGGACTGCTCGGCGACGCCGGCCGGCGAGCCGTGAAACTCGACGAACAGCATCGGGCCTTCCGGCAGCGCGAGCTTGGAATAGAGATTGGTCGCCTTCACCTGCAGCTCGTCGAGCAGCTCGATGCGCGCGACCGGAATGCCGGACTGGATCGTCATGATGGCGGCGTTGCAGGCCGCCTCCACCGACGGGAACGGGCACACCCCGCCGGCGATCGCTTCCGGAATGCCGTGCAGCTTGAGCGTGAGCTCGGTGATCACGCCGAGCGTGCCTTCCGAGCCGACCAGCAGGCGGGTGAGGTCGTAGCCGGCCGACGACTTCTTGGCGCGCCGTGCCGTGGTCATCAGCTCGCCGTTCGCGAGCACCACCTTCAATGCCAGCACGTTGTCCTTCATGGTGCCGTAGCGCACCGCGTTGGTGCCGGAGCAGCGCGTCGCCGCCATGCCGCCGAGCGAGGCGTCGGCGCCGGGATCGAGCGGAAAGAACAGCCCCTGATCGCGCAGGTGCTCGTTGAGCTGCTTGCGGGTGATGCCGGGCTCGACCACGCAGTCGAGGTCCTGTGAGTTGACCGCCAGCACGCGGTTCATGTCGCGGAAGTCGATCGAGACACCGCCGAAGGGCGCGTTGATGTGGCCTTCGAGCGAGGTGCCGGTGCCGAATGCGATCACCGGCATGCGGTGGGCGGCGCAGATGCGCACCGCCTCCTGCACGTCCTCCTTGGTCTGCGGAAACACCACCGCGTCGGGCGGCTCGTTGGCGATCCAGGTCGTGGTGTTGGCGTGCTGCTCGCGCACCGCCCGCGAAGTCACCACGCGGTTGCCGAATTTTGCCGTCAGCGCGGCGACCGCCGCCTTGCTCGCTTTCGGATCGGCGCGCCTTGCCTCGGAGCTCAGTGCCATCGGTTCCACACCTGGTCGCCGACAAGCTAGCAGAACGCCGGCGGCGCCGGCAAAGTGATCACCTGACCTGCTGCGGGCCGGACGATGCGACCGTTACCGGGCCGCTCGCCACGCGGGCGGTGGCCGCGACGCCGGCGGTCGCGACCGAAAGTGCGACGACCAACACCAGGATGCTGCGCAACGCCATTTTCAGCGTCGGGCCGTCGCGCATGGCCTGCCGGCGCAGGGCCTTGGCGCGCTTCCGGTAGAAGTCGAAATCAATCGAGCCGCCGGGGAGGCGGCGGAATTCGTGCGATTGCATCATCGTGATCTCCTCGGTGCCGATCACGGACTGCGCGATCGAGCTCGAGGGGGAGGATGCCAGCCCGGCGGATGGCCGGCTTTCAGGGCGCCTTGATTTGTGCTTCAGGGCGCCTTGATTTTTCTTGTTGGTAGGATGGGTTAAGGTCCGCGCCGCGCCGGGCGGCGCATTGCGGGGCGAAAACTTGCTGTTTTTCTTCGAAAACAACGTTCTCGACGCCGACCGACGGGAGCTGCGTTGTGAGGGCGAACTCAAGGCGATCGAGCCGCAGGTCTTCGACCTGCTGCTGTTTCTGATCCGCAACCGCGAGCGCGTGGTCAGCAAGGACGACCTGATCGCCGGCGTATGGGACGGCCGCATCGTGTCCGACTCCACCCTCGCCAGCCGCATCAACGCCGCCCGTCGCGCCGTCGGCGACAGCGGCGAGCAGCAACGCTTCATCCACACCATCGCCCGCAAGGGCTTCCGGTTCGTCGGCGAGGTGCGCGAAGGACACGTGCCGGCGGATATGCCCGCCCCGGTGTCCGCAAAACGCCACCAGGAGGTCAGGTTTTGCCGCACCGACGACGGCATCAACCTGGCGCTCGCCTCGGGCGGCGACGGTCCGCCCCTGATCAAGGCCGCCAATTGGCTGACCCACATCGAATACGACTGGGAGAGCCCGGTCTGGTCGCCGCTGCTGCACCGGCTGGCGGCGCGCTGCCGCCTGATCCGCTACGACGCGCGCGGAACCGGCCTCTCCGATCGCGCCGTGACCGACATCTCGTTTTCCGCCTTCGTGCGCGACCTGGAAACCGTGGTCGAATCGACCGGGGTGGACCGGTCCGCGTTTCTCGGCATCTCGCAGGGCGCGGCGGTCGCGATCACCTATGCGGTGCGCCATCCCGAACGGGTGTCCAAGCTCATCCTCTACGGCGGCTACGCGCAGGGGCGATACCAGCGCGGATCCGCCGCCGAGGCCGAGATGGCGCGGGCCTTCATCGCCATCATGCGACACGGCTGGGGCGACGAGCATTCGGCGTTCATGCGCTCGTTCAGCTCGCTCTATCTTCCGAACGGCTCGCCGGAGCAGCTCAAATGGTTCGCGGAGCTGCAGCGCATCACCACCTCGGCGGAGAACGCGACGCGTATCCGCAACGCCTGCGACGATATCGACGTGACCAGCCTGCTGCCGCAGGTGCGGGTCCCGACGCTGGTCCTGCATTGCCGGCATGACAGCATCGCCCCGCTCGAGCAGGGACGGCTGCTGGCGCGCTCGATCCCGCACGCCAGGTTCGTGACGCTGGAGAGCGACAACCACGTGCTGCTGTCCGGTGAGCCGGAATGGCCCAGGTTCATCGGCGAGATCGAGACGTTTTTGGCGGAGTGAGAGAGAAGGTAGGGTGGGCAAAGGCGCGGGACCCACCTTCCGCATTCGCCATGCAAACGGTCCCGCGCCGTGCCCACGCGTCAGAGCCGCCCGGACGCTAGACTAAGCTTGGCGACGCGTGGGCACGGCGCTGCGATTTCGTCGTGGACGGCGCGAATTCTCGAGACGCGCCTTTGCCCACCCTACGGCGTCATGCCGCCTGCACCAGCTCGGCCAATTTCCGGCGCGCGTAGAACATGCGAGTCTTCACGGTGGCCTCGGGGATGCCGACGATGTCGGCAACCTCGGCGACCGACTTGCCGTGATAGTAGACCAAGTCGATGACCTCGCCCTGCTCCGGCGACAGCCGCGCCAGCGAGCGGCGCAACACCTCGTCGCGGTCCTTGCTCTGCAGCGCGGCCTCCGGATCGTCGGCCGAGTCGGCGACCTTGGCGACGATCTCGTCGTCCAGCGCCGCGTCGATCCGGCGGCGCATCGCCGAGAGCGCCTTGTAACGGGCGATCGCCAGCAGCCAGGTGGAGACCGAGGAGCGCGCCTCGAACTGGGCGGCCTGGCGCCACACGTCGAGGAACACGTCGCTCAAGAGGTCTTCCGCCAATGTCTCGTCGCGCACGATGCGCAACAGCCAGCGATAGAGCGGCACCCGATGGCGGGCGAACAGCGTGCGCATGGCAAGCTGGTCGCCGCCGGCGATCCGGCCGATCAAGATGTCATCCGAGGAAGTTTCGCGAGCCTGCGCAGGCGCAGTGGCCGCACGAGGCGATCCCGTCCGGGTGAAGGCAACAAGCATGGCTATCCCCTGTCGTCACGTCCCAACCAAAGAATTCGCAACTCGATGATTGGTTCCTGAAAATTCAATGCAACTTACTCATGTTTTCGCTGTGAAAAGGAACCCGGCGTGTTGGGGGCGCAACAAAAAAGCAAATTAAATTCGGCAACGCACAACACCCAAAAAAAAAATTTATA
>JBEVIH010000160.1:0-7988 GCA_040510815.1 Xanthobacteraceae bacterium | reverse complement strand
ACCGCGTCGCCAACCTTTACCCGCTGGCCGGCTTCCCGACCGGCGCGTTCCTGAGCGTCGTCCGCTCCGGCATGGTGGTCGGCTTTTCGGTGGCGCACGGGCTGACCGGCGCCGCCAACTCCGAGTTCAAGGTGCGCAACTCGCTCGCCGAGGCGGTGGCGACGATCGCCCGCTTCCGGCCGACTGTGCTGTGGGGCGTGCCGAGCTTCATCCGACGCTTCCTCGACGAGGCGGCCCGGCGCGGCGCCGATCTGTCCGAGCTGCGGCGCATCGTGACCTCGGGCGAGCCGGTGCTGGCGGCGCTGCGGGCCGAGCTGCGCGAGCAGCTCTCCCGGCTGGGCGCTGCGTCCGTAGAGATCCGCGCCCGTTATGCGTTCACCGAGATGCAGGGCGGCCTGGTGCAGTGCGCGGAAGACGCCGAGCCGCAGAACCTCTGCCCCGACCTCTACCATCTCGAGGCGGTCGATCCCGCGACCGGCCGCGGCCTGCCCGACGGCGAGAGCGGCATGCTGGCGATCACCCACCTGCACCGCCGCGGCACCGTGCTGCTGCGCTACCTGGTCGGCGACGTCGTCACGCTGGCGCGGGCGCCGTGCCCGCATTGCGGGCGGCACGGGGAGCGCGTCGTCGCCACCCCGCGCCGCACCGGCGGCCTGGTCAAATGCCGCGGCATGCTGGTCAACACCGAGGTGATCCTTGATACGCTCTCCGCCATGGCGGGCCTGGGCGAATTCCAGATCGTGTTCGCGGGCGCGGAGCGGCCGGGCGCGATGGAGCGACTGGTGATCCGCATCGAGCGGGACAAGGACACCGATGCGTCGCTACGCGACGAGGTGACGCAGCGCGTGCGCGCGGCGGTGTCGCTGCGTCCCGACGTCGAGTTCGTGGCGCGCGGCGCGCTCTACAACCAGGAGCGCTCGATCAAGGCCAAGCGCGTCGTCGATTTGCGTGCAAAAATGGATTGAGCGAGGCCGTCATGGACCCCAACGCCGCCGGCAAGACCTTTCCGCCTTACGAATTTTACGTCGAGCGCGGCAAGATCCGCGAATTTGCCGATGCGATCGGGGACCCCAATCCGGTCTATCGCGATCCCGCCTACGCCGCCAAGCAGGGCTTCGCCGGCATTCCGGCGCCGCCGACCTTGTTGCGGACCTTCCTCTACGAGCCGCGTGCGGCGGCGGACGCGCTGGCCGTCAAGGACTGGAGCTACATCGTCCACGGCGAGCAGGAGTTCGAATATTTCGCCCCGACCGTCGCCGGCGACGTGCTGACCGCGCAGGATCGCATCGTCAGCGTCACCGAGAAGGAGAGCCGCCGCGCCGGCAAGCTGCAGATCGCGGTGATCGAGACGACCTTCCACAACCAGCGTGGCGAGAAGGTGCAAGTCGCCCGCCGCAGCCTGGTCGAGACCGGCAAGCGGATCAGCGAGTGATGACCAACCGACCCACGTTCGACACGATCAAGGCCGGCGACGCGCCGCCGCCGCTGGTCTGTGGGCCGCTCACGCGCACCCAGTTCGTGCGCTACGCCGGTGCTTCCCACGATTTCAACCCCAACCACCACGACGAGGTCTATGCCGTCGCCAACGGCAACAAGGCGGTGTTCGGCATGGGCATGCTGGCCGGCGGCTATTGCGCGCGGCTGTTGACCGATTGGTTCGGCGACGGCTCGTTGCAGCGGCTGCGCATCCGGTTCGCCTCGCGGTTCTGGCCGGGTGACGTGCTCACCTGTACGGCCCGCGTCGTCGGCAAGCACGAGGCCGGCGGCCACGGCTTGGTCGATTGCGAGTTCTCCGCGGTCAATCAGGACGGCCACGCCGTCATCCGCGGCGACGCCACCGCGGCGTTGCCGCGGTGAAGCGACCGCGGCTGCGTCGCGGACTGGCGTCGGCTGGCGGGCTTGTATAATAATCGCAAGCGGGCGGCGGTCAGCCCTCACGCCCTCAGCCGCCGCCGATCGAGCAAGTCCCGGCGCGCCAGGGAGGCCAAGTTGGTCGACGTGTTTGCATCCATCGATCGGGGAATCCTGGTCGAAGATCCTTACCCTCACCTCGTGGTGGAGAACGCGCTGCCTGGCGAGGTCGCCGACACACTGCTCGCCGCCATGCCGCCGGTCCACGTGTTTCTGCGAGGGCACGAGCCCGGCAGCAACGTGCGCTTTGCGCTGCCGTCCCCGCAGGCGTTCGATCATCCGGACATCTCGGCGGAGTGGAAGGAAGCGCTGCGGGTCTGCGTTGCCGGCCTGCCGCCGGTGCTCGAGCGCACGCTGTCACGTTTCGGCGTCTACATGCGGCGGACCTATCCGGATTTCGAGCGCAAGTTCGGACCCGTGTCCGGGCTTCGAGCCGCGCCGCGGCATGCACCGGGCCGACAGCCGCACGAGGTCGGCATGGATGCCCAGATGGTCATCAATACCCCGGCCTTGAGCGGCGGGACCAGCGTGCGCGGGCCGCATCTCGACCTCCCCGACAAGCTCATCTCGGGCCTGCTCTATTTGCGCTCTCCCGGTGAAGACTCGGTCGGCGGCGAGCTGCAGCTCTACGCCCCCACCACCCGCAGGCTGACCTTCGGCGACATGAACCTCGCCAGCGGTGACTCGGTGCGGGTGGTCCGCACCTATCCGTACCGCCACAATCTGCTCGTGCTGCCGTTCTGTTCGCCAGTCGCGGTTCACGGCGTCAGTCCGCGCGGCCAAACGTCGAATCCGCGCTACCATCTCCATCTCGTGGGGGAGATGGCAGCGCCGCTGTTCGATGTTCCGCAACCCACGCGCACGCAACAGATGTGGACGCGCGTGCGCCGGCGCCTGTTGCAGCCGGCCAACTGAGCCGCCGACCCGACGGCTTCAGCTCGCCGGCCGCGCTGCGCCCGCCTTCGCGCGCGCGATCGTCTCCCACACCCGCCCCGGCGTCGCCGGCATGTCGATGTGGTCGACCCCGAGCGGCTTGAGCGCGTCGATCAGCGCGTTGATCACCGTCGGCGGCGCGCCGATGGTGCCAGATTCGCCGATTCCCTTGACGCCGAGCGGATTGGTCTTGCAGGGCACTTCCTCCAGCACCGTCTCGACGTCCGGCATCGTATCGGCGCGCGGCATGCCGTAGTCCATGAAGCTGCCGGAGAGCAGCTGCCCGGACTGGGGGTCGTAGACCTGGTGCTCGATCAGCGCCTGGCCGAGACCCTGCACCACGCCGCCGTGGATCTGGCCGCGCACGATCAGCGGGTTGAGCACGCGGCCGAGGTCGTCGACCACGAAATAGCGGTCGACCGTGACCTCGCCGGTGTCCGGATCGACCTCCAGCTCGCAGACATGCGAGCCGTTCGGATGGCTCGGCGGACTGGCGCTGTAGCTGCCGGTCGACTCCAGCCCGACGCCGAACTTCTCGGTCAGCGGACCGGCGGGCGCATAAGCTGCCTTGGCCACATCGGTGATGGCGAACGCCTTGTCGGTGCCGACCACGCGGTATTGCCCGTCCTTGAACTCGAGGTCGGCGACGTCGGCCTCCATCAGCGCGGCGGCCAGCGGCTTGCCCTTCTCGATGATGGCGTCGGCGGCCGCCAGCAGCGCGTTGCCGCCGACGGTGGCGCTGCGCGCCGCATAGGTGCCGCGGCCGATCGCCACCTGCGCGGTGTCGCCCTGCACGTAGCGGATCGACTCGAACGGCACGCCGAGGCGGTCGTGCACCAGCTGCGCAAACACGGTGGCGTGGCCCTGGCCGTGCGAATGGGTGCCGGCCAGGATGTTGAGGGTGCCGTCGGGATTGAAGCGCAGGTCCATGCGCTCGTTGAAGATGCCGCCGAACTCGATGTAGTAGGTGACCGCGCGGCCGCGCAGCTTGCCGTTCTTCTCGGAGGATTTCTTGCGCGCCGCGAAGCCCTTCCAGTCGCTGAACTCGATGCACTTGTCGAGCAGGCGTTTGAACTCGCCGCTGTCGTAGTTCCACAGGGTCGGCGTCGCGTAAGGCAGCTTCTCGGGCGGGATCAGGTTGCGGCGCCGGATCTCCGCAGGCTCGATGCCGATGGTTCGCGCGGCCTGCTCGACCAGCCGCTCGGTGAAATAGGCGGCCTCGGGACGGCCGGCGCCGCGATAGGGCCCGGATTGCGAAGTGTTGGTGAACAGGCCCTGCGACATGATGTGCATGGTCTGGATGTCGTAGGCCTCAGGAATGAAGCGAACCGACATGGCACCGGCCGCCAGCGCCGCGCCGACGAAATAGGCGCCGAGCTGGAACAGGCAGCGCGCCCGCAGCGCCAGGATCTTGCCCTGCTCGTCGAGCGCGAGCTCGCCGTAATAGACCATCTCGCGCCCGCAATGGTCGGTGAGCATGCTTTCCGAGCGGCTGGCGACCCACTTCACCGGGCGGCGCACGCGGCGCGACGCCCACAGCACCAGCGCGTCGTCGGGAAACGGGCCCCCCTTGAGACCGAAGCCGCCGCCGACGTCGGGCGCCACCACCCGGATGCGGTTTTCCTGCACGTGGAAGACGTGCGACATCTCCATGCGCGCGCCGTGCGGATTCTGGGACGAGCTGTAGAGCGTGTAGAAGTCGTCGGCCGCGTTGTAGTCGCCGATCGCGACCCGCGGCTCCATGGCGACCGGCGAGAGCCGATTGTTCTCGACGCGCAGCTTGACCACGTGCTTGGCCTTGGCGAAGGTGGCGTCGGTTGCGTCCTTGTTGCCGAACATCAGCCGGAAGCCGACATTGCCCATGGCGTTGTCGTCCCAGACCTTGGGAGCGCCGTCCTTAGCGGCGTCCTCGAGCATCACCACCGCCGGCAGCGGCTCGTAGTCGACCTCGATCAGCTCGGCGGCGTCGCGCGCCTGGGTCGCCGTCTCGGCCACCACGAAGGCGACGCGGTCGCCGACGAAGCGCACCTTCTCGGCGTTGAGCACCGGCTGGAACGTGCGATGGCCCTTGGGGGCGCCGAAGTCCTCGGGCATCAGGTGAGCGGTGAAGCTGCCAAGATGCTCGGCCACGGCGTCGGCGCCGGTGAGCACGACAAGCACGCCCGGCGCGGCCTTGGCCTTCGACACGTCGACGCGCTTGATGCGGGCATGGGCGTGCGGGGAGAGCACGGTGACGCCGTGGCACAGGCCCGGCAGGCTGATGTCGTCGACGTAGCGGCCGTGTCCTTGCAGGAAGCGCTGATCCTCCACCCGCCGTACCGCCTGTCCGATGCCGAATTTCGCCATTTCCGCCCCGCCTCTTGCTCAGAGTTGCATTGGGTCGAATGTTAATGGAGGCGCGAGGTTCGCGCCAGCGCGGTGGGCCTTTTGGTAGGGTGGGCAAAGGCGCGCTTTTGCGCGCCGTGCCCACGCGTTGAGGCTATCCGCGAGCGGAACGGTTACGCGTGGGCACGGCGTGCAATGCGTGGTTTTTCCATGACGCATCACTACGGCATCGCGCGCCTTTGCCCACCCTACGGACTCAGCGGCTACCTACCGATTCAACCACCGCCGCGCGAAGCCGAGCAGCCCCTGCGGCATGAAGATGACCATGGCGATGAAGATGATCCCGACCGGGATCAGGTAGTACTCGGTGAAGAAGCGCGAGAACGCTTCCCGCAATAGTAAGAAGAAGCCGGCGCCGACGATCGGCCCCACCAGGGTGCCGATGCCGCCCATGACGTTGAAGATCACCGCCTCGCCGGATACCAGGAAGTAGACGAAGTCGGGCGCCGCGAAGCGGTTCTGGATGGCGTAGAGCACCCCCGAGAGGCCGGCGAACAGGCCGGACAGCATCACCGCCATCATCTTGTAGCGCTCGACCGGGTAACCGATGGCGCGGGTGCGCGGCTCGTTCTCACGGATCGACTGCAGCACCATGCCGAACGGCGATTGCATGATGCGGCGCAGGATCAGGTAGGACGCCGTGACCACCGCGAGCACGAACCAGTGCAGCGTCTCGGAGTCGAACGGGATCGAGAACAGCCCGGGAATGGCAAGCGCCGGCCGGCGGAAGGTGAGCCCGTTCTCGCCGCCGGTCACCTCGGTCCAGGTGAAGATGATGACGTAGAAGATCTGCGAGAAGATCAGGGTCGTGATCGCGAAGTAGATGTCGCGCAGCCGGGTGGAGAAATAGGCCACGAACAAGGCGACCCCGGCGGCGCCGACGAGCCCAAAGAGTATCGCGAGCCAGAGATTGGGCGGCGCAAACAACAGCAGCGCCGCCGCGGCGCCGTACATGCCGAGACCGAAGAACGCCGAGTGGCCGAACGACACCATCCCGGTGTAGCCGATCAGGATGTCGGACGACATCGCCAGCAGGCCCCAGATCAGGATCTCGGTCAAAAAGCGCCGCCAGAACTCGGGCAGCACCAGCGGCGCCGCGATCAGCAGCGCCAGCACGACGCAGAAGCCGGTCCAGTAGATGATGCGGTCGCGCTTGCTCATTTGGGGGTCGGGACGAACAGGCCGGTGGGCCGGAACAGCAAGGTGAGAATGAGAACCACGAACGAGACGATCACGGCCTGCGCCGGGCTCACCCAGATCGCCGCGTAAGCCTCCAGCAGGCTGATGAAGATCGAGGCGGCGATCGAGCCGCCGAGGCTGCCCATGCCGCCGACCACCACGACGATGAAGGCCTTGAGCACCCAGTCGAGCCCCATGGCGTGGTTGACGCCGACCAGAGGTCCGAACAGCACGCCGCTCGCCGCCGCCATGCCGGAGCCGATGGCGAACACCGCGGTCAGCACCCACGGCACCGGGATGCCCATGGCCTGCGCCATCACGCGGTCCTGGGTGGCGGCGCGGATCCAGATGCCGTAGGTGCCATATTTGAGGAACAGCCAGAACCCGCCGATGATGGCGGCCGACAGCGCCGCGATCACCAGCCGGTACCACGGATACTGGAGATAGAAGAGCGTGAACTGGCCGGTGAACGGCTCCTGGATCTTGCGCGCCACCGGGCCGAACTGCCAGAGCGCGTAGTTCTGCAGCACCAGCGAGATGCCGAAGGTGGCGAGAATGGTGGTCAGGGGATCGCGGCCGAGCAGCGGGCGCAAGGTCGTGATTTGTAGCGCTGCTCCCAGCAATGCGACGATCAGCGTGGCGATGATGAGCGCGAGCCAGAAGCTGCCCGACGTTGCCAGCACGACGACGCCCATATAGGCGCCGAGCATGAACAGCTCGCCGTGGGCGAAGTTCACCACGTCCATGATGCCGAAGATCAGCGTGAGCCCGGAGGCGATCAGCGCCAGGATCATGCCGGTGACGATGCCGTTCACCGTCTGGATCAGGATCTGATCCCAGGGAATGGCCTGTAGGAATTCCATGACGGTGGCCACGCTAGACTCCCAGATACTGGTGGATGACCGGGTCGTCGACCTTGAGCTCGGAGGCCGCACAATGGTGGCGGACGGCGCCCTTCTCCATGATGTAGATGCGCTCGCTGGCCTCGAGCGTGAGCGGCACGTTCTGCTCCACCAGCAGGATCGCCACACCCTCGTTGTGCAGCACGTCGATGATCTGCCGGATCTGCGAGACCATGCGCGGCATCAACCCTTCGGTCGGCTCGTCGAGCAGGATGATCTTCGGCTCCAGCATCATCGCGCGGGCGATCGCCAGCATCTGCTGCTCGCCGCCCGACAGCGTGCCGCCGGCCTGGCTGCGCCGCTCGGCCAGCACCGGGAAATAGGCGAACACCTTGTCGAGCAGCTCCTGCTTGCGCGCCTCGGTGACGCCGTGACGATCAAGACCGGTGCGCAGATTCTCCATGACGGTGAGCAGGCGGAAGATGCGCCGGTCCTCGGGCACGTAGCCGATGCCGAGCCTTGCCAGCTTGTGCGCCGGCAGGTTGGTGACCGGCCGGCCCGCGAGCAGCACCTTGCCCTGCTCAGGATGCACCAGGCCCATGATGGTCTTGAGCGTGGTGCTCTTGCCGACGCCGTTGCGCCCCAGCAGGCCGACGACCTCACCCGTGCCCACGGCCAAGGAGACGCCGTGCAGAATGTGGCTCTTGCCGTAGAAGGTGTGGACGTCGTCGACCGCAA
>JBEVIH010000159.1:0-30223 GCA_040510815.1 Xanthobacteraceae bacterium | reverse complement strand
GACGCCGTTGCGCCCCAACAGGCCCACGACCTCGCCTTTGCCCACGTAGAGCGACACGCCGTGCAAGATATGGCTCTTACCGTAATAGGTGTGCACGTCCTCGACCGTGATCAGGGGCTCGATGGGTACGAGGTCTGTGCTCATTGGTGCTGCTCAGTGCATCTTCAGGTGAGGTCGTCATTCCGGGGCCCGAGCGCAGCGAGGGAGCCCAGAATCCATAACCACCGGCCGGGATTGTGGATTCCGGGCTCGCCGCTTCGCGGCGCCCCGGAATGACGTCGGGTGAGGTGCGCGCTCATGTCTTGAGGTAGACCTCCAGCACCCTGGGATTCTCCTGGATCTCCGCCGGCGTCCCTTCGGCCAGGATCGCGCCGTAGTGCAGCACCGTGATCCGCTGCGCCAGCTCCATGACCACCTGCATGTCGTGCTCGACGATCAGGATCGTCAGGTTCTTAGCGATG
This sequence comes from Xanthobacteraceae bacterium, assembly GCA_040510815.1. GTDB lineage: Bacteria > Pseudomonadota > Alphaproteobacteria > Rhizobiales > Xanthobacteraceae > VAZQ01. Next base: position 29,762 of record JBEVIH010000159.1, on the reverse strand, counting down.
CGGCGCACCAGCTCCATGGTGCCGTGGGTCTCGGCCGCGCTCATACCGGCGGTCGGCTCGTCGAGGCACAGGAGCTGCGGCTCGGTGGCGAGCGCAATGCCGATCTCGAGATTGCGCTGCTCGCCGTGCGAGAGATTGGCGGCGAGCTCGTCGGCCTTGTCGCGCAGACCTACCGACTCGAGCACCGCCTCGGCCTTGTCGAGGATGTCACGAAAGGCGCTGTGGTGGGTGAACATGCTCCAGGCGTGCCGGCGCGACTGGGCGGCGATGCGCACGTTCTCCAGCGTGGTGGCGTTGGGCAGGATGTTGGTGATCTGGTAGGAGCGGGCGATGCCCTTCCGCGAGATGCGGTCGGGCGGCAAGCCTGTAATGTCGTCACCGTTGAAAAGAATACGCCCCGCGGAGGGGCGCAGCACGCCGGTCAGGCAGTTGAAGAAGGTGCTTTTCCCCGCCCCGTTCGGTCCGATGATGGCGCGGATCTCGCCGTGCTGGATCTCGAAGTTGACGTTGTCGAGCGCGGTCAGTCCGCCGAAACGGATGGTGAGGCCCTCGGTGCGCAGCACGGCGACCGGAGCGACTTCCCGGCCGGTGCTGGCCGGGGCGGGTACGTCGAGCGACGCATCAGCTGTCATGCAAACCCCGGCAACTCATGGAGTCGTATCCCGGATCAGCGGTGCACCGCATCCGGGACACGAGGTCCAGACTCCGTGGCCTATGGCCTAGGCGGCGGGGAACTTGCAAGCCGGCGGGAAGATCGTCTTTTCCTTGGCGACCACTTCGAGGATGCGGGGCTTGCCGCCCTTGATCTCGAAGACGAATTCGCGGATGAAGGCTTGGTGATCTTCCTTGCGGAGCACCTTGTCGCCCTGCGGGAAGTCGTCGCCCTCCTTCATCTCGAGTCCCTCGAGCGCCTCGATCAGCTTCATCGTGTCCTCGCGGCCGCGGAAGCCCGACTTCTGCATGCCGAGCTTCAAGGCGTTGATGGCCTCGAAGTTCGACTGCACGTAGCGGTCGGGCTCCGGACCGGACGGATCGATCTGCTTCAGCCGGGCGACCGCCTCGTCGTAGAACTTCTTGTGCGCCGGCGTGTTGAGCACGCCCTCGAGCAACGGCAGATAGCGGTTGATGCCGACGAAGCCTTCGATCTTGTTGCCGAGCGCCGGCAGGTTGGTCGACTCCGCGATGGCGCCGTCGCCGGCCCACTTGTACTTCTTGGTCAGGCCGAGGTCGAACGCCTGGTTGCCGATAGTCACCCCGTCCTTGCCGAAGAAGATGCCGAACAGGCCATCGAAGTTGCCGGTGATCTTGGACAGGAACGCCGTCATGTCGGCGGTGCCGAGCGGGATGCCGGTGGTGCCGACGACCTCGCCGCCCGCCTTCTTGATCTGCTCCACATAGGCATCGCGCGTCGACTGGCCCCAGGCGTAGTCGGCAAACGCGATGTGCCACTTCTTGCCCATGTTGACGAGCGCGGGCGCGAACGCCACCGCCTGGGCCGGCGCATAGTCGAACGGCCGGAAGGTGTAGCGGCTGCACTTGGTGGTGGTGAGCGTGGTGTCGAGGCACACGCCGATCATGTTGACGATCTTCTGCTCGTCGAACACCGGCTGGCAGGCAAGGCACACGTTGGAGAGGAAGCCGCCCTCGTGGATGTCGATCTTGTCCTCGACCACCAGCTTCTCGGCCTTGCGGCGGCCGACGTCGGGCTTGGACTCGTAGTCGGCGACGATCAGCTCGATCGGCCGGCCGTTGATGCCACCGGACTTGTTGATGCGGTCGACCGCCATCTGGGTTCCGACCAGCGCGGTCTTGCCGCCGGCGGCGGCGGCGCCCGACAGCGGCTGCAAGGTGCCGATCTTGTAGGGCTTGGCCTGCCCGAAAGCGCCCTGCCAGGGCGCCGGCACCAGCATGGTGGCTCCCAGCGCGCCCGCGCCGGCGGCGCCATATCCGATCAAGCGGCGGCGCGTGACCTTGCCGCGGTACCAGAACTCTTCAGTTCGATCTTTCTCATGGTCGGCCATCGCGGGGCCCTCCCTTCGTATGAGACTCAACGGTCATGTTCCCGGGTTCTTGCTTGCCCTTAGCAAACGCGATCCCGCGGCCATATTCAACCGGTTTTCCCCGCCTTCGCCGATGATAAGATGGGCAAAAGCGTCACGGCCCGGGGCCGTGCGAGGAGCCGCCATGACCATTGCGACCATGCCCCGCGGAGCGTCCGCGATTCCGCAGACCGGCCGTGAGGCGCGGCTGATGATCCGCCGCGGCGAATTGACCGGGCCGAGTTCCGGCCTGGCGCCCGGCTATGTGCAGGGCAACCTCGCCATATTGCCGGGCGCGCTCGCCGGCGATTTCTTGCGCTTCTGCCAGCTCAACCCCAAGCCGTGCCCGCTGCTGGCCGCCTCCGGCGCGGGCGACTGGCGTCTTCCCTCGCTCGCCGAGGACCTCGATATCCGCACCGACCTGGCGCGCTACCGGGTGTTCCGCAACGGCGAACTGATCGACGAGCCGGCCGACGTCCGCGACCACTGGCGCGACGATCTCGTTACCTTCGCCCTCGGCTGCTCGTTCTCGTTCGAGGAGGCCTTGGTCGAGAGCGGCATCGAATTGCGCCACATCACCTGTGGGACCACGGTGCCGATGTATCGCACCTCGATCGCCACCACGCCCGCCGGCCCGTTCCACGGTCCGATGGTCGTCTCCATGCGGCCGCTCAAGCCGGCCGACGCGATCCGCGCCGTCCAGATCACCACCCGCTTCCCGGCGGTGCACGGCGCGCCGGTGCACCTCGGCAAGCCCGAGCTGATCGGCATCAAGGACCTGACGAAGCCCGACTACGGCGAGCCGGCGCCGATCAAGGACGACGAGATCCCGGTATTCTGGGCCTGCGGCGTCACGCCGCAATCGGTGGTGGCGACCGTGAAGCCGGAATTCTGCATCACCCACTATCCGGGCTGCATGCTGGTGACGGACCGGCGCAACAGCGAATTTGCGATCATGTGAGCGAGCGAATAGCGAATAGCGAGTAGGGTTACATGCTATTCGCTAATCACTATTCGCCATTCGCGCCATTCGCTATTCGCGTTTCGGTTCAGCGTCCAGCCGCACCACCCAGCCTTCCAGCCCCGGTTTGGCTGCCGGATATTTCGCCAGCACCAGCGGATCGTGGCCGGGCACCACGTGGTCGCGCGAGCTCGCGAGCTTCTTGAGCGTCTCGTAGCCCTCGACCACCTCGTGAACGTTGTAGGTGAGCGGGAAGATGCGCCCGCTGTCCAGATGGGCGTACAGATGGCTGGCGTCGGCCGCCAGCACGACGTTGCCACGCCGGGTCTTCACGCGCACGCTTTGCAGGCCCTTGGAGTGGCCGCCGATATGGTGGACGGTGACGCCGGGCACGATCTCGTCCTCGCCGTCGTGGAACACGACCCGCCCGTCGAACACCTTTCGCACCATCGCCACCACGTCGTCGGCCTCGAACGGCAGGCGCAGCGCGCCATGGCACATGCAGCGGCCGGTCGCGTAGGCCATCTCGCAGTCCTGCAGGTGATAGCGGGCGCGCGGAAACAGGTCGTAGTTGCCGATGTGGTCGTAGTGCATGTGGCTGACGATGACGGTCTCGACCGCCGCCGGGTCGACGCCGATCGCCTTGAGTCCCTCGCCGACCGGCTTGGTCAGCTCGCGCTGGCGCTTCTTGCCCATCGCTGCGTCGAAGCCGGTGTCGAGGATGATGGTGCCGGACTTGCCGGCGATCGCCCAGACGTAGAAGTCGAGCGGCTGCAGCACGTCGTGCGGATCGCCGCCGATGAAGTTCTCGGCCGCCTTGCGGTCATGGTGCCCGTAGCGGATCGCGTAGACCTCGTGCACGTCGTCGCTCATGATTCATTTCCCCTACGCGAGCGTCTGTTTCGCCGATCAACCTTTGTCGCGCGGCGCGCGCACCTCGACGCCGGCGCGCCGCTCGATCGGCTGCACCACCGTGGTGACGTCCTTGTCGGGGCCGACCTCCTCGCAGGCGAGCTTCAGGGCGCGCGCCACCGCCTCGGCGATATCCATGGGCACGCCGAGCGCCTTGGCCTCGGAGAGCGCCAAGCCGACGTCTTTCATCATCAAACCGCTGGTGAAGCCGAGATTGAAGGTTCCGGGCAGCACCCGCTTGGGGAACTTGTCCTCGGTCGCGGTGTTGCGGCCGCTGCCGGCATTGATCACGTCGAGCATGATGCGCGGATCGAGCCCGGCCTTGACGCCCATCACCATCGCCTCGGAGGTCGCCGCCATGGCGGTCGCCGAGAGGAAATTGTTGCAGAGCTTCATGGTCTGCCCGGCGCCCGGCTGCTCGCCAATGAAGAACACCTTGCCGATCACCTTGAGTGCCGGCTCGATCGCCGCCACCTCGGCGCGCGGGCCCGACACCATCACCGCCAGCGTGCCCTTCTCTGCGCCGTTCACGCCGCCCGACACCGGTGAATCGATCTGCACGATTTCGCGCGCACCGAGCGTCTCGAAGATGCGGTTCGCCATCACCGCACCGGTGGTTGACAGGTCGACGAAGCGCCGCACCCGGTTGCCTTCGATCAGCCCACCCTTGCCGGCCGCCACCGCGAACACGATGTCGGGCGTGGGCAGGCTCGCCATCACGGTCTCGACCCGATCGGCGACCTCGCGCACCGAGCTCGCCGGCTCGGCGCCGAGCGCCACCAGACGATCGATCGGCTCGCGCCGCGTGTCGTACACCGTCACCCGGTGACCCGCTTCGACCAGGCGGCGGGCCATGGGGAAGCCCATATTGCCCAGTCCGATGAAGCCGATATCCATGTGTTTTTCCCTTCCTGCGCTTCCTCATCGCATACAAGAGGATTGTGCGGTCGTTGACAACCTGCGGGCTTCTGCTTTGCCGCCGGCGAGGATATCGTCGACATGGTCGTGAGCGGGTTGGGGTCTTGAATGCAGCCGGGGAGCGATGCGCAGCGGAGCTCGATCGTTCGGCGGCTCTGTGATCTGCACGATCGCGTGACCACGGCGGGCTTTGCGCTCGCTGCCGCGCTCGTCGGCGCGATTGCGGCCGCGTTCTGCTACGAGGTGGTCGCCCGCTACTTCTTCGCGGCGCCGACGGCCTGGACCTACGACGTCGGCTGCTATCTGTTGGCGGCGGTCATCTTCCTGTCGATCCCGGAGATGACCCGGCGCGGCGCCCACATCCACGTCAATCTGATCTTCGACTATCTGTCCCCGGCCGGCGCGCGCGCCTTGCGCTACGCCATCGGCGTGCTCGCGGTTGCCGCCTGCCTGATCGCCACCTGGATCACCGGCAGCGAGACCTGGCGGCAATATTCGCAAGAGGTGTGGACGCTGTCCGCCCTGCCGATCCCCAAGTGGTGGGTGTCGATCCTCATTCCCTACGGCCTGCTCAGCTCGGCGCTGCACTTCCTGCGCCAGCTCGGTCGCGGAACCGGCGAGACGCTGCTGATCGGCGGAGCGGAGCGATGAGCTGGTGGGTCGCGCTGTCGGGCGGCATGGTGCTGCTGCTCACCCTGTTCCTGCTCGGGGTGCCGATCTTCGTCGCCTTCGTGGTCCTCAACGTGATCGGCGTGTTCGTGTTCTTCGGCGTGTCGGGCTTCGGACTGTTCGCCAACAGCATCTACTCGACCGCCACCTTGGGCGCGCTGTCGGCGGTGCCGCTGTTCATCGTCATGGGCGAGATCATGTTCCGCTCCGGCGCGATGGACGTGCTGTTCGATTCGCTCGACCGGCTGATCGGGCGCATTCGCGGCCGCCAATACGTGCTGTGCATCGTGCTTTCGGCGATCCTGGGGGCGCTCTCGGGCGCCGCCATGGCGGTAGCGGGCCTGCTCGGGCGCTCGCTGTTTCCCACCATGCGCAAGCGCGGCTACGACACCCAGTTCTCGGCCGGGACCATTCTCGCCGGCGCCAGCCTCGATCCGATCATCCCGCCGAGCGTGCTCGCGGTCATCATCGCCACGCTCGCCGACGTGTCCGCCGGCAAGATGCTGATCGCGGGCATCCTGCCGGGCCTGCTGCTCACCGGCATGTTCCTCGTCTACGTGCTGATCCGCGTCCGCATCACGCCGTCGCTCGCGCCGGACGTCGCCACCGATGCCGCCGACCGCAAGACCCAAGGCAGCGTGCTGATGGCGTTGGCGCGGATGATCCCGTCGGCCTACGTGTTCTTCATGGTGATGGGCCTGATCATGCTGGGCGTCGCCACCCCGACCGAGGCGGCCGCGACCGGCGTGATGGGCGCGCTGCTGCTCGCCGCCTACTATCGCGGGCTGTCGTGGAAGATGTTGACCGAGGCTCTCGCCTCGGCAGCCACCGTCGCCTCGCTGCTGCTCATCATCATGTGCTCGGCGGTGATGTTCAGCCAGCTGCTGACCTTCAGCGGCGCCACCCGCGCGCTCGGCCAGTTCGTGGTCGGGCTCGAGCTGCCGGCCGCGCTCATGCTGCTCGCCATGATGGCGCTGCCGTTCGTGCTGTTCATGTTCCTCGACCAGGTCGCGCTGATGCTGGTCCTGATCCCGATCTATCAGCCGATCATCCGGATCTATCAGTTCGATGAGATCTGGTTCTGGACGCTGTTCCTGGTGGTGGCGACCGTCGGCGGGCTCACCCCGCCGTTCGGCTACGTGCTGTTCGCGCTCAAGAGCGCCGCCCCGGACGTACCGATGACCACGATCTTCCGCGCCTCATGGCCGTTCGTGTGGATCATCTGCGGCGGCATGCTGGTGATGGCGCTGGTGCCCGACATCATCACGTTGCTGCCGCGGCTGATGGGGCCGCGGTAGTTCTGTAGGTCGGCTAATCGAAACCTTATCCTGCGCTAATCCGTCAGCCCCTTCGCCTTGGCGATCTGGCGTAGCTCCTTGGTCTCGGTCGGGCTCTTCTTCTCGGCGAGTTCCCAAAGGCCCTCGCTCCAGACCTCGTCGAGCTTGGCCTTGCTGGGGCCGAGCTGACTGACGGTGACGCCCTTGGCGATCAGCTCCTTGATCTCGGCCTCCGCCATGCGGTCGTATTCCCGATACCAGACCTCCTCGATCTTGCGGCCCTCGTCGAGCAGCAGCTTCTTGTCGGCGTCCGAGAGCCGGTTCCAGGCGGCGAGATTCATCAGAAACAGCTGGTGGGTAAAGCCGAAGCTCGGCTGCGCCAGATACTTGGCGACCTCGTGCCAGCGCACGCCGAGCAGCCCGACGACCGGGCTCGCGGCGCCGTCGATGACGCCTTTCTCCAGCGCGGTATAGACTTCCGGGATCGGCAGCACGACCGGCGCGCCGCCGAGCATGCGGATGAGCGGATGATAGGCGGGCGTGCCGCGGACTTTCTTGCCTTTGAGGTCGCCGTCGGCGGTGACCGGTGTCTTGAGCGCGAAGGCGTAGCCGGTCTTGGCCGAGAGCGCGACCGCCACGACCTTGATACCGATCTTCTGATAGTGCTTGTCGAGCGCCTCGAACAATCCCGATCCGCGCCGCTCCTCGAAGCTGCCGCGCACCGCGTCGAGCCCGGTGCTCAGCCCGGTCTGGCCGTAATGATAGATGCCGTGGGTGAACAGCATCTGGAAGGCGCCCGCGGCCACCGGCTGCAGCTGCTCGAAGGGCGGTACCGTCTCCGGCCCGCTCAGAACGAATTTGATGTTGCCTTTGCTTGCCGCCTCGACGTTCTTGGCGAAGCCCTCGGCCAGGAGCGGCACCGCCGGATTGCTCTTGTCCCAGCTCGTGAGCATCCGGTATTCGGCCGCCATGGCTGGCGCGGTCGAGACCGCCAGGGCGAGCAAGGCTCCGGTGCACCAGCGCATGTTCATTGCTTTCCTCCCGTTCGCTCGGTTCGTTGCCCAAGCGTAGCCCGGATGGAGCGTCAGCGAAATCCGGGACACCGCCAGCAGGCGCCCCGGATTGTGCTTCGCTCCATCCGGGCTACCTTCCCACGATCTGCTGCAGCAACGCCGACAGCTCGTGCGGCACGGTGATGTGCGGATTGTGGCTGGCGTCCATCTCGAAGTAGCGCCAGCCGCTTTCGCGCTGCGCGCGTTCGGCGAACTGGCGGAACACGTCGTCCGGCCTGGCGCGCCGGCAATAGATGTAGGTCCGCGGCGGCGGTGGTGTCTGGCCGGTCAGGCGCAGCGGCTGCTCGAAGGCCTTGAGCGGCTGCGGCAGCCGGCGCCCCGCCGCCCAGGCCACGTCGGCCTCGGCCGTGTCGGGCGGCATCGGGTTCGGCGGGATGCGCCAACCCTCGCCGGCGGTTTTCGCCAACTCCCGCATCCGGTTTCGGGTCTCGGCTCCCTGCAGGTCGAACGAGCTTTGCCCGTCCTTGGGGACGAAGGCATCGAGGTAGACCAGTTGCGCAATGCGATCGCGCGCCCGATCCGCCACACCGGTCGCGACCATGCCGCCGTAGCTGTGCCCGATCAGCGCCACCTCGCGCAGGTCCTCCATGTCGAGCACGCCGAGGATGTCCCGGATATGGGTGTCGAGATCGATCGCCGGCGATGCGAGATGCGCGCGTTCGCCCAGCCCGGTATAGGTGGGCGTGAACAGGTCGTGCCCCGCCGCCCGCAGCAGCGGGCGCATCTTCTTCCAGGCCCAGCCGGCCGACCACGCGCCGTGGGCTACCAGGAATATTGTCACAATTGTCCTCCCGCAAATTCTTCTGCCGGACCCACTTTAGAACACCTTGAGCTATCGCCCTTATGGGCACATCATGGGGCGGTGCCGGCCCGGCTCGGCCGGCGAGTTCGCGCGCGCCCCTGAGGCCCCACTCCGGATTGGGGAACGTCCTCGCAGGGCGAACGTCCAGCCGCGCCTTGACCGTTGCGCTTGCAACGGCAGGCGCGGAGAAAGGTCACTGACGGCGGTATCGGTGATGTCCGGTGGAGTGCGAGCAGGCGCGGCCGAGATGCCGAGGCTAGAGGCGTTCGACCAGGAGTTCGGACCCGAGCCCGCGACGATTCTGCCCGAGCCACGGCGCAGGATGGGGCTACGGTTTTGGGCATGGCTGGTGGTCATGGTCGCCGCTGGCAGCGTCGGCGCGCTGGCGTTGCTTTGGCCGACCTCGGATGCGGGCTCGCTCCTGCAAGGCCAATCGACGCCCACTGCGCCCCGAACCGCGAGCCGCGGCGGCGGCGATGAGCAGGTCGATCGCCTCATGCGCGAGGTAGCCTCCCTGAGGCGGCAGGTCAGAGACCTCACCAGCGCGCAGCAGGAGGCCGCCGAGGCCCTGGCCGCCGCGCGGGTAGCGGAGAGCCGCGGATATTACTGGTACTCGAATCTTGCGGCGCTCAATTTCGGGATCATGCGCCAGCCGGAACCGAGCGTGGGCGAGCCGTCCCGGCCTGCGACCGTGCGTGCAAGACCCAACGATCTTCGCAAACGCGAAACCGGGGCCGGCGCACCAATGTCGCTGGAGCCTCCGGAATAGAATCCGCGATCCCGGTCGCGGCATGGCAATCAAAACAACTTGAGCTGCCGGTCTTCCGGGTTTCGGCGCTTGGCCTGCATCTGCTGATGCTGCACCAGGGCGGTCTCGATGTCGCCGAGGAACGGCGAGGCGTCGAGCGTGCGCACGCGGCCGCGCCAAAACCGCTCGCGGGCGCGGCTGAGAATGAGCCGGTCCTTGGCGCGCGTCATGCCGACGTAAAACAGGCGGCGCTCCTCGGCCATCGCCGTCTCATCGCGCTCGCCCCAGCGCAACGGCAGGAGCCCATCCTCCAGCCCGACGATGAACACCACCGGAAATTCGAGCCCCTTGGCGGCATGCAAGGTCAGGAGCGACACCTGGTCGGCGCGTGGATCGAAGAAATCCGCATCTGTCGCGAGCGCAACGGCGTCGAGGGAGCGCGCCCGATCCTGTCCGCACGCCGCGGCGATGGCGGCGAGCCGCTGAGCGGCGAGATCGATCGTTGCGTCGCCGAGGTCCGCGCCTTGAGACTTCACCCGCGAGGCGGCCGCTGCCAGCTCCACCGAAAGCGCCGCATCGTCCGTCGAGGCGTCGAGCTCCCGCAATATCCCGCGGACGGCGGGCTCCTGTGCGAGCGGACGATGCGAATTGGTCTTGAACGGGATGCCGGAGCGGGCAAAGGCCTCGCACAAGGCCGCGGACTGGGCGTCGGTGCGGTAGAGCACCGCGAAGTCGGCGAACGAGCGACTGGCTTCCGCCGCGCCGCTCGCGCGGCCGCTGTCGATGGCGAAGAAGCTCGCGCCGCCGAGCATCTGCTCGATGGTCCGCACCACCGATTCAGCTTCGGCGCGCTCGGTCGGCGCCGCATGAATGGCGATGCGCTCGTGCATCTCGCGCACCATCTCGGCAAGCGGCTCGCTCTGCCGGGCGGCGATGACCTGCGCGGAGGCGGTGACGATGGTGCCGCTCGAGCGGTAGTTGCGCGCAAGCCGCACCACCTTGGCGGCGGGATAGTCGCGCTGGAAGCGCTCGAAGCAGGACGCATCGGCGCCGCGAAAACCGTAGATCGCCTGGTCGGGGTCGCCGATCACGCAGAGGTTGCCGTCGGCCGGCGCCAGCAGGGTCAGCAGCCGGTACTGCTGCTCGTCGACATCCTGGAACTCGTCGGCCGCGATCCATCGGAAGCGATCGCGGTAGCGTGCCGCGAGACCGGCGTCGGCGGTCAGGGCGCGGACCGGGAGCGTGACGAGATCGTCGAAGTCGATCCAGTTGCGCAGCGCCAGCGCCCGGCCGTAGGCCGACATGGCCTCCGCCACGTCGGCGCTGGCGGCGCCCGGCGAACGCTTGGCCTTGGAGATGGCGCGCAGCAACCGCTCGGCCTTGGGCTCGGTGATGCCCAACGCCTCCGCCAGCGCCGCCATGCGCTCCGCTTCAGTCGCGATGCGAAAGCCCCGCTGCAAACCGACGGCGCCGGCGTGCTCGCGCAGGATCGCCAGACCGAGGGAATGGAAGGTGTGGATCGCAACCCGACCTGCATCGTTGGCGAGCAGACGCGCGAGCCGCTCCTTCATCTCGGCGGCGGCGCGGCGGGTGAACGTGATGGCGAGGCAGCTTTCGGCGGCCACGCCGCGCTCGGCGATCAGATGGGCGATGCGATGGGTGAGGGTGCGGGTCTTGCCCGATCCCGGACCGGCGACGATCAGCAGCGGACCTTCCACCGCTGCCGCCGCCGCGCGTTGGTCATCGTCGAGCTGTGCCAGGACGCCGGAAGCGCCGCTGGCGGCCTGGTCGTGAACGAGGCGGAGCTGCGGCGGTGCTGGCTTGGCGTCGTCGTCGCGCTTCGCTTGCGCAGGGCCGGCCTTCGGCTTGACGCTTTCGGCCTTCGTTCGTTTCGTCGCCGGTGCGTCGAACAGCACGGCGCCCGAGGTCAGCCGCTTCAGCTCGCTCTCCTCGAACAGGCGGATCACGCCGTATTCGCCGTCGTAGCCGGGATCACGGATCACCTGTCCGACGCGCAGGCGCGCGATCGCCTCGGCCAGCAGCGACGAGCCGGCGTGGGCGATGTCCTCGACCGGCACCTCTTGCAGGATCGAAAGCTCGGCGCCGAGCTTGGCGATGGCTTGATCGTAGTTGCGCTCGACCTTTTGCGACGACGGACCGCTGGCGGCGAGCTCGGACAGAATTTCCGGCAGCGGCACCAGGTTCGACACCTCCCCGGCGGTCGGCGGCGGCGCGGCCTGCGCCTCGCTGCGGTCGGCCAGCACCTCGACCCGGTGCTCGACGCCGATCGTCACCGGCTGGCCGCAGACCGGGCAGCGTCCGCCGTGCGCGAGCGTTTCCTTGGGGCTGAGTCGCACCCCGCATTTGCGATGGCCGTCGAGGTGATATTTGCCCTCGTCCGGAAAGAATTCGACCGTGCCCACATAGCCGCGGCCGGTCTCCAATGCGCTCTTGATGGCGAAGTAGTCGAGGTCGCAGTCGAAGGTCGTCGCCTCGCGGCCGAGCTTGCCGGGAGAATGCGCGTCGGAGTTGGAGGTGAGCCGATAGCGGTCGAGGAACGAGATCCGCCAGTTCATCGGCGGGTCCGACGAGAGGCCGGTCTCGACCGCGAAAATATGGTCGGCGAGGTCGCCGTAGCAGTCGGCGATCGAATCGAAGCCGGACTGCGATCCGAGCGCCGCGAACCACGGCGTCCAGATGTGCGCCGGCACCAGATAGGCCTGCGGGCCGGACTCGAGCGCGATCTCCAGCAGATTGCGCGAATCCAAACCGAGGATGGGGCGCCCGTCGGAGGCGATGTTGCCGATGCGGGCGAGCCGCGCCGACATGCGATCGACGGTTTCGAGGTCGGGTGCATAGATCAGATGGTGGATTTTGCGGGTGCGGTCGCCCTTCTTGTAGATGGTCGAGATCTCGACCTCGAGCATGAATCGCACCGGCACGCGGCAGGGCGCCGGCAGCGTCGCCATGACGGCCTTTTCGATGTCGTCGCGCAGGCGATAGAGCCCGGGTTCGGCGGGGACGAGCTTTTCCGCAAGCTCGGCGCGCCAGGCCGGATGGGTGAAGTCGCCGGTCGCGACCACGCCGATGCCTTTGCGAGCGGCCCAGGCGGCAAGGTGCTCGAGATCGAGATCCCGACTGGTTGCCCGCGAATATTTCGAATGGACGTGCAGGTCCGCGTGGAAGCGCATCGGATGCCACGCCTGTTCGCCGTCGTCCGGCCCGCGCATGTGCTGCGGGCAGCGCCCGACGGCGGCGCGCCCATAAGGCAGCGATTCGGCGCCGGGCGAAAAGAACCCCTGTGGAAAGACGATGTGCGACCTGTCGGGTCGCGGCCCGCGGGCACTGCATCCTTGGTGAGCGCAGGTGCCCAAAATTCGCTCAGACAAGGCGGCGCCGGGCGGCAGGCGCAATCGCCGCTGATACGGATCATCTACTTGAAAAGACTAATGAATATCGACCGCAGTGGCTTTGGCACGGGGCTTGAAAATTGTCCTTCGCGGCCATGGACCACTCGCTCAAGATCGTCATCGTCGACAAGAATCCGGTCCGGGCGGCGATCCTGGAGGACGGGCTGCGCGAGGCCGGCCACGTCCACGTGGTGCGGATCGACGAGACCTCGCACCTGCTCGCCCGCATCTACGCCTTCGACCCCGACGTCATCTTGATTGACCTCGAGAATCCGAGCCGCGACGTGCTCGAGCAGATGTTCCAGGTCAGCCGGGCAGTGCGGCGCCCGGTCGCCATGTTCGTCGACCAGAGCGACTCGGCGTCGATCGAGGCGGCGGTCGACGCCGGCGTTTCCGCCTACATTGTCGGCGGTCTGCGCAAGGAGCGCATCAAGAACATCCTCGACCTGTGCATCTCGCGCTTCAACGCGTTTGCGCGGCTGCAAGACGAGCTCGAGCGCACGCGCACCGCGCTCGACGAGCGCAAGGCGATCGACCGCGCCAAAGGCATCCTCATGCGGGCCAGGAACCTCACCGAGCAGGATGCCTATGCGCTGCTGCGTAGGACCGCGATGAACGAGAACAAGAAGATCGCCGACGTGGCGCAATCGGTGATCACCGCCGCGGAGCTGCTGCGATGAGCAATACGCGCCTGCGCATCGGGTTCATCCCGCTCGCCGACGCGACCGCGCTGCTGATCGCGGTCGACAAGGGCTTCGCCGCCGAGGAAGGCCTGGACGTCGAACTGGTGCGGGAAGTCTCCTGGTCGAACGTACGCGACAAGCTCAATATCGGGCTGTTCGACGGCGCCCATCTGATCGCGCCGGTCGCCATCGCCTCGAGTCTTGGTCTTGGTCATGTCAAGGTCCCGATCGCGGCTCCATTCGGGCTCGGGGTGAACGGCAACGCCATCACGGTGTCGCCGGCGCTCTACGCGGCGATCGCGGCGGCGGCGGACGGACAGAGCATCGTCGATCCGATGGTGTCGGCGCGCGCGCTCGCCCGCGTGGTGGCGACCCGCAAGGCCAGGGGCGAGGAGCCGCTCACCTTCGGAATGACGTTCCCGTTCTCGACCCACAACTATCATCTGCGCTTCTGGATGGCGGCCGGCGGCGTCGACCCCGACGAGGACGTCCGCCTCGTGGTGCTGCCGCCGCCCTACATGGTGGAGAGCCTCGCCAATCGTCACGTCGACGCCTTCTGCGTCGGTGCACCGTGGAATTCGGTCGCGGTTGACCTCGGCATCGGCTTCATCCTGCATTTCGTTTCCGAGATCCTTGCGCGCGCCGCCGAAAAAGTCTTGGGCGTGCGGGCGAGCTGGGCGCAGGAGCATCCGGACACGTTGCGCCGGCTGGTGCGCGCCCATGGACGGGCTGCCGCCTTCGTCGAGGATCACGCCAATCTGGACGAGGTCACCACGATGCTCGCGGCCCCGAACCGGATCGGCGCCGCTGCCGAAGTGATCCGCCGGACGCTTGAAGGTCGCGCCGGACGGTATGGTTCGTGCGAGCGATCGCTATCTGTTGGTCGGACGCAAAGGCGCCGGCCGTCCCGATCCGCTGCAGGCCGCCTGGCTCTACGCGCAGATGGTGCGCTGGGGGCAGGCGCCGTTGTCGGCCGAATTGCTCGCCGGTGCCAAGGCGGTGTTTCGGCCCGACCTCTATGACGCGGCGCTCCCGGGCGAGCAGGCCCAGCACGCTGGCGAGCCAGCGGACGGGATCGGCGCCTTCGCGGGGCCTGCTTTCGACGCGGACGATATCGGCGCGCACCTCGCCGGCTGGAAGATTCGGCGCACGTGAGCCGAGTTGCTCGACCGAGGTGAATTTTTGCACTGCACAAAGTTTTTGCACGAATGCCTTGAGAACAGCAGATCGAGCCCGTGCGGGCCCTGCTCAAATCGCTGCCTTTTCCACCTATCCATCTGAAATAACTTGATTTTATCAGTCGATTAGAACTTGGCACGAAGCTTGTAAAGAAAACCCGCGAGCGACGCTGTCTTCGCTTGATGGCGCCGCAAGGTCTAATCGCGGACCGGATAGGCAACGCCGCCGCCCTGGAGGAAAGCGCCTTCGAGCGCCTGGGGCGGCGGCTTTTCATTTTCCGGTCCACCGCGAGCAACCGAACCGGGCGCGCGTGGCTAGCAGCGACAACGTCTAGAGGACGACCAACACAAATGACCACCACCAGAGACACACCACCGATCAGGCGCCGCGGCCTCAGCCGCCGCGCGTTTCTGCGCACCACGGCCGGCACCGCCGCGCTGCTCGGCGCCCTGCAGACAAGGTTTCCAGCCGGCGTGCATATCGCGCAAGCCGCCGGCCCCGAGGTGACCAAGGCCAATCTCGGCTTCATCGCGCTCACCGATGCCGGCGCGCTGTTCGTCGCCAAGGACAAGGGCTTCTTCGCCAAGCACGGCATGCCCGGCGTCGAGGTGCAGAAGCAGGCCTCCTGGGGCGCGACCCGCGACAACCTCGTGCTCGGCTCCGAGGGCAACGGCATCGATGGCGCCCACATCCTCACGCCGATGCCCTACCTGATCAGCGCGGGGAAGGTGACGCAGAACAACGTACCGACGCCGATGTACATTCTGGCGCGGCTCAATCTCGACAGCCAATGCATCTCGGTCGCCAAGGAATATGCCGATCTCCGCATCGGGCTCGACACCAAGCCGTTCAAGGAAGCGCTCGACAAGAAGAAGGCGTCGGGCAAGGCCGTGAAGGCGGCGAACACGTTCCCGGGCGGCACCCACGATCTTTGGATCCGCTACTGGCTCGCCGCCGGCGGCATCGATCCCGACAAGGACATCGAGACCATCACGGTGCCGCCGCCCCAGATGGTGGCGAACATGAAGGTCGGCACCATGGATTGCTTCTGCGTCTGCGAGCCTTGGAACCTGCAGCTCGTCCACCAGGGCATCGGCTACACCGCCATCACCACCGGTGAGTTGTGGAACAAGCATCCCGAGAAATCGCTCGGCATGCGCGCGGCCTGGGTCGACAAGCATCCGAACGCCGCCAAAGCGCTGTTGATGGCGGTGATGGAAGCGCAGCAGTGGTGCGACAAGCCCGAAAATCACGAAGAGCTGGCCACCATCATGTCCAAGCGCCAGTGGATCAACGCGCCGGTCGCCGACATCATCGAACGCACCAAGGGCAAGTTCGACTACGGCATCCCCGGCAAGGTGGTCGAGAACAGCCCGCACATCATGAAGTACTGGATGGATTTTGCGTCGTATCCGTTCCAGAGCCACGAGCTGTGGTTCATCACCGAGGACATCCGCTGGGGCAAGTTCGAGCCCGACGTCGACGCCAAAGGGCTGATCAAGAAGGTCAACCGCGAGGATCTCTGGCGCGCGGCGGCGCAGGAGCTCAACGTTCCGGCGGCGCAGATCCCGGCCTCGACCTCGCGCGGCAAGGAGACCTTCTTCGACGGCAAGGTGTTCGATCCGGAGGACCCGCGTGCCTACCTCAGGAGCCTTGCGATCAAGCGCGCCGAGATCGGATGACGTGCGGCCGCCCGCATGCGGGCGGCCGCTTCGCCTCACATGGAGAGCCATGCGATGAACATGCCACTGGTCAAGACCGAGCCGCTGACGTCGACGCCGACCGCGATGGCGCCTGCGGTCGCCAAGGTATTGGCGCTGGCGCCGAAGCGTCCGCGGCTTGCAAGCCGTCTCACGACGACTCTCGGCAATCTCTCGGCGCGCGTGGTGCCGCCGATGGTGGTCATCGCGCTCACCTTGCTGGTCTGGGAGCTGCTCTGCCGCAAGGCCGGCGCGACGCTGCCGCCGCCGTCGCGCGTTCTCAACGACACCTGGGAGCTGATCGTCGATCCCTTCTTCGATCGCGGCGGTCTCGACAAGGGCTTGTTCTGGCACCTGTCGGCGAGCCTGCAGCGGGTGGCGTTGGGCTATGCGCTCGCCTGCCTGGTCGGCGTCGCGCTCGGCACCTTGGTCGGCCAATCGACCTGGGCAATGCGCGGGCTCGACCCGATCTTTCAGGTGCTGCGCACGGTTCCGCCGCTCGCGTGGCTGCCGCTCTCGCTCGCCGCGTTCCGCAACGGCCAACCGTCGGCGATCTTCGTCATTTTCATCACGGCGATCTGGCCCGTCATCATCAATACCGCGGTCGGCATCCGCAACATTCCGCAGGACTATCGCAACGTCGCGCAGGTGCTGCGGCTCAACCACGTCGAGTTCTTCTGGAAGATCATGGTGCCGTCGGCGGCGCCCTATATCTTCACCGGCTTGCGCATCGGCATCGGCTTGTCCTGGCTCGCCATCGTAGCGGCCGAGATGCTGATCGGCGGCGTCGGCATCGGCTTCTTCATCTGGGATGCGTGGAACTCGTCGCACATCAGCGAGATCATCCTGGCGCTGGTCTATGTCGGGCTGATCGGGTTCGTGCTCGACCGCATGGTGGCCGCGGTCGCCACCGTGGTCACCCGCGGCACCGCCGCCAACTAGCAAACGAAAGCGAACGGCGATGACGCCCTATCTCAAGCTCGACCACATCGATAAGACCTTTCGCCGCGGCTCGGCCGAGACCGAGGTGCTCAAGGACATCACGCTCGGCATCGAGAAGGGCGAATTCGTCTCGATGATCGGCCATTCCGGCTGCGGCAAGACCACGCTGCTCAACATCGTGGCCGGCTTGGTGCCGTCGACATTGGGCTGCGTGCTGCTCGAGGACCGCGAGGTCAACGAGCCCGGTCCCGACCGCGCGGTCGTGTTCCAGAACCACTCGCTGCTGCCTTGGCTCACGGTCTACGACAACGTGCGGCTGGCGGTCGACAAGGTATTCGCCGGCCGAAAATCGCGCGCCGAGCGCCGTGCCTGGGTGCTGCACAATCTCGAGCTAGTGCAGATGGCGCACGCTCGGGACAAACGGCCGGCCGAGATTTCCGGCGGCATGAAGCAGCGAGTCGGGCTCGCCCGCGCGCTCGCCATGGAACCGAAGGTGCTGCTGCTCGACGAGCCGTTCGGCGCGCTCGACGCGCTCACCCGCGCTCACCTGCAGGACTCGGTGATGGGAATCCACCAGAAGCTCGGCAATACGGTGCTGATGATCACCCACGACGTCGACGAGGCGGTTCTGTTGTCCGACCGCATCGTGATGATGACGAATGGCCCGGCGGCGCAGATCGGCGAAGTGATGGAGGTGCCGCTGGCGCGGCCGCGGCGGCGCCTCGAGCTGGTGTCGAGCCCGACCTATCTCAGGTGCCGCCAGCGCGTGCTGGAGTTCCTGTACGAGCGCCACCGCTATATCGAGGCGGCGTAAGGGACCCCTGGCAGTTGTAGCCCGCAAAGAGCGAAGCGCAATGCCGGGCGACCGCAACTCGCGGGAACCCCGGATTACGCTTTGCTTCATCCGGGCTACGTTGCTGCTTCATCGCGCTTATGATGGCATGATCCTCGGTGCGCCGGGCGACGGCGAGAACGGATCATGCCCCCAGAGCTCCATACCGATCGGGCGCGTATCTACGTCAGCTTTGCGGACGAGGATCGCGCGCGCGCCATGGAGATCGTGCGCTGGCTCAATGACGGCGGCTGGCACGTCGTCGCCGACGATCGGCACGTGGTCGAGGTCGGCGATGATTGGTCCCCGCCTGCCCGTCTCGATGCTTGCGATATCATGCTGTGCGTGATCACGCCCGGATGGCTGGTCTCGAGGTTCTGTCATCACGAATTTACCTTCTGCGCCAAGCGAGGAAAATTCGTGCTGCCGCTGATCTGCGAGCTGTCCGACGTCCGGCTGCTCCCGCCGGCAGTCCGGGCGCTGCCGCGCGTGGACCTGACGCGCGAGGGGCTCGTGGACTACCTCGCGCTGAGAACGGTCCTGACCCAGACCGGCTCGACAATCGGCAAGGTGGCGGGCGTCGAGCAGGATTCGCGACGGTCCCGGCTGTTTCGCCGGGCCCTTCGTGACCGGCGTTTGCTGTGGGCGGCGCTCGCCGCCGTGATGTTCGCCTCGATCGTTGCGATTTGGCTTTGGGCGCGGCATTGAGGCGCGGTCGCCGCAAATCAGCCGGCGTATTCGATATCGTCGCGATAGAGCTCGTACGCCGCCTTGTACTCCATTACGCGCGCGACCTCGCCGATGAAGGTTTCGTCGTAGCCGGCGCGGCGCAACAAGTGAAAGCCCATCTCCATGCCGGAGGCGATGCCGCCCGCGCTGATGAAACGTCCATCGTCGACGACGCGGGCGCGGCTCACCCGCACCTTCGGGGCGATCTCGGCCAGGCGCTCGATCGGTACCTTGCCCATGTTGGACGCTTCCAGCCGGTCGGGCTCCTTGCGGTTAGTCGCCGCCTTGCCGTCGAGCAGGCCCATGCGCGCATAGATCCACGAGCCGGTGCACACGCTGGTCAGCAGCGTCTTGTCCGGCAGCGCGCGGATGAAATCGTGCAGCCGGCCGTTGTTGATCTCCTGCCGCAGCCCGAAGCCGCCGGGGATGAGGAACGCGTCCATGTCGGGTGTGTCGTTGAAGCCGTAGTTGGGCAGCACGGTGAATCCGGCCTGTGCCTGCACCGGCCTGAGCGACTCTGCGACCAAGAACGCATCGAGCTCCGGATCGAACCGCCGCGCGACCGAAAAAACGCCGTGTGGTGCCGCGAAATCCACGATCTCGGCGTCCTTGCAGACGTAGATGCCGAGCCGGAAGCCCGCCTTCTTCGGATAGGATCGGTGCGCCATGCGCGGCGGCCCTCTGCCGGCGACCGCGCTCACTCTTCCTTGTAGCCGTATTCCGGCACGTTCCCGCTATGGCCGTAATATTTGTACGGCAGGAACTTGCCCGACATGGTGATCTTGACCCGGTCGCCCTTCGGGTTCGGCAGCCGCTCCATCTGCATGTCGAAGTCGATCGCCGACATGATGCCGTCGCCGAACTCCTCCTCGATCAGTGCCTTCCAGGCCGGGCCGTTGACCAGCACCAGCTCGTAGAAGCGGTAGATCAGCGGGTCGGTCGGCGGCATCGGCACGCCGGCGCCGCGCATCGGCACCTCGTTGAGCAGCGCCTGCTCCGCCTTGGAGAGCCCGAACAGCTCGGCGGCCTTGGCAGCCTGCGGCTTGGTCAGCTTCATCTGGCCGAGCAGCGCGCCGACGATGAGGAATTCCGAATAGCCGCCGATCTGCTGGCAGATATGTTTCCACTTCCAGCCCTTCTCGCGCTTGATGTCGAGGATCTTCTCGGTGAGGTCGGCACGTTTCATTGCTGTCTCCCTGTCCTTGGGCGCTTGATGGTCATCGCGTCAGGCCCGGTTTTGTGCCAAGCCGGGCCACGACGGCGTGATCGACGCGGGCGTGGATGTCTCGGCCGCGACCACCGGTTCCGGCGCACCTGGCCGCACCAACGGCACGTGGCGGCGGTCATAGCCCCGCTCGTCCATCTCGGCGGTGAAGTTCTTGCTGCGGCTCACCAGAAAATCGATGATGTGGTTGCGCACCCCGTAGTAGAGCGGGTGCTTGTGGAAATCGGTGCGCTTGCGCTCCTTCGGCAGCGGGTTCTCGACGATCTCCGCCAGCACCGCCTCCGGGCCGTTGGTCATCAGCACCACGCGGTCGGCCAGATAGATCGCCTCGTCGACGTCGTGGGTGATCATGAACACCGTCTGTCCGGTCTCCAGGCAGATGCGGCGCACCTCGTCCTGCAGCATGCCGCGGGTGAGCGCGTCGAGCGCCGAGAACGGCTCGTCCATCAGCATGATCTTCGGCTCGATCGAAAGCGCGCGGGCGATGCCGACGCGCTGCTTCATGCCGCCGGAAAGCTCGGCCGGCCGCTTGTGCTCGGCGCCGGTGAGGCCGACCAGGTCGATGAACTTCTGCGCGTGCCCCTGCAGGTTCTCCTTGCTCATGAAGCGCCATTTCGACGCCACCGCATAGGTGACGTTGCCCATGACGGTGCGCCACGGCAGCAGCGCGTGGCCCTGGAAGATCACCGCGCGGTCGAGGCTCGGGCCCTCGATCGACTGATTGTCGACGATAACGGTGCCGTCCGACGGCTCATCGAGCCCGGCCAGGATGTTGAGCACGGTGGTCTTGCCGCAGCCGGAATGGCCGATGATGCAGACGAACTCGCCGCGCGCCATCGACAGCCACAGATCCTCGAACACCGTGGTGGCGCCGCCGCCCGGCGCCGGAAAGCGCTTGGTGATGCCTTCGATCGAGATGAATTTTTCGGTCATCGATATCCCCGGCGCTCGCTCATTCGGGGAAGGTCACCAGGCGCGCGAGGCGCGCCAGGACCTGGTCGAGGACCATGCCGACCAGGCCGATCACCAGGATCGCAGTGATCACGTTGGTGATCGACAGGTTGTTCCACTCGTTCCACACGAAATAGCCGATGCCGGTGCCGCCGACCAGCATCTCGGCCGCAACGATCACCAGCCAGGCGATGCCGATGGAGATGCGCATGCCGGTGAGGATGGTCGGCGCCGCCGCCGGCAGGATGATCGTGAAGGCGCGGCGAAAGACCCCGACCTCGAGCGTGCGCGCCACGTTGAGCCACTCCTTGCGCACCGCGGCGACCCCGAAGGCGGTATTGATCAACATCGGCCAAAGCGAGCAGATGAAAATGACGAAGATCGAGGACAGGCTCGAATCCTTGATGGTGTAGAGCGCGAGCGGCATCCAGGCGAGCGGCGAGATCGGCTTGAGTACCTGAATGAACGGATCGAGCGCCCGGCTCATGATCTCGGACATGCCGATCAGAAAGCCGATCGGAATCGCGACCGCGACCGCGATCAGGTAGCCGATCATCACGCGCGCGATCGAATAGGCGAGCTGGATTCCCAGCCCTTTGTCGTTCGAGCCGCGGTCGTAGAACGGGTCCTTGAGGTGCTCCCAGATCTTGGCGCCGACGTCGAGCGGACCCGGCATCGCCGACTTGCCCTGGGTCGCGGTCGCGCCCATGAGCTTGGCATATTCCGGGTCCATCTGCGCGACTGGCCCGGTGCCGCGGGTGGCGAGGTGCCACGCCGTGACGAACAATGCGAACAATGCGAGCGACACCACCGCCGCGCGGAAGCCCAGCAAGGCGGTCATGGCGCGCTCCCGCTCGCTCCCGCTGGCGGGGAGGGGATCGGACTCGCTGTGTCGGTGGATGGAGGGTGTACGCCCGGCGCGTGCATCATCCCTTGAGCCTTAGGTTGTTCGCTTGATCTTGAAGCTCTTGATGTAGTCCTCGGGCTTCGATGGATCGAAGGTCTTGCCCATGACCACGAAGGTCTTCGACGTGGTCGTGGGCGGCGTGAGCCCGACCTCCTTCATCAGCTTCGCGGTGTCGGTGGCGAGGTAGACCTGCTTGGCCACATTCGCGTAGTCGACCTCGCCCTTGATCTGACCCCTGTGTTTCATCTGGGTAATGATCCAGACCGTTAACGACTCCCAGGGGAACGGATCGAAGTCGACGCGGTTGGGAACTCTCTGCACGTTGCCGAGACCGTCGGCAAAGGTGCCGGTCAGGATTTGCTCGAGCACGGTGACGGGTTGGTTGATGTAGTTCGCCGGCGCGATCGCCTCGGCGATCTGCTTGCGGTTCTCCGCCTTGGTGGCGAAGGCCGTGGCGTCGATGATCGCCTTCAGAAGCGCCGAATAGGTGTTCGGCGCCTGAGTGACGAACTCCTTCGAGGCTGCAAAGACGCAACAGGGATGTCCCTCCCACAAGTCCTTCGACAGCACGTGGATGAAACCGACGCCGTCATAGACCGCGCGCTGGTTCATCGGATCGGGGCCGAGAAAGCCGTCGATGTTGTCGGCGCGCAGATTGGCCACCATCTCGGGTGGCGGCACGGCGCGGATCTGGATGTCCTGGTCGGGGTCGAGGCCGTGCTCGGCGACGTAGTAGCGCAAGAGATAGTTGTGCATCGAGTAGTCGAACGGCACCGCGAATTTGAAGCCCTTCCACGACTTCGGATCGCGCTTGTCCTTGTGCCTGACCGCGAGCGTGATCGCCTGGCCGTTGATGTTCTCGATCGCCGGCGCGGTAAACGGGACTGGATTCGAGCCGGCGCCGAGCGTGATCGCCAGCGGCATCGGCGACAGCATGTGGGCGGCGTCATATTCCTTGTTGAGCGTCTTGTCGCGGATCACCGCCCAGCCGGCGGTCTTGATCACCTCGACGTTGAGACCGTGCTTGGCGTAGAAGCCCATCGGCTGCGCCATGATGATCGGCGTACCGCAGGTGATCGGAATGAACCCGACCTTGAGGTCCTTCTTCTCGATCGCGCCGCCTTGCGCGAACACCTCGGTCGCGGTCTTGAGCGGGAAGATCTGGCTCAGCGCCGCGAGCGCGGTCGAGGCG
This sequence comes from Xanthobacteraceae bacterium, assembly GCA_040510815.1. Classification (GTDB taxonomy): domain Bacteria; phylum Pseudomonadota; class Alphaproteobacteria; order Rhizobiales; family Xanthobacteraceae; genus VAZQ01. The sequence goes on along the minus strand of JBEVIH010000159.1, from coordinate 6,613 downwards.
CCGATCGATTTGAGAAATTCGCGGCGGGCGGCGTCCTTCGGAAACACCGCGCGCATCACCGCGGAGGCGACCACGCCCTCATAGCGCCTCTCTTCGCTCTCGACCGCGGCGCATTGCAGCGTTGCCGCGTCACGATCGTGCGCGACCTGGTCCACGTGCCGTCCGCACGAGCAGCCTTCGCGATGGAGCCGGTGCCGCGGATCGAAGGGATTGTCGAAGGTTGACATCGCGACGCGCTCCATCGTTGCGCCGGAGTCCCCGACCCCGACATTGCCGACGAATTAGCAACGGGCGTGCCAACCGATATGCTTTGTATTTGCAGGGGTTTTCGGTTTCACGTCGAGGACATGCCTGCGATTTGCGCAGTTCGCTGCCGCCTTTTTCTTAGGCAAGTGCCGAAGTTTCGGTCAGAGATGAAACGCGATCGGTGGCGATCCCGAGCGAATCAGATCGCGGCGAGCCGCGCGTCGATCGGCGTCGGTGCCCAGTCGGCCTTGAGGCCGAGATCGGCAAGGACCACCTGGGCGGCGTTGTAGGCCGGAAGTCCCGTGATATTGCCGCCCGGATGGCTGCTCGAGCCGCAGAGATAAAGCCCCGGCAGGTGCGTACGATAACCCCCGGCGCCGGCGAACGGACGGTTGTAGCCGACCTGGTCGTTGGCAAACGCGCCGACCAGGAGATCGCCTTCGCGCATGTTGGGCAGGCAGCGCTCGACGTCGAGCGGCGTGCGGGTGAACGAGCCGATGACCGCATCGGCGAGGTTCGGTGCGTGCCGTTGCCAGAGTCCCAGCATGACGCGGCCATGCTCCTCCCCGAGACGGTCCCAGTTCGCCGGATCGCCGCGCACGCAGTAGGGCAGCTTCTCCCACATGCAGGCGGTGTGCTGGCCGCTCGGCGCCTGGCTCGCATCGAACAGGGTCGGGCAGGCGCCCCACATCACGGTGGGCGGGATGGTGCCGGCCTCGTGGTGGCGCACGATGTCGCCGAACTGGTCGACGTGATCGAGCCCCAGGATCACCATGAACGCCTGCGCCAGCTCTGGGTGGACGGCGGTCGCCCTGTAGCGCGGCGGCTCGCGGAGATTGAGGTGGAGCGCGAACAGCGGCGCCAGGAGATTGTAGCGGAAGCGTTGCGCCCGTTCGCGAATGTCGCGCGGCAGCAGCGCGTCGTCGAGGAGACCGAGGAAGGTCTGGTGCGGGTTGAGCGACGAGGCGACGAAATGCCGGGCGCGGATCAACTCGCCGTCGCGGGTTTCGATCCCGACCGTGCGGCCGCCTTCCACCACGATGCGCTGCGGCTCCGTCATCAGCCTGATCTCGCCGCCGGCCTCGCGCGCCGCCGCTTCGAGCGCACGTGCCAGCGCCGCCGAGCCGCCGCGCGACATCTGCGCCTTGGCGGGGCTCGCCAGCAGCGACGCAATATGGTGACCGAAGCCGGGCAGTCGCAGGTCGACCTCGCGCAGCCCGTTGAAGAAGAGCAGGCCCGCCTGGATGGTGGGGTGCTCGAACTCCTGTTCGACGAATTGCAAGGGCGACAGCGCGCTCACCTCGATGAGCCGCCGCCCGGCGCTGCTGCGCGCCAGCAGGGCGCGCCGCTCCGCCTGCGGCAGCGGCGGCGAGCGGCCCTCCGGCGCAAGGATGTTCTGCACGATCGGGACGAATTCGTCGTGCCATCGTCGCAGCGTGTCGGCATCGCGGCGGCTGAACTGCGCAAACGACGCAATGGTCCTGGCGATGTCGGTCCACCACTCGAGCGCGCGGCCGTCGCTGGTGATCAAGGCGACGTTGAGCTCCGGCTCGATATAGCGGGCGCCGTGCCGCTCGAGCTCGAGATCGGCGTACCAGGGCATGGCGGTGATGGCGCGCTGGAAGAAGGCGTGGGTGTTGTGCAGGAAGCCCGGATGGCGCGGGTCCTCCAGCGTGCTCAAGCCGCCGCCGGCCACCGGCCGGCGCTCGATCGCCAGCGTCTTGAGGCCGGCCTTGCCCAGATAGCCTTGTAAAATGAGGCCGTTATGGCCGGCGCCGAGGACGATGCCGTCGTAGGTGGCGGTCATGAAGCTAGACGACGGTCCGGTGCCGCTCGATGCAGACGCGCAAGACCTCGTCGGGATCGCGCTTCCACCAATTTTCGGCCGAGAGGATCTCGACCTCGCAATGGCCGCGGTAGCCGGCGGCCTCCACCATGGCGCGGATCGCGCGCAGGTCGATGACGCCGTCGCCCATCATGCCGCGATCGAGCAGGAGATCGGTGGTCGGCACCAGCCAGTCGTTGACGTGGTAGGCGAGGATGCGGCGGCCGGCGCGCGCGATCTGGGACGCACGGTCGGGATCCCACCAGACGTGATAGACGTCGACCGCGACGCCGGCGCCGTCGCCGAATTGGTCGCAGAGGTCGTTCGCCTGCTTGAGCGTGTTCACGCAGGCGCGGTCGGCGGCGAACATCGGGTGCAGCGGCTCGATCGCCAGCGGCACGCCCGCCTGCCGGGCATAGGGCAGCAGCTCTTGCAGCGCGTCATGGACTTGTTTGCGGGCGTCGACGATGTCGCGCGAGCCTTTCGGCAGCCCGCCGACCACCAGGATCAGGCACCGCGCGCCGATCGCCGCCGCTTCGTCGACGGCGCGGCGGTTGTCGTCGAGCGCGGCGCGTCGGCCGGCGTCGTCGGCGGCCGGGAACATGCCGCCGCGGCAAAGGCCCGTTACTGTCATGCCGTGGCCGCGGATGAGCTTGCCCGCGCGCTCGACGCCGCAGGCCTGCACGATGTCGCGCCAGGGCGAGATCGCCGAGAGGCCGGCGCGGGCGCAGCCCTCGACCAGCTGCTCGAGCGACCACGGCTTCACGGTCATCGAATTGATCGAGAGCAGCGAGCGGTCGTTGGAAAGATCGCGCATCACGCCGCCACGCCGCGACTCGCCATCACCACGCGCATGCGCGTGGCGGCCCTGTCGGGATCGCTCAGCAGGCCGGCGGCGTCGGCGAGCCGGAACAGCTCGGCGAGATGAAGCGTCGAGCGAGCGCTCTCCTGGCCGCCGACCAGCGTGAAATGATCCTGCAGGCCGTTGAGATAGGCCATGAACACCACGCCGGTCTTGTAGAAGCGCGTCGGCGCCTTGAAGATGTGGCGCGACAGCGGCACCGTCGGCGCCAGGATGTCGTGGAACGATTTCGCGTCGCCACGGCTGAACGCGCCGAGCGCCGCCGCGGCCGCCGGCGCGATTGCGTCGAAGATGCCGAGCAGCGCGTCCGAATAGCCGTAATTGTCGCCAGCGATCAGCTCGGCGTAGTTGAAATCGTCGCCGGTATACATGCGCACGCCCTGCGGCAGGCGGCGGCGCATGGCGATCTCCTTGTCCTTGTCGAGCAGCGAGATCTTCACGCCGTCGACCTTCATCTTGTTGCCGGAAATCACGTCGACCGCGACGTCCATCGCCTGCATGTGATCCTTGTGGCCCCAATAGCCGTCGAGCGCGGGATCGAACATCTCGCCCAGCCAATGGATGATCACCGGCTCCTTCACCTGGCCGAGCACGCGGCCGTAGACCTTGACGTAGTCGTCGGGCGAGCGCGCCGCCTTCACCAGGGCGCGGCTCGCCATCAGCACGATGCGGCCGCCGAGCTTCTCGACCGCCGCGCACTGCTCCTCATAGGCGCGGATGACGTCGTCGATGGTCACGCTTGCGCCCGCTTCGAGGTGGTCGGTGCCGACGCCGCAGCCGATCAGCGCGTCGGGAAAATCCTTCGCGGCATCGAGGCTGCGGCGGATCAGCTCGAGCGAGGCCTTCCAATCCATGCCCATGCCGCGCTGCGCGGTGTCCATTGCCTCGGCGACGCCGAGGCCGAGCGACCACAGATGGCGGCGGAACGCGACGGTGCGCTCCCAGTCGATTGCGGCGTCGAGCCAGGGATCGCGATCGGCGAGCGGGTCGGCCACCACGTGCCCGGCCGCATAGGCGATGCGGTTGAACGGCGGCTTTGCGGCCGGAAAGCTACGCGGCGGCTTGGTGGCGTAGGGAGCGAGCTTGCCGCCCGCGATGGGAAGATTGAGCGTGGGCACGTTTGTTCCCTCACACCTTCAGCGGCGGGATGTCGATCCAGCGCCGTTCCTTCCAGCTCCGCAATCCGGCTTCGGCGAGCTGCACGCCCTTGGCGCCCTCGACCAGCGTCCATTTGAACGGCGCACCCTCGTAGAGATGGCGGATGAACATCTCCCATTCGACCTTGAAGCCGTTGTCGTAGTTGGCGCTGTCGGGCACCTCGCTCCAGGTCGCGAAAAAGTTGATCGGCTGCGGCACGTCCGGGTTCCAGACCGGGCGCGGCGTGTTCACGCGCGCCTGGCTCCAGCACTTCTGCAGGCCGGCGACCGCGGAGCCATGGGTGCCGTCGACGTGGAAGGTGACCAGATCGTCGCGGCGCACGCGCGTGCACCAGGAGCTGTTGATGTGGGCGACCGCGCCGCCCGCAAGCTGGAAGGTGGCGTAGGCGGCGTCGTCGACGTCCGCCTTGTAGGGCTTGTCGTTCTCGTCCCAGCGCTTGGGGATGTGGGTGACGCCGAGGCATGAGACGCTTCTCACCTCGCCGAACAGGTTGTCGAGCACGTAGCGCCAGTGGCACAGCATGTCGAGGATGATGCCGCCGCCGTCCTTCTTGCGGTAGTTCCACGACGGCCGCTGCGCCGGCTGCCAGTCGCCCTCGAACACCCAGTAGCCGAACTCGCCGCGCACCGCGAGGATCCGCCCGAAGAAGCCCGAGTCGATCAAGGTCTTGAGCTTGAGCAGGCCGGGCAGGAACAGTTTGTCCTGCACCACGCCGTGCCGCACGCCGGCCTTCTTTGCCGCGCGCGCGAGGTCGACCGCGTCCTCGATATTCTCGGCGACCGGCTTCTCGCAATAGATGTCCTTGCCGGCGGCGATCGCCTTGCGCAGGAGCTTGGCGCGCAGCTTGGTGCTAGCGGCGTCGAAGAACAGGGTGTCATCCTTGTTCTTGAGCGCGGCATTGAGGTCGGTGGTCCAGCGCTTGATGCCGTGCGCCTTCGCCAGTTGCTCGACCTTGGCGGCATTGCGGCCGACCAGGATCGGGTCGGGCATGACGCGGTCGCCGCTCTTGAGCGCGACGCCGCCCTGGGCGCGGATCGCCACGATCGAGCGGATCAGGTGCTGGTTCATGCCCATGCGGCCGGTGACGCCGTTCATGATGATGCCGAGACGTTGCTGCGCCATTCTTGCTTGCCTTGTTCGAGTTTCGAATGTTGTTCCAGTCCGAGCGCTCGTAGGGTGGGCAAAATCGCTTGCCGTCTCATTGATGGTGGGCATAGCCCGCGAAGACGGGCGTAAACGCCCTTATGTCGCATGCACGATTTTGCCCACCGTCGCGGCCCGTCAGCGCGCCTTTGCCTACCCTACGTCTACGTTTGGGGCTACTCCATCCCCAGCAACCGATAGATCCGCCGCGCATATTCGCCGAACTTCTCGTGGGTCTTCATGTCGAGCGTGCGCGGATGCGGCAGCTCGACCCGGAAATTGTCGGCCATGCGCGCCGGCCCGGCGGTGAGCACGATCACCCGGGTGCCGAGAAACACCGCCTCGGGGATGCCGTGGGTGACGAACACGATCGTCTTCTTCGCCTCCTCCCAGATGCGGAGCAATTCCAGGTTCATTTTCTCGCGCGTGAGCGCGTCGAGCGCGCCGAACGGCTCGTCCATCAGGATGAGCTTGGGATCGTGGATCAAGGCGCGGGCGATCGCGGCGCGCTGCTGCATGCCGCCGGAGAGCTCATAGGGGTATTTGTCCTCGTTGCCCTTGAGCCCGACCAGCGCCAGCAGATCGCGGGCGCGGTCGCGGCTCGCCGCCATCGGCAGGCCGAGGATCTCCGCCGGCAGCAGCACGTTGTCGATCACGCGACGCCACTTCAGTAGCAGCGGCTGCTGGAACACCATGCCGATGTCGCGCGATGGGTCGAACGGCTGGGTCCGCGAGCCGATCGACACCTGTCCGGAGTCATGGGGGTGCAGGCCGGCGAGGATCTTAAGCAGCGTGGTCTTGCCGCAGCCCGAAGGCCCGACCAGCGAAACCAGCTCGCCCGCCTCCACATCGAAACTCGCTTCTGAAATGGCGAGAAAGTGCGCCCCCCGCGTGCGGTAGGTCTTCTGCACGCCGTCGAGGTGGATGAACGGCTCGCCCATCTCTCGCCCTATTGAATGCGCGCGTCGCGCACGACCAGCATGCGCTCGAGCCCGAGCACCAGCCCGTAAAGCACCATGCCGATCAGCGTGATCAGGATCACCGCCATGAACATGGCGGCGGTGTCGAGCGTGACCTGCACCTGCAGCATCAGGTAGCCGAGCCCGCGGTCGGAGCCGAGGAATTCGCCCACGATGGCGCCGGCGACCGCGAGGATGGCTGCGACCTTCATGCCGGCAAATATGTAGGGCAGGGCGCCGGGAAGCTGGATCTTTGTGAACACCTGCCAGCGCGAGCCTTTCAATGTGCGGACGAGATCGAGCAGGTCGGGCTCGACCTCGCGCAGCCCGCGCGCGGTCGTCAGCACGATCGGGAAGAAACAGATCGCGAATGCCATCAGCGTGTTCGGCCAGATGCCATAGCGGAACCAAACGATCATC
>JBEVIH010000158.1:0-22710 GCA_040510815.1 Xanthobacteraceae bacterium | reverse complement strand
AGGTTGGCGCGCCACGGTCTCGCGTTGTCGTGCTTGCCATTACCCCCTCCCCCGCCCAAAATGCGCCACCTCACCCAATGCCGGCCCGCTCCGCGAGCCCAGGAATCCGGGTTCCACCATGCCCCAAACCCTGTTCGACAAGATCTGGGAGTCCCACCTGGTCGCGCGCCGCGGCGACGGCCGCGAGCTCCTCTATATCGACCGCCATGTGCTGCACGAGCTGCACGCGCCGCACGCCTTCGAGCAGCTGCAGAAGCAGCAGCGGCCGGTGCGCCGGCCGGACCTCACCTTCTCGATGCAGGATCACACCGTCGCCACCAAGCCCGGCCGCGACGACAGCACCAATCCCTCGGGCGCGGCCTTCCTCAAGGCAATGCGCGAAGGCAGCCGCAAGAACGGCATCCGGCTGTTCGACATCGACGATCCCGAGCAGGGCATCTCGCACGTGGTGGCGCCCGAGCTCGGCATGGTGCTGCCGGGCGCGACCCACGCGGTGCCCGACAGCCACGCCAGCACGGTGGGCGGGCTCGGCGCGCTCGCCTTCGGCTGCGGCACCAGCGAGCTCGCGCATATCCTGGCGACCCAGGTGATGGCGATGAAGCGGCCGAAGCGGATGCGCGTGCGCCTCGAAGGCAAGCTCGGCGCCTGCGTCAGCGCCAAGGACGTTGCGCTGCGCATCATCGCCGACCTCGGCGTCTCAGGTGCCCGCGGCCACGTGGTCGAATATGCCGGCGCCGCGGTGCGGACGATGCCCATCGAGCAACGGATGACCCTTTGCAACCTCAATATCGAGATGGGCGGCCGCTCGGGCTTCGTGGCGCCCGACGACAAGGCGTTCGGATGGATCGCCGGCCGGCCATTCGCCCCTAAGGGGGCGCTGTGGGATCGCGCCCTCGCCCACTGGCGCACGCTCACGACCGACGACGACGCTGCGTTCGACCGCGAGCACGTGCTCGACTGCAGCACGCTCGAGCCGCAGATCACCTGGGGCACCGACCCGAGCCAGGTGCTCGGCATTTCCGGGCGCGTGCCCGATCCCGCCGCCGACCCTTCCCGCCGCGCCGCGATCGAGAGCGCGCTCGCCTATATGGGGCTCGCGCCCGGCATGGCGCTCGCAGGCCTGCCGGTCGACCGCGTGTTCATCGGCTCCTGCACCAACAGCCGCCTGCCGGACCTCAAGGCCGCCGCCGACGTGGTGCGCGGGCGGCGCGTCGCCGACGGCGTCGTCGCCATGGTGGTGCCCGGCTCGACCACGGTGAAGCGCGAGGCGGAAGCGGCCGGCCTCGACCGCGTATTCCGCGACGCCGGTTTCTTCTGGGGCGAGTCCGGCTGCTCGATGTGCGCCGGCGGCAACGGCGATCGCGGCGAGCCGGGTGAGCGCTGCGTCTCCACCACCAACCGCAACTTCGAGCACCGCCAGGGCCCGAAGGTGCGCACCCATCTGGTGAGCCCGGCGACCGCCGCCGCCACCGCGATCGCCGGGCGCATCGCCGACGTGCGGCAACTGCTGGCGGGCCGAGCGTGATGCAGCCGTTCACCACCCATGCCGGCGTCGCCGTCCCGCTGCTCAAGGACGACGTCAACACCGACCAGATCGCGCCGGTGCAGGCGATGCGCGCCCTCAAGCCGGACTACAAGGCGCTCTTGTTCATGCGCGCGCGCCAGCGCGACGACGGCAGCGAGGATCCGGACTTCGTGCTCAACCAGCCGCAGTTCCGGACGCCCGGCATGCTGGTGGCCGGGCACAATTTCGGCGCCGGCTCCTCGCGCGAAGCGGCGGTGTGGGGGATGCTGGCGAACAACATCCGCGTCATCGTGGCGAGGAGCTTCGCCGACATCTATCGCGAGAACTGCCTGCAGAACGGATTGCTGCCGATCGTGCTGGCGGCGCCGGACGCGGATGCTTTCGAGCGACAAGTCGTGGCGGTGAACGGAGCGGCGCCGTTCACCGTCGATCTCGAAGCGCAGCGCATCACCTGCCCGGACGGCGCCGTGTTCGCCTTCGACATCCCGCCCGCCGACCGCATGCGCCTGCTCGAAGGCCTCGACGATATCGGCTTCACGCTCAAGCATGCGGACGAGATCGTCGCTTTCGAGAAGCGCCTGGCGGCGGCGCAGCCGTGGCTGCAGACCGCCGCGGACAGCCGGGCCTCTTGACCCATGGGAGTGACGACATGACCGCCAGGAAGAAGCTCAGAGCGATCATGGCCGGCAAACGCCTGGTGCTGATGCCGGGCGCCTACGACGCGCTGTCGGCCCGCATCATCGAGGCCGAGGGCTTCGAGGCGCTGGTGGCGGGCGGCTATGCCGGAGTTGGCAGCATGCTGGCGCAGGCCGACATGGGCCAGTCCAACATGCGCGACTACGCCGACCACTACGGGCGCATCTGCGCGGCGGTGGAGATCCCGGTCTATGTCGATGCCGACACCGGCTTCGGCGGCGTCAACAATGTGCGGCAGATGGTGTGCGCCTTCGAGGCCGCCGGCGTCGCCGGGCTGTTCATCAGCGACCAGGTGTTTCCCAACCGCTGCGGCTACCTGCCGGGCAAGCAGATCGTGCCGGTCGAGCAGATGCTGGCCAAGCTCAAGGCCGCGCTCGACGCCCGCCGCGACCCGGACTTGTTCATCGCCGCGCGCACCGATGCCGCCGGCGTCGAGGGCGTGGAGTCCGCCATCGCCCGCTGCCAGCTGTTCATGGAAGCCGGCGCCGACATGGCCAAGCCGATGGGCGTCGACACCATCGCCGAGATCAAGCGGGTGCTGCGCGAGGTCGGCGGCCCGCACATGGCGACGCTCTCGCAGGCGGCGGGCCCGAAGGCGCGCAGCCTCGAGGAATTGGAGGCGGCCGGCGTCTGCTCGGCGACCTTCCCGTCGGTCGCGCTGTTCGCCGCGGCCAACGCAGTGCGCAACGTGCTGCGCCTGCTCAAGCGCGACAACTCGCTGGCGCCGTGCCAGGAGCATCTCATTCCGCTCGACGATTACTACGACCTGGTCGGCCTCAAGCCGCTGCTGGAACGCGAACAGCGCTACGACCAGGCGGCCGCCGCACTGGTGCAGAAGCGGGCTGCTGAATGATGAGGAGTGCAGCTGATTGAGTCGATACTCCCCGCTGTCGTCCCCGCGCAAGGGGGAATCCATATTCCAGAGGCTGGCGTGTGTGGCACGATGGGTCCCCGCTTTCGCGGGGACGACAGCGATGTGCTTGGGCTCATTCGACGCTCATGCCCAGGCAGCCCCGGAATTCTACCGCAACAAGCAGATCCGCATGATCGTCGGGCACGGGGTCGGCAACGACTACGACCTCGCCGGACGCTTCCTCGCCAGGTATCTGGCCAAGCACATTCCCGGACAGCCGACTATCGTCGTGCAGAACATGCCGCAGGCGGCGAGCATCGCGGCGACCAACTTTCTCTACGCTCAGGCGCCGCGCGACGGCACCGTGTTCGGGTCGTTCTCGCGCAATGTGCCGAGCCAGGCGCTGATGGGCCAGGCCAACCTCGAAGTCGATCCGCGGCGCTTCAACTGGCTCGGCGCCACCTCGCTGCCGGCGCGCGTTTGCGTGCGCACCGCGACGGCGCCGGTCAGGACGCCCGCCGATCTCTTCACCCGCGAGCTCATCGTGGGCGGCGCCAGCGCCGGCTCGGCGCCCAGCATCCTGCCGACCGTGTTCAACCACGTGCTCGGCACCAAATTCCGTGTCATCGAGGGCTATCGCGGCACCACCGACTTGGTGCTGGCCGCCGAGCGCGGCGAGATCCAGGGGCTGTGCGCGTCGTACGGCCAGTTTCGGGTCTACGAGCACTTGTTCCGCGACGGCAAGCTCGCCTTCCTGCTGCGCGCGGAGGAATCCCCGATCCCGGACATTCCCGAGGTGCCGTCGATCTTCGACCATGCGAAGACCGACGAGCAGCGGGCGCTGATGCGGTTCGTGTTTTCGAGCACCGAATTCGGCCGGCCCTACGTCTTCCCGCCCGACGTGCCGAAGGAGCGGGTCGAGGTCATGCGCAAGGCGCTGGCGGCGGCGCTGCTGGATCCGGAGCTCGTCGCCGAGGCGGCGCGGATCAAACTGGACATGACCTATCGCCCGGCCGATCACCTGGAGCGCACCGTCGCCGGCCTCTACGAGACGCCGCCGGCGCTGATCGAGACGATCAAGAAGCTGGTGCCCAACCTGCAATAGACCGGCCGGTCGAGCGTCCGGCGAGCCGAGCCCCGATTTGACGGGCTTCGGTCGATGCGACTAGTGTCGCCCGCGGTGGGTGTCTTGCCAACGGGTGCGGGCTCATGCCCTTCATTTCGCACGAGAATTTCGGCAGACTGGCCGGCCTGCTGATCGCCGTGATGCTCGCTGCTCCGACCGCCGGGGCGCGCGAGTTTCGCGTCGCCGACACCCAGTCGGAAGACTACCCGACCGTGCAGGCGCTCCTGCGCATGGCGCGCGAGGTCGAGGCGCGCACCGGCGGGCGCCACCGCATCCGCGTGTTCCATTCCCGCCAGCTCGGCGAGGAGAAGGAAACCATCGAGCAGACCCGGGTCGGCGCCATCGATCTCAACCGCACCAACGTGGCGCCGCTCGGCTCCCTGATCTCGTCGGCCAGCGTGCTGTCGCTGCCGTTTCTGTTCCGCTCGTTCGATCACCTGCACAAAGTGCTCGACCAAGCGGTCGGCGAGGAAATCCTGGCGGGCTTCCAGCGCCACGGCTTCGTCGGTTTGACCTACTACGATTCCGGCGCCCGCTCGATCTACAACACGGTGCGGCCGATCCGCACGCTTGCGGACATGAAGGGCCTGCGGATTCGCGTCCAGCAATCCGAGCTGATGCTGAGCATGATCAAGGCGCTCGGCGCCGAGCCGATCGAGCTCCCCTACGGACAGGTGCTCACCGGCCTGCAGGCGAAATTGATCGACGGCGCCGAGAACAATTGGCCGTCCTACGTCAGCACCGGCCATTACAAGCTCGCCCAGCACTACACCTTGACAGAGCATACGATGGGGCCCGAGGTTCTGGTGATGTCGCTGCGCGCCTGGGAGAGCCTGTCGGCGGACGACCAGACCGTCTTTCGCGATGCCGCCCGCAACTCGAGCATGTTCATGCGGGAGCTGTGGATCGGGTGGGAGGAGCGCTCGCGGCAGCAGGCCAAAGCGGCCGGCAACGTGATTACCTCGGACTTCGACCGCAAGCCGTTCGAGCAGGCGATGAGCGCGATCCACGCCAAGGCGGTGACGGATCCGGAATTGCGGCAATTGATCGAGCGTATCCGCCAGGTCCAGTGAGCTTCGATTTGGTCGCCATCAGTCACGAGCAGCAGGCAGCGCCTCCCGCCCGTCCGCGGCGGAGCCTCGACATCGAGACCGAGAGCTTCGTGCGGGCGCTGCCGATCCGATGGCGGCTGCCGCTGCTCGCTCTCTTGAATCTCGCCGTCGCCGTGATCCTGGCGTGGCTGATCTGGAACGGCGCCAACACGCTCAGCGGCGCCTGGGACGAGGTCAGACGGGTCCGCGAATCCGACAAGCTCCTGGTCCTGCTCGAGGGCGAGGCGAGCCGGCTGCAGAATCTCATTCACCGCTATATCGCCCGGCCGAACCCCGACGTCTTCGCCGAGATCCTGCGGCTGCACGGCGAGGTGCTGAGCACGTTGCGCAATCGCGGGGCGATCGATCCGGTGATGTCGAACTCGGCCGACGAGCTGCGCGCGGTGACTGAGCGCTTCCTGCAGGGCTTCGGGGAGGTGCGCGACGTCCAGGCGACGATCGCCCACACCTACGAGAACGACGTGCTCAAGCCGGCCAAGGAAATGGCCGGGCTCTACGCCATCGTCGAGGGCGCCATCGGCCGGCGCGAGGCGCTGCTGCTGCCGTCGCTCGGCAAGTCGCGCGAGGCGTTCACCGCCAGCCTGGTCGCCGCCAACGCCTTCTACCTGTCGCTCGCCACCGATGCCGCCGACGAGGCGCGCCGCAACATCGCGACGGTCGAGCAGACCATCCCGGTGATGATCGATCTCGCCGAGAACAACCTGCAGCGCGCGGCGCTCTCGGCGCTGGCACAGCGCGCCGAGGCGTTCCGCGAGGGCTTGAAGAGCCTGTCCGAGCAGTTCGCGGCGCGCACCCAGCTGCTGAAGACCGCGATCGACGACAACCAGGCCGCCATGATCGCCGTCATCAACCAATTGTCGGCGGAGATGACGCTGCGCGAGCTGCAGGCGCAGGCGAGCTTCGACCACACGCTCGCCGACATCTATCAGAACGTGGCGCTGGTCGCACTGATCTTTCTGACCATCATCGTCGTCATCGGCGTGCTGATCGCGCGCAGCATCAGCCTGCCGCTCAAGGAGATCATGGCGGCGATGCACACGGTGGTATCGGAAAAATACGACCAGCCGATCCAGGGGACGCAGGCGCGCGACGAGATCGGCGAGATGGCGCGCGCGGTCGAGGTGTTCCGCGACAACGCGATCGCCAAGCGCAAGGCCGAGAACGAGCTGCGCGCCTCCAAGGAGCGCTCCGAGAACGCGCTCAAGGACCTGCGGGAGGCGCAGCAGAACCTGATCGCGGCCGAGAAGCTCGCGGCGCTGGGCGGCCTGGTCGCCGGCGTCGCGCACGAAGTCAACAACCCGATCGGCATCAGCCTCACCGTGGCTTCGAGCTTCGCGCGCCGCTGCGACGATTTCGCCAAGGAGGTCGGCAACGGCCCGCTGCGGCGCTCGCGCCTCGACGAATTTCTCGACGGCAGCCGCGACGCCGCCAACCAGCTGGTGGCCAATCTGCAGCGCGCCGGCGAGCTGGTGCAGTCGTTCAAGCAGGTCGCCGTCGACCGCAGCCACGCCGATCGGCGAACGTTCGATCTGCGGGAATCGACCGAGCAGATCATCGCCAGCCTGCGCCCGGTGCTCAAGAAGTCGCAGATCACGCTGACGGTGGACGTGCCCTCCGGCATCACCATGGACAGCTATCCGGGATCCTACGGCCAGGTCCTCACCAACCTGTTCCTCAACAGCGTCATCCATGCCTTCCCGGACGGCCGCGCCGGACACGTCATCATCGAGGCGCGGCAGGTCGGGGACGACGATGTCGACGTCTTCGTGTCGGATGACGGGGTCGGAATGAGCGACGAGATCCAGCGCCGCGCGCTCGATCCGTTCTTCACCACGCGCCGCAGCGAGGGCGGCACCGGGCTCGGCCTGCATATCATCTTCAACCTCGTGACCCAGCAGCTCGGCGGCCGGTTGAACTTCGAGTCGAGGCTCGGCTGGGGCACCAGGTTCCGCATCACCATCCCGCGGGTCGCGCCGGGCGACTCGCCGCCGGTGCAGCCGGCACAGGCAATGGACAAAGCCCATGGCTGACGACGACATCGTCCACCTGATCGACGACTCCGGCGACGAGCCGCCGCCCGATGCAGCGCAGCGCTGGAAGGTCGCGGTGATCGACGACGAGCCGGCGGTGCACGACGGCACCCGCTTCGCGCTCTCCGATTACAAGCTCAACGGCCAGGGCCTGCAGATCGTGTCGGCCTATTCGGCGGCCGAGGGCCGCGAGCTGATGCGCAAGCACCGCGACGTGGCGGTGGTGCTGCTCGACGTCATCATGGAGTCGGACACCGCCGGCCTGGAGCTGGTCGAGTTCATCCGCAACGACCTCAAGAACGACACCGTGCGCATCATCCTGCGCACCGGCCAGCCGGGACAGGCGCCGGAACGGCGCGTCATCGTCGACTATGACATCAACGATTACAAGGCGAAGACCGAGCTCACCGCCGACAAGCTGTTCACCGCCTTGACCGCCGCGTTGCGCAGCTACGAGCAGCTCCAGCGCATGGTCGAGACCCGCCGCGGGCTGGAGATCATCATCGAGGCGGCGTCGACGCTGTTCGATTTCAAGTCGATGCAGCGGCTGGCGGAGGGCGTGCTGACCCAGATCGGGTCGCTGCTCAACGCTCACTGCGCCGGCATCCTCGTGCTGAGGGAAGCGCAAAACGCCCACGAGACCTTCTCGGTGCTGGCCGGTTCCGGCTGCTACAGCCGCTTCATCGGGACCGCGGTCTCGGAAATCATCGACAACGACCTGCGCAAGCTGGTCGAGGAGGCGTTCGCGCGCCGCCGGCACGAATTCTCGGCGCGCCGCTCGGTGCTCTATATCAAGACGCTGAGCGGGCGCGAGGTCGTGGTCGTGCTGGAAGCGGCACGCCACCTCTCCGATACCGACCGGGCGCTGGTCGAGATCTTCTGCAGCCGGCTCTCGATCGCCTTCGACAACGTCATCCTGTACGAGCAGCTGCAGGCGGCGAACGCCCGACTCGAGCAGCGCGTGGCGCAACGCACCCAGGACTTGACCTCCGCCAACCGGCGGCTCGCCGCCCAATGGGCGCGATTGCGTCAGGCCAACACCTTCAAGAGCGAGATTCTCGGAACCGTCGCCCATGACCTGAAGAATCCGCTGGGCGTGATCCTCGGCCGCACCGAAATCTTGAAGGAGATGATCGCCGGCGCCGGCGCCCTCGACGACAACATGCAGAGCCAGATCGCCTATATCCGCAACGCCGCCAACCGGCTCACCGAGATGGTCGACGACCTGGTTTCCGACGCCATGGCCGACGCCCTCGACATCACGATCCGGCGCGAGCCGGTCGATCTCGCCGGCCTGGCGCAGGAGGTTGCCGACGCCAACCGGCCGCTCGCCGCGCGCAAGGAGCAGACCATCACGGTCGTCGCCCCGCCCGACCACACCGCGATGTGCGACGGCGACCGCATCCGCGAGGCGATCGACAACCTGGTGAGCAACGCCATCAAGTACAGCCCGATCGGGGGCGCCATCGACATGTTGGTGGGACGGACCGGGGATGGTATAATGGTGGAGGTCAGGGATCAGGGCGCCGGCCTTTCGCCGGAGGATATCTCCCGGCTGTTCGGCCGCTTCCAGCGATTGTCGGCGAAACCGACCGCGGGCGAGACTTCGACCGGACTCGGGCTTTCGATCGTCAAGCGGATCGTCGATCTGCACAGCGGGCAGATCACGGTCGTGAGCGCGGGTCCCGGGCAGGGCGCGACGTTCAAGATGACGTTGCCGGGGACATGAGCCAGACGCAACCACACATCGCCGTCGTCGACGACGAACTGCCGGCCCGCGAAATGGTCGGCGACTATCTGCGCATGCACGGGTTCACCGTCACGCTGTGCGACGGGGGTGCCAGCCTGCGCAAGAGCATCGCCGAGCAGATGCCGGACCTGATCGTGCTCGATCTCAACATGCCCGAGGAGGACGGCCTTTCGATCATCCGCGATCTCAAGCGGCGGATGAACGTCCCGATCATCATGCTGACCGCCACCGCCAGCGCGATCGACCGGGTGGTCGGGCTCGAGCTCGGCGCCGACGACTACCTCGCCAAGCCCTGCGAGCTGCGCGAGCTGCTCGCGCGCGTCCGCGTCGTGCTGCGGCGGAGCGTGGCGGGTCCGCTGCCGGCCGCCCAGCCCGCGGCTGCCGCGCCGGCGCCCGGCCGGACGCTGGTGCGGTTCGGCACCAAATGGCTCGATCAGGACGCCCAGGCGCTGCGCGACGACGAGGGCAACGAGCACCCCCTCACCGCCTCGGAATATGGGTTGCTCAAGGTGTTCGCCGCCAACCCCAAGCGCGTGCTCTCACGCGAGCGGCTGCTGGAGCTCGCCAATGCCCGCGACGCCGAGGCCTTCGACCGGGCGATCGACCTCCGGATCATGCGAATCCGCCGCAAGATCGAGCCGGATCCGACCCATCCGTCGGTCATCCGCACCGTCCGCGGCGGCGGCTATCTGTTCTCCCCGACCGGCGAGACGCCCTCCGCCGACTGAGGCGAAGCGATCCGCCCGCGATCGGCGTCCTCCTTAAGGCGCTACCGCCCGCCTAAGCCGATACCGCTTGACGAAATATTGGAGGTATTTTTATACCTTGTGTTTCGTGGCAACACCTTGCGACGAAATAATCGGAGCCGGCGACGAAACCATTTTTCCTCTTCCACGTAACATCCAAGCAACAGGGGTTTGTTAGTGAGTCACCCTAGGGCTTGGTTAAGAGGGGATCGTCATGCAAACCGGATATGCGCTGCGCCAGATTGCGCCGCCGCGTGTCAGAGCTGCCGTCCAGGAAACGTCGGACGAGGCTCTGGTCGAACTCATTGCCGATGGCGACAAGCGCGCCATGCAGGTTCTTTACGGCCGGCACAATGTGCGGGTCTACCGCTTCATCGTCCGGCTCACCGGCAACACGACGCTCGCCGAAGACCTCGTCAGCGAGGTGTTCCTCGACGTGTGGCGGCAGGCCGACGGCTTCGAGGCGAAGTGCCAAGTCTCCACCTGGCTGCTGGCGATCGCCCGCTACAAGGCGCTGTCCGCGCTGCGTCGCCGCTCTGAAGACCAACTCGACGACGTGATGGCCGAGACTATCGAGGACACCGCCGACGATCCGGAGACGCTTGTTTACAACAAGGATCGCAGCACCCTCGTGCAGAAGTGCCTGGCGCAGCTCACGCCGGCGCACCGTGAAGTCATCGACCTCGTCTACTATCACGAGAAGTCGGTCGACGAGGTCGCGCAGATCGTCGGCGTGCCCGCCGCCACCGTGAAGACCCGCATGTTCTATGCCCGCAACAAGATGGCGGACCTCCTCAAGCAGTCCGGCGTGACCGCGCTCTGATCGCGAGATGCCCCTCGCTCTAGCCTCCAGTTTGTAAACCCCATGAAAAAGGCTGATGCGGGCTGAGCACTCCGGTGCTCAGCCCGCCGACTTTTTGGGTCGCTCCGGGAGCATTTTCAGGAAAGTCGGAACCGGTTTTCCGGTTCGAAAATGCGACAAACGAAAGAGCCTAACGGGGGCGGCGAAATCCCCGCATCAATCCGGCGATCACGGCGGCGACCAGCAGCAGGCCGGCAAGCGGGATCACCACCAGGAACGCGCCCAGCAGCATGAGGAAGGCCACCGCCGCCAGGATGACGACCACGAGCACCAGCAAGACGAATCCGAAGGGCCCGATCCGTGTCACATAGACCCGGTGCACGCCGTCGGTCGCGGTCCAGGCCGCTTCGCCGCGCCAGGGCGTGCGAGCGCCTGCCCGATCCGGCGGAATGATCTCCGGCTCGGCCCGGGGTTGCTCGGGGGGTGTCGGTTGCTTTGCCATTGTGTCGGCGCCGGTGGCGCCGTCCTTTCCCGGTAGTATGTAGGCATGGCGCCGGCCGCCACAACCGGCCGGGCGCAAGGAGGCGGCGGGGCCTGCGCCCCGTCGGTCAAGCAGCTCGGACACCGACCGCGCCTTGTCCGCCCGCACCCGGCATGGGAAAGATGCGGCCATGGCGCACGGGGATCGCTTCCTGCTTGCGGGCTTGATGGGCTGGCCGGTGATGCATTCGCGCTCGCCGGCGCTGCACAATTACTGGCTCGCGCAGCACAAGCTCGCCGGCTGCTACCTGCCGCTGGCGATCAAGGCCGACGGCCTCTCCGCGGCGCTGCGCGCGCTGCCGGCGCTCGGCTTTGCCGGCTGCAACCTGACGATTCCGCACAAGGAGGCCGCGCTCGACCTGGTCGACACGCTCGATCCGTTGGCGCGGCGCATCGGCGCGATGAACTGCGTCGTGGTCGGTCCCGACGGATCGCTCGCGGGCTTCAACCACGACGCCTTCGGCTACGTCCAGAGCATCCTCGAAGCCAAGGCGGATTGGCGGGCGGACGCCGGGCCGATCGTGGTGATCGGCGCCGGCGGCGGCGCTCGCGCCGTGCTGGTGAGCCTGATCGACCGCGGCGCGCGCGAGATCCGTCTGGTCAATCGCACGCCGGCGCGCGCGCAGGCGCTGGCGCGGGAACTGGGCGGCCCGATCCGGGCGCTGCCATGGGACGACCGCCACGCAGCGCTCGGGGACGCGGCGATGCTGGTCAACACCACCAATCAAGGAATGACCGGCGAGCCGCCCCTGCAGCTTGCGCTCGATGCCTTGCCGGCGCGTGCGCTGGTGTCCGACATCGTCTACATCCCGCGCGAGACGCCGCTCCTCGCCGCCGCCCGCCGGCGCGGCAACCCGACCGTCAACGGCCTCGGCATGCTGCTGCACCAGGCGCGCCCCGCCTTCCACGGCTGGTTCGGCATCATGCCGGAGGTTACTCCCGAATTGCGGGCGATGATCGAGGCGACGACGTGATGAACGAAACGCGCATCCATGACAGTACGAGTCCTGCGATCAACCGACGTCGGTTGCTGGCCGCCGGCTTGGCGTCGCTTGCGACGGCGGCGCTGGCGCGTCCGGCGCTCGCCCAGGCCAGATATCCGGATCGCCCGGTGCGGCTGGTGGTTCCGTTCTCGCCCGGCGGGGCGACCGACGTGGTCGGCCGGCTGTGGGCCGAGAAGATGAAGCCCGTGCTCGGCACCGTGGTCACCGAGAACCGCGGCGGCGGCGGCGGCGTGACCGGCGCGTCGGAAGTGGCCCGCGCGCAGCCCGACGGCCACACCTTCCTGTTCGGCAACACCAGCACGCAGGTGCTGATCCCGGTGATCATGAGCCGGCCGCCCTATGACGCGCTCAAGGACTTCGTCGGCATCTACATCCTCTGCATGGCGCCGACCTCGATCGTGGTGCACGAGTCGGTGCCGGCGCGCACGCTGACCGAGTTGATCGCCTACGCCCGCGCCAATCCCGGCAAGCTGTCATATGGCTCCGCGGGCGCCGGCACGCTCACCAATCTTGCCGGCGAGCTGTTCAAGCAGCTGATCGGCGCGCCCGACATCGTGCATATTCCCTACAAGGGCTCGGCGCCCGGCGTCGCCGATCTCGCCAGCGGCCATATCCCGATGATGACCCCGAACGTGGGCGGACCGCTGCTCGAATTCCATCGCGCCGGCAGGGTGCGCATCCTGGCGGTGAACGCGACCGCGCGGATCAAGGCGGCGCCCGACATCCCGACCGCGATCGAAGCCGGCCTGCCCGACATGGTGGCCGGCAATCTCAACGGCCTGTTCGCTCCCGCCGGGGTGCCGCAACCGATCGTCGAGCAGATCGCCGAGGCCACGCGCAGGATCATGGCGGACGAGGAATTCCAGAAGCTCCTGGTGACGTCCGGCTTCGAGCCGGTGCTCGATTCCAGTCCCGACGCCACCCGGCAGTTCATCGTCGAGGAGCTCAAACGCTGGACCCCGATCATGAAGGCGACCGGATTCAAGATGGAGTAGACAGCCCATGGCGCGCGTTCCCCTGATCCAGGAGCAGGACCACCCCGAATTCGCCGAGCTGATCGAGAAATTCCGCGCCGGCCGGCGCGGCCGGCTGATCAACATCTATCGCATGCTGCTCAACAGCCCGGCGCTCGCCGAGAGCTGGTTCAATCACTCGAACGCGGTGCGCTGGAAGACCACGCTCGACGGCCGGCTGCGCGAGATCGTGATCATCCGCATGGGCCATCTCGCCAAGTCGCAATACGTGCTGCGCCAGCACGTGCCCTCATTGGCGCTCGCCGACGGCATGACGCTCGAGGAGTGCGATGCGCTCGCCGACTGGCGGGCGACCACCATGTTCAGCGCGCGCGAGCGCGCGGCGCTCTCCTATGCCGACACCATGACCCGCGACATCGAGGTGCCGGACGCCGTGTTCGCCGAGGTCGCGCGCCACTTCGACCCGCGCCAGACCGTCGAATTGACCGTGCTGATCGGCACCTACAATATGAACGCGCGCGTCCTGCAGGCGCTGCGGCTCGACCTCGAGCCGCGCCCGACCTGACCTCCGGAGTCTCCCCTTGGCATCGATAGAGCCGAAGGTGCTGGTCGTCGAGGACCTCGCGCCGTGACGCCTTTTGCATTCACCCCTGCGGTCGAGGCTGATCGATGAGCAAAGCGTTTCGCTACCACCAGCATGGCGGGCCCGAGGTGCTGCGCTTCGAGGACGTCGAAGTCGGCCCGCCCGGCCCGGGGCAGGTACGCATCCGCAACAAGGCGGTCGCCGTCAATTTCCGCGATGTGCTGCTGCGCAAGGGCATCCACGCGGTGAAGTCGTTTCCCGCCGCCATCGGCCTCGAGAGCGCCGGCGTGATCGACGCGGTCGGGCCCGACGTGAGCGGTTTCAAGGTCGGCGACCGCGTCGCCTATGCGGGCATGCCGGAAGGCTCCTACGCCGAGGAACGCATCGTCCCGACCACGCGCCTGCTCGCCCTGCCCGAGGGCATCGACGAGCGCACCGCCGCCTCGATGATGGTCCGCGGCATGACCGCGCGCTCGCTGCTGTTCGACGCCTACCAGGTCAAGCCCGGCGACACCATCCTCATTCACGCCGCCGCCGGCGGCGTCGGCCTGATCATGTGCCAATGGGCGAAGCATCTCGGCGCCACCGTGATCGGCACGGTGAGCAGCGACGAGAAGGCGGCGGTCGCCCGCGCCCATGGCTGCGATCATCCGATCGTCTATACGCGCGAGGATTTTCCCGAGCGCGTGCGCGAGATCACCGGCGGTGAAGGCGTTCCGGTGGTCTACGACTCGGTCGGCAAGGCAACCTTTGAAGGTTCGCTGAAATGTCTTCGCCGGCGCGGCGTGATGGCGTCGTTCGGCGAAGCCTCGGGTGATCCCGATCCGGTGCCGCCGCGGCGGCTGGGCGCGCTCGGCTCGATCTACCTCACCCATCCGAGCGTCTCGAACTACACGGCGACCCGCGCCGAGCTGCTCGCCACCGCCAACGACCTGTTCGCGATGGTGCTGGGCGGCAGGATCAAGATCGAGATCAGCCGGACCTATCCGCTCAAGGACGCGCCGCGCGCCCATGCCGACATCGAGTCGCGCCAGACCACCGGGTCGATCGTACTGGTGGTGTGACGATGTTGCGCGGCGATGGGAAAGGTGGTCGCCGTCCGGGCGGCGGGCTCGGTCTGGTCCCCCTCCCATAGGGGAGAGGGAGCGCGCCGAGTCCGTGGCACCACCATCTCTGACCGGCGCGCACGCCGTCAAATCGCCAGCGGGGCGCCGCCCAGATCCTCCGCCCGCTCCACCTTGATGAGCACGCCGAACCCCTTCTTGTCCGGATCGCTCTTCTTCTCCGGCTCGATCAGTCGCTTCCAGATCTCCTCGTAGACCGGGCCCGACTTGTAGATCTTGGCGGTGCCGTAGAAGCGCGCGATGCCGCCGCGCGGCAGCAGGCCCTCTTCGCGCAGCGGCGGCTTGCGGAAGTAGACCGTGACCTTGGTGCCGTCGGCGAGGCTGGCATTGGTCGATCCCTTGCCGCGTTCCCAGAGCGCGAAATGGTCGTCGTCGTAGACCATGGTGCTGCCGCGCGGGGTGATCTGGGCGTAGCCGTTCGGCAGCGCCGTCCCGATCAGGCAGACATGCGCCGGATAGGCTGTGTTGATGTGCTCGTGCAGGACTTTCGGAATGGCCGCCAAGGCATCCTCCCGTTCTGGTCTGGGTCGCTCATTGATACGCATGTCGGCAACGGCGTTCAACCCGCAATCGGATCATCCGCCTCGCTTGCCGCCGCCGTGCCGCGTCGAGCTTCGTGCATGCGCCGCAGCACGCGCTTGGTCACGGCTGCGACAACGTGATAACTGTCGGTCATGGCCAGGGCCCTCAACGTCATCGTTTTTTCGGGCGGGTTCAATCTGCCGATCTGGGCCGGAGTCCATTCCGGTGCATTCGCCCGCCACGATGTGGAGATTCGGCTGCATTTCACCACCAACTCGATGCAGCAGCTGGCGGGGCTCGTGCGCGGCGAGTGGGAGATCGGGCTCACCGGCTTCGATAATGTCGTCGCCTATCAGGAAGGCCAGGGCGAAGCCGAGATCGACCGAGCGCCCGATCTCTTCGTCTTCATGGGCGGCGACAACGCCTTTCTTCGCCTGGCCGTCCAACCGGGCATCGGCAGCTACGCGGATCTCAGGGGCAAGGTCTTGTCGGTCGACGCCCTCACCACCGGCTTTGCCTTCGTGCTGCGCAAGATGTTGGCGTCGAACGGGCTCTCCGAAGCCGACGTGCGATTCGAGCGCGCCGGCGGCGTGCTGCAGCGCTTCGAGGCGCTCAAGGAGGGCAAGCACGCCGGCACCTTGCTGGTCACCCCGTTCGATCTGATCGCGCAGAAGCTGGGGTTGCACGTGCTGCAAAGCGCATCCGAGGTGCTGCCGCACTATCAGGGGATTTCCGG
Organism: Xanthobacteraceae bacterium; assembly: GCA_040510815.1. Taxonomy (GTDB): domain Bacteria; phylum Pseudomonadota; class Alphaproteobacteria; order Rhizobiales; family Xanthobacteraceae; genus VAZQ01. The sequence continues at coordinate 6,587 of JBEVIH010000158.1, read as the reverse complement.
AACCGCCCGGCGCAGCTGGGCGCGAGACAACCCGGATCTGCTCGCCGCCTTCATTCGAGGCTACCTGGCGGCGCTCGACTGGCTCTATGACCGCCGTCATGAGGTCGCCGCCTGCGCGCTGCTGGTCGAGAAAGTCCCCAACATGTCGGCCGAATTGGCCCGCGCGACCTACCGGATCTTGGTGGCCGAAGCGGGTGGTTTCGAGCCGAAGGCGTGCCTCGACCCGCGAGGGGTCGCAACGGTGCTCGCGCTACGCAGCGAATACGGCCGGCCGCAGAAATTGCTGACCGACCTCCGGAAATACGATGACATGAGCTATTACCAGCGCGCGGTCGAGGCCATGGACTAGACCGGCCAGGTTCGAGGAAGATCATCGGCCGATCACCGGAATACATCAGCACGTCCCCAACTCGGGAAGGACGCTAGCGCCGGGAGGATTGAATGAAGGGTCTGCTTTCGGTGTGGTGTCTGACGGCTGCGGTCGCGTTGCAAGGCGCGCCCATCGCCAGCGCCCAGGACTATCCGAGCAAGCCGATCCGGGCCATCGGCGGCTCGGCGGCGGGCGGCATCAGCGACGTCTTCATCCGCACCCTGGGCGAGGAGCTTCACAAAAGATGGGGGCAGCCCATCGTGGTCGAGAACCGACCGGGCGGCACGTTCAACATCGGGGCGCGAGCCTGCGCCGAGGCGCCGCCCGACGGCTACACGATCTGCATTCTTCCCAACGAGCCGATGACCTACAACGCGCATCTCTTCAAGACGCTGCCGTTCGATCCCGACAAGAGCTTCGAGCCGATCACCAATCTGTTTTTCATCGTCCAGGTGCTGGCGGTGAATTCGTCGCTCAACGCCAAGACGCTCGAGCAGCTGGCCGCGGTGTCGAAGGCAAGGCCCAACACGTTGAGCTACTCGTCGCCCTCGCTCGCGCTCGTGCTCTTCCTGGAGAGTTTCAAGCGCGAAACCGGCGCCGACATGGTCCGCGTTCCGTTCAAGGGTGGCGGCGACGCCGTCACCGGCTTGCTTTCGGGGACGACGCCGGTCGTGTTCATCGGCGTCGGGAACCTGCTGGCGCATCTGCGCAGCGGGGCCGCGACCGGCCTGGTCATGGAGAGCGCGCAGCGATCGCCGCTGTTTCCCGACATCCCGACCTTGTCCGAGCTTGGATATCGCGGCGATTTCACGCGCGCCTATTTCGGCTTATACGCGCCGGCGGGCACGCCGAAGGCCATCGTGCACAAGATCCGCGATGAAGTGGCGCGCATCGTCAGCGAGCCCGGCTTCCGCGACAAGAATCTGGTGCAACGCGGCCTCGAGCCGGTGTTGAGCACGCCGGACGAATTCGCGCGCTTCCTCAAGCAGGACCGGGAGATCGCCGGCCGGATCGTGCGGGAGTCGGGGATCGCTCCGCAATAGGAGCACGGCCGTCGCGATCGCAGGGGCGCGCTCAAAAGCAAAACTGGCATCATCGATGTGATCCGTGCGTGTGCGGCGGGCTCCGACCCTCGCCCCGCGAAGCGGGGAGAGCATAGGCGGCCTTCGGCCGCCGTTCTTGGTGCCAAGAACGCCGATGCGAAGCATCGGCTACGGCGAAGCGAGGCGGGTGAGGGGCAATGTCGGCAGCACGTCAAGCGGCCCCTCACCCCCACCCTCTCCCCCGCTAGCGCGGGGAGAGGGAGCGGCCGAATTCGCGGAACCATCGGTGGTTCACCGCGCGAATTGTTTCCACAGCAATGATGAAATCGCTCTACGTCACCACCGGCACGATCAGGTGCGATAAATGCTCGGCATCATGATAGATCGTGTCGGTGCCGACCTTGTTCGGCGTGTAGTCGTGCTGGAACACGAATTCGGTCAGCTGTGAATCGCCGTTGGCCAGCTCCAGGCGGATGCGGCTGCCTTTCTTGAAGAGGTAGGCGGTCGGCATCACCGCGATCTCGTATTGGTAGATTCTGCCCGGCTCGATCGGCTGCGGATCGACATGCGTGTACCAGGGCGCGTTGGGCAACGAGCGCGCGGCGTCGATCGCCCGGTGCGAGGCGCGCAGCCACCCCTTGGTTACCACCCGTGAGCGGGGCTGCACGCCTTCCTTTCGGCTCGCCTCCGATTGCGCGAACTGCTCGGCGACCTTGACGATGAAGTCGGTATCCGGATTGCTCGACGCGGCGTAGAGCACGAGCTTGAGCGGGCCAGCCAGTTCGAGGTCATCGTCGAGCGGGCGCGACGTGAAGGTGAGGACGCGGCGAACCGGATCGGGCCGGCCTTCCGCGTCGAACCCGACCACGCCCGCCCGCCATCCGGGATCGGGATAGTCGAAGCGTGTTTGGCCGGTGCCGGCGCCGGCCGGGTCGAGCCCGCCGTCGTTCAACGAGGTGACCGAGCCGGTGGGCCCTGCGCTCAGATAATACCGCCGGTACGACACGTCTTTCGGCGGCCAATCGTCGGCGCACGCGAACCGGTCGGCGCCGGTGACGAAGTAGCGGACCGCCGGTTCGGCCGGGTAGCCGGTATCCTCGCCCTTCAGGTAGCAGTCGTAGAACGGACGCAGATATGTCTCGTGGAACTCCTCGCTCGAGAAGTCGGCGACCGCTGCGAACAGGTTGGACGAGCCGAACACCAAGAGCTTCTTGGGCGCGCGCGCCCGCTGAAACCCGACGATGTTGCCGTTCAGGTGCAGGTCGACCTTCGACCACACCCCGATCGAGAAGATCGGCACCTTGATCTTGTCGACGTTCTCGGCGGCCGCTCGCACCTTCCAGAAGTCGTCGTAGCTGGGGTGCCGTTGGACCTCGCCTGGATAGTCCCAGGTGAGCAGCCGCGACGGCCCGTCGACCGGGTACTGATTGACCGCCCGCGTCGTCGAATTGTACCAGATCGACGGGAAGGCGCCCGGAATTCCGCCGGTGAAGGCGGAGTTGCGGTAGGTGTCGACGTTGCCGTCGTACGGCGCGATGCACGCGAGCCCGGGCGGGTTCTGGATGCCCATGAACCACTGCATGCGCGCGTAATAGGATTGACCGATCCCGCCGACCTTTCCGCTCGACCAGGGCTGCTGCGTGATCCAGACGATGACGTCATGGAGATCGCGCTGCTCGTCCTCGTCCATGTAGCGGTATTCGCCCTGCGACCGGCCGGTGCCGCGCACATCCATGTGGACGAACGCGTAACCGTGCCGCAGGTAGTACGCGATCGGTCCGGTCTCGCGCCAAAGGAAGACCGGCACCGCCGGCGCCAGGTTGTTGTCGAAACGATAGGGCGAGGCAGCCAAGAGCGCCGGATAGCGGCCCGGCTGCGGCGGCCGATAGACCGCCGCCGCGATCTTGATCCCGTCATGCACCGGGATCTCGACGATTTGCGTCGGTCGCAGCGCTTGTCGTCTTTCGTCGGAATTCATCGCGGCTCAATGCCCGGTCGCCATGGCGGCCAATTTTTCCGGCTCCTTCGGCGCCTCATTGCCGCGCCAGACCACGTGCAGGTCGGGCCGCAGCAGCAGCAGATCGTGGCCGTAGATGTCGCGCGGCGCCGCGTCGGGCACGTCGAGCGCCTGGTAGGGCGCGCCGATGGCGGCGAACGCATGCGCCAGCGCCTCGGTGTCGGCGCGGGTGCCGCCGAGACGCAGCAGCGTATAGCCGTGGCCGTAGCCGATTCGGTCCTGCATCGCGCTGCCGTCGTCGAGCCAGACATGCGGCAGCCGCGCGCCCGGCCAGGTGGTCGGCACATAGTCCATGAAATTGTGCTCGGGCGCCTCGCCCGGTTCCGGCCAGATCAGCGGCGAGCCGACATAGCGATAGCCGAGCTCGGCGCCGATCATCTCGTTGCTCTTGCGCTGCTCGATGTCGGCGATGCGCGAGAGGTTGGCGCGGGTGGCGGCGCCCTCCGGCGTGTCGTCGCGGATGTTCGGCCGGTACGCCGCGCGCCAGGCGCGCCGTCCGACCGTGGCGTGGCGCGACGCCGCAACGTTGCGGTCGCCGACCTGCCGGCGCTCGATCTCGTAAGACGGCAGCAGGTTGCGGCCGCCCCATCCCTGCAGCACCGCGGCGAGCTTCCACGACAGGTCGATGGCGTCGCCGACACCGCTGTTCATGCCGAGCCCGCCGGTCGGGATCACCAGGTGTACGGCATCGCCGGCGAGGAACACGCGGCCCTCGCCGTAGCTGTCGGCGAGCAGCAGGTTCTGCCGCCACTGGCCGACATAGAGCATGTCGTATTTCACCGGCATCGCGACGGTGCGCTCGAACATGGTCGCCATCTCGGCGTCGCTCTCGACCACCGAATGCAGGGTGAAGTGCCTGGTCGAATCCTGCACGATCAGAAACGTCGATTGCGCGTCGGCGACGTGATAGTGCCGGCCCTTGCCGATCGGGATGCGCTCGTAGAGATCCTCGCAGTAATAGAGCGCCTGGCGGAGCTGCAGCAGGTTGCTGTCGCCCTTGAGTCCGATGCCGAGCTGCCGGCGCACCAGGCTCGCGCCGCCGTCGCAGCCCACCAGGTACTGCGCCCTGATCTCCTCGACCGCGCCGTCGCTCTTGACCGTGACGGTGACCGAGGCCTGGTCCTGCGTGAACGACAGGAACTCGCAGCCGTAGCGCACCGTGACCGACGGATACTCTTCCACGATCCCCTTCAGCAGCGGCTCGAGCGTGTATTGCGAGATCAGCTGGTAGGGCTCGAGCGGTTGGCTGCCGTCGTTGGTCTTGGCGATCTCCGCCTTCGCTTCGTCGACCGACGGATAGGGCAGGTGCAGCAGCGGCGGCTCGACCACGGAGAGCACGATGAACACGTCCATCGGGCAATGGCTGGGCAGGCCGGCGGCGCGGATGCGCTCGGCGATCCCGATCCGCCGGTAGATCTCCATCGAGCGGGCGTTGCAGCGCTCCATCTTGGGCAGGAATTGCGGCGCGGGCTTCTGCTCGATAATCGTGCAGCGCACGCCGCGGCGTCCGAGGTCAAGCGCGAGCGTCAATCCGGTCGGGCCCGCGCCGGCAATCAGAACCTGGGTGTCCATTGGTGATTTCTAGCGAAGCGAATGGCGAATGGCGAGTAGGGAAGCCTGGCCCGCCCTATTCGCTTTTCGCCATTCGCTACTCGCCATTCGCCATTCGCCCCACTTCGAAATCCGCCAGCTCCGCCCCCTCCTGCACCACCTCTCCGACCGCGCATTTGAGCGCCTTGAGGTGGCCGTCGGCCGGCGCCCGCAAGGTGTGCTCCATCTTCATCGCCTCGATCACGATCAGCGGCGCGCCGCGCGGCACGTCGGTGCCCGGCTCGGCGAGAATGCGGATCACCGTTCCGGGCATCGGCGCGACGATGCGGCTCACCGCATCGGCCGGCCCCGCCTGAGCGAGGAACGGATCGATCCAATGCAGGAACAGGCGCCCGCGCGGCGTCCGCAGCGCCAGGTCGCGGTCGGTCCAGGCCGCCGACACGGTTTCCTTGGCGTCGCTCAGGGCGACATCGAATTGGCCGCCGCCGTGCGCAGCGAAGCGCAGCGGGCCGCTCTCCCCGCCGAATTCCATCGCCAACCCGTCGCGCTCGTACCAGACCACGGCGTCGTGCCGTGCCGTTCCGCGGCGAAAGCTCAGGCGGCGGCCGCGCCGGCCGGCGGCCATCCAGCCGTCGGTCCGGCTCCACGGCGAGGACGGCGCATCGGCGTCCGGGGCTCGCTCGTCGCGCTCGCGCAGCAGCACCGCTGCGCTCGCCGCCGCGAGATCCTGCGCCGGCAGCGCGCGGGCCGCGGCGGTCAGCGCCGCGAGCTCGCGTTCAATAAAGCCGGTATCGATCTCGCCGCTGCGCACCTGCGGATCGCGCAGCAGCGCCTTGAGGAAATCGAGATTGGTGATCACGCCCGCGATGTCGAACTCGCCCACCGCCTCGGTCAGCCGGTCGAGCGCCTCCGTCCGGTCGGCGCCCCACGCGATCAGCTTGGCCAGCAGCGCGTCGTAATGGGGCGTCACCGTGTCGCCGGCGCGGAAGCCAGTGTCGATGCGGATGCCGTCGCGCCCGGGCGGTTCGCGCCAGCGGATGATACGGCCGATCGACGGCAGGAAGCCCTTGTCGGCATCCTCGGCGTAGATGCGCGCCTCGATCGCGTGGCCGTTCGCCTTGATGGCGTCCTGGCGCAGCGGCAGCTTCTCCCCGAAGGCGACGCGCAACTGCCACTCCACCAGGTCGAGGCCGGTGATCATCTCGGTCACCGGATGCTCGACCTGCAGCCGGGTATTCATCTCGATGAAATGGAAGCCTGCCGCGTCGGCGATGAACTCGACGGTGCCGGCGTTGACATAGCCGGCCGCCTGGGCGGCGGCGCGGGCGGCGGCGGCCATCCCGGCGCGGCGCTCGGGCGTCAGGCCGATCGAGAGCGCCTCCTCCACCACCTTCTGGTGGCGCCGCTGCAGCGTGCATTCGCGCTCGAACAGCGACACCACGTTGCCGTGGGTGTCGCCGAACACGTGCACCGCGATATGGCGCGACTTGGCGATATATTTCTCGAGCAGGATCTGGTCGTTGCCGAACGCGGCCGCCGCCTCGCGCCGGGCGCTCGCCACCGCCTCAGCCAGCTCGTCGGGCTGGCCGACCACCCGCATGCCCCG
>JBEVIH010000157.1:0-41873 GCA_040510815.1 Xanthobacteraceae bacterium | reverse complement strand
ATCGCGACCACGGCCATATGCTGGCATGCGGCATGGACCCCAAGGGCGTGATGGCGGAGCTGACCGGCCGGCGCGGCGGCTACTCCAAGGGCAAGGGCGGCTCCATGCACATGTTTTCGGTGGAGAAGGGCTTTTTCGGCGGCCACGGCATCGTCGGCGCCCAGGTCCCGCTCGGCACCGGCCTCGCCTTCGCCAACCGCTACCGCGGCAACGACAACGTGTCGCTCACCTATTTCGGCGACGGCGCCGCCAACCAGGGGCAGGTCTACGAGAGCTTCAACATGGCGAAGCTGTGGAAGCTGCCGGTGATCTACGTCATCGAGAACAACCAATACGGCATGGGGACCTCGGTGGCGCGGGCGTCGGCCACCACCAATCTGTCGCTGCGCGGGCGCTCCTTCGACATTCCGGGCGAGCAGGTCGACGGCATGGACGTGCGCGCGGTCAAGGCCGCGGGCGACGAGGCAGTCAAATTGTGCCGCGACGGCAACGGGCCGATCATTCTCGAAATGCTCACCTACCGCTACCGCGGCCACTCCATGTCGGATCCGGCCAAGTACCGGACCAAGGAGGAGGTCGACAAGATGCGCACCGAGCACGATCCGATCGAGCAAGTGCGCAGCCGCCTCCTCAAGAGCGGCTTCGCCAGCGAGGACGCCTTGAAGAAGATCGATGCCGAGGTGCGCGGCGCCGTCAACGAGGCGGCCGAGTTCGCCACCAACGACGCCGAGCCCGATCCGTCCGAGCTCTGGACCGACGTGTACCGGTAAGCGGACCGCCCGCATGGCTCAGCTCGCATTCATCGTGGTTGTTCTGGCGCTCGCCGGCGCGCTGGCGAGCTGGGTCGCCGGCGCCTGGTTCTATGCGCAGACGCTGCGGGAATTGGCCGCCGAGCGCGGGCAGCCGCGGCTCGCCTGGCTCGCGGTGGTGGCCTGGCCGTTCGCGACCGGACGGATCAAGGGCGCCGCCGCAGCGCGCGCCGCCCAAGTCAACAAGGCGCTGGTCGCCTTCCTCGCCTGTCTGATGGTCGCCCTGGCGGCGACCTCGGTGGCGACCAACCTCGCGCGGGTCTCCCGCTAGACCCCAACGGGTGATGCGTCCATGCCGATCGAAGTGCTGATGCCCGCGCTCTCGCCCACCATGGAGAAGGGCAACCTCGCCAAGTGGCACAAGAAGGAGGGCGACGCGGTCAAATCCGGCGACGTCATCGCCGAGATCGAGACCGACAAAGCCACCATGGAGGTGGAGGCGGTCGACGAGGGCACCCTCGGCAAGATCCTGGTGCCGGAAGGCACCAACGACGTGGCGGTGAATACCCCGATCGCGATGATCCTGGCCGAGGGCGAGGACGCCGCCGCGCTCAAGGACGGCAAGCCGCGCAAGCCGCCGAGCCAACCCGATCCGGTCCTGGTGGAGCGGGTCGAGGAATCACGCCCGCGGGTCGAGGAGGCGGAGGCGCTGGTCCCGCCCGCCGCCATGCGGTCGCCGTTCCCAAAATCCGTGCCGGAACCCGAGCCCGACGTGCCGGCGGGCACCGAGATGGCCACCATGACGGTGCGCGAAGCCCTGCGCGACGCCATGGCGGAGGAGATGCGCCGCGACAAGGACGTCTTCGTCATGGGCGAGGAGGTCGCCGAGTATCAGGGCGCCTACAAGGTGACCCAGGGGCTGCTGCAGGAATTCGGCGCGATGCGGGTGATCGACACGCCGATCACCGAGCATGGCTTTACCGGGCTCGGCATCGGCGCGGCGATGGCCGGGCTCAAGCCGATCGTCGAGTTCATGACGTTCAATTTCGCGATGCAGGCGATGGACCAGCTGATCAATTCGGCGGCGAAGACGCGCTACATGTCGGGCGGCCAGATGGGCGTTTCGGTCGTGTTCCGCGGGCCGAACGGGCCGGCGGCGCGCGTCGCCGCCCAGCATAGCCAGGACTACACCTCCTGGTACTCGCACATTCCGGGCCTCAAGGTGATCGCGCCCTACACGGCGGCCGACGCCAAGGGCCTGCTCAAATCGGCGATCCGCGATCCCAATCCGGTCATCTTTCTTGAGAACGAGATCCTCTACGGCCAGAGCTTTCCGGTGCCCAAGCTCGACGACTACACGGTGCCGATCGGCAAGGCCAAGATCGTTCGCTCGGGCAACGACGTGACCATCGTCGCCTGGTCGATCGGCATGACGTATGCGCTCAAGGCCGCCGACGAGCTTGCCAAGAACAATATCGGCGCCGAGGTCATCGACCTGCGCACGCTCAAGCCGATGGACGTCGAGACCATCGTCGAGTCGGTGAAGAAGACCGGCCGCATCGTCACGGTCGAGGAAGGCTGGCGGCAGTCCGGCGTCGGCGCCGAGATCGCGGCGGCGGTGACCGAGTTCGCCTTTGACTGGCTCGACGCGCCGGTGACCCGCGTCACCGGTAAGGACGTGCCGATGCCCTACGCGGCCAATCTCGAAAAACTCGCGCTGCCCTCGGTCGCCGAAGTGGTCTCGGCCGCCAAGGCGGTCTGCTACCGGTGAGGATCAGATGAGCAAACCCTATCAAGCGTTGAATATCCCGCCGGCCGCGAATGAGCGCGGCGGCATCGAGGTGCTGCGCTCCGCCATCATCGACGGCGAGTTGCATTTGACCTTGCGCCCCCTGTTCGAGAACCCCAACGACTGGGGCCGCCTGTTCGCCGAGTGCGCGCGGCAGGTGGCGCGCGTCTACGCGCAGCAGAACAGGTTGCCGGAGGCCGACACGGTGGCGCGCATCAGCTCGGCATTCGAGACCGAGATCAAGACGCCCCCCGCGGTCAAGAGCGCGATCGGGCCGCTCGGCTGAGGAGGAGCATTTTCCGGCGAAGTGTGAAGCGGTTCGCCGCAGAAAATGCGACAAAACGAAAAGACTTGAGGAGGCCATGGCGACCTTCGACGCCCTGCACGTTCCGCCGACCGCGCTCGAGCACGGCGGCGTGGAGGTTTTGCGGGCGGCGATCGTCGAGGGTGGGCTGCACGTGTCGCTGCGGCGGGCCTTCGACGATCCGCAGGCCTGGGGCATGCTGATCGCCGACGTGGCGCGCCACGCCGCCCGCATCTTCGCCAAGGAGACCAAGCTCACCGAGGACGAGGCGCTCGAGCGCATCCGCGCGATGTTCGACGCCGAGATGGACGCGCCGACCGATCCCGGCAGCACCAGCGCGATCAGCTAGAGGCCGCAGAGTCCGTCATGCCGGTCAACATCCTCATGCCCGCGCTGTCGCCCACGATGGAGAAGGGCAACCTCGCCAAGTGGCTCAAGAAGGAGGGCGACAAGGTCAAGCCGGGCGACGTCATCGCCGAGATCGAGACCGACAAGGCGACGATGGAATACGAGGCGATCGACGAGGGCACGCTCGCCAAGATCGTGGTGCCGGAGGGCACCCAGGACGTGGCGGTCAACCAGCTCATCGCCGTGCTGGCGGAGGAGGGGGAGGACGTAAGGGCGGCGGCCGCTGGGGCTGCTGCCGCGGCAAAACCGGCTGCTGCTCCGGCGAAGGCGGCAAGCACCGGCACCCCCTCAGCCCCACCGAGTCCGTCGCCACAGACGCGATCCACTTCCCAGCCTGGAGCGCAGCAACGTCCTCCGCCACAAGCGCCGGCAGCTCCCTCTCCCCAGCCGAAGTCGGATTTTTCCGACTTCGGCCGCTCTAAAGTGCCGACCTCGGGTAAACCCGAGGTCGGGTTGGGAGAAGGTGGGGGTGAGGGGGCCCGTATCGACGGTCATGGCGCCAACCGCGTCTTCGCCTCGCCGCTCGCGCGCCGCCTCGCCAAGGAGGCCGGCATCGATCTCGCCCGCATCCAGGGCTCCGGACCGCACGGGCGGGTGATCGCGCGCGACGTCGCGGCGGCGAAATCCGGCAAGGGGCTCGCGCCGCCTGCTGGTGCGGCCGCGCCGCTCGCGGTGCAGGCGCCCTCCGACGACAAGATCCGCGCGCTGTTCGAGCCCGGCAGCTACGAGGTCGTCCCGCACGACAACATCCGCAAGGTGATCGCGCGCCGGCTGGTCGAGGCCAAGCTCACCATCCCGCACTTCTACCTCACGCTCGACTGCAACATCGGCAAGCTCCTGGCCGCGCGCGAGGAGATCAACGCCGCCGCGCCCAAGGACAAGGACGGCAAGCCGGCCTACAAGATTTCCGTCAACGACTTCGTCATCAAGGCGCTGGCGCTGGCGCTGCAGCGCGTTCCCGACGCCAACGTCACCTGGACAGAGAGCGGCATGCTCAAGCACAAGCATTCCGACATCGGGGTGGCGGTCTCGATCCCGGGCGGGCTGATCACGCCGATCGTGCGCCGGGCGGAGGCGAAATCGCTGTCGGTGATCTCCAACGAGATGAAGGACTATGCCGCCCGCGCGCGGGCGCGCAAGCTCAAGCCGGAGGAGTACCAGGGCGGCACCAGCGCGGTGTCGAACCTCGGCATGTACGGCATCAAGGATTTCGCCGCGGTGATCAATCCGCCGCACGCCACCATCCTGGCGGTCGGCACCGGCGAGGAGCGTGCCGTCGCCAGGAACGGCAAGATCGAGGCGGCCTGGATGATGTCGGTGACGCTCTCGACCGATCACCGCGCGGTCGACGGCGCGCTCGGCGCCCAGCTGCTCGGCGCGTTCAAGGCGCTGATCGAGAACCCGGTGATGATGGTGGTGTGACCGCGGCGCCGGCCGCCGGCGCCCTCCGGCAACGATAATTCAAATAGGGAGCGACAAGCGATGGGCAGGCATTTCGATTGGCGACGGCGAACGATTGCACGGCGCGGGGTGCTGACCGGTATTGCGGCCGCCGGATTGGCGGCGCTGGCAGCGGCCCCGGTGGCGAGCCAGGAGCGGTTTCCGAGCCGTCCGATCCGCATCGTGGTGCCGTTCCCGGCCGGCGCCACCACCGACATGCTGGCGCGGCTGTTCGCGCAGCGCATGAGCGAGACCATGGGCCAGAGCGCGGTGGTCGAGAACGTCGGCGGCGGCGGCGGCTCGATCGGCGCCGATCAGGTCGCCAAGGCCACGCCCGACGGCCACACGCTCCTCTTCGGCAACATCACCTTCACCACCACGACCTCGTCGCTGCTCTACGCCAAGCGCGCGCGCCACGACTTCGACGATTTCGTGCCGGTTTCGGTCGGCGCCTACGTGCCGCTGCTGCTGCTGGCGCACCCGTCGGTGCCGGCGAACGACCTCAAGGAGTTCGTGGCCTACGCCAAGCAGACCACCACGCCGCTGTTTTACGGCTCCACCGGTCCCGGCAGCATCCTGCACCTGATGACCGAGGTGCTCAAACGCGACACCGGCATCAAGCTCGATCACGTCCCGTTCCGCGGCGCCGCCCCGCTGGTCACCGAGCTTCTGTCCGGGCGCATCCAGTTCGGCGGCGACCAGCTGTCGAGCTCGCTCGAGCGCGTGCGCTCAGGCCAGCTCAAGGCGCTGGCGGTCGCCACCAAATCGGTCGCGCTGCCGAACACCCCGACCGTTCGCGCGCTCGGCTTCCCCAATCTGGAGCTGCAAGGTTGGAACGGTTTCCTCGCGCCCAAGGGCACGCCCGACGCGATCGTCGCGCGGCTGCAGCAGGAGATCGCGGCGGCTGCGAAGCACCCCGATGTGGTCAAACGCATGACCGATGTGGGCGCCGAGCCCTCGGGCTCGACCCAGGCCGAGATGCGGGCAATGCTGCACGAGCAGATCGCCAAGGTGCGGCCGGTGGTGGAGGAGTTGCAACTGGTGGTGCAGTAGAAGCTCGAGAGAGTAGGCGGCATGGCTGACACCTCCTTCGACATCGTCATCATCGGCTCCGGCCCCGGCGGCTACGTCACCGCGATCCGCGCGGCGCAGCTCGGCTTCAAGACCGCGATCGTCGAGCGCGAGTATCTGGGCGGCATCTGTCTCAACTGGGGCTGCATCCCGACCAAGGCGCTGCTGCGTTCGGCGGAGATCTTCCACTATCTGCAGCACGCCAAGGATTACGGGCTCTCCGCCGAGAAGGTCGCCTTCGATCCGGCCGCCGTGGTCAAGCGCTCGCGCCTGGTGTCGAAGCGCCTCAACGACGGCGTCGGCTTCTTGATGAAGAAGAATAAGGTCGCGGTGATCTGGGGCGAGGGGGTTATCGACGCGCCCGGCAAGGTCACCGTGAAGGCGGGAAAGAGCGAGGCGCCGAAGGGTGCGCTCGGGCCGGGCGCCTATGCGGCCAAGCACATCATCATCGCCACCGGCGCACGTCCGCGCGTGCTGCCCGGCCTTGAGCCCGACAAGAAGCTCATTTGGACCTATTTCGAGGCGATGGCACCCGACCGCATGCCGAAGTCGCTGCTGGTGATCGGCTCGGGCGCGATCGGCATCGAGTTCGCGAGCTTCTACCGCGCTTTTGGCGCCGAGGTGACCGTTGTCGAGGTGCTGCCGCAGATCCTGCCGGTCGAGGACGCCGAGATCTCGGCCTTCGCGCGCAAGAGCTTCGAGAAGCAGGGCATCAAGATCTTCACCGGCGCCAAGGTGACGAAGCTCGACAAGAAGCCCGACAGCGTCACCGCCACCATCGACGACGGCAAGGGCGGCACCCAGACACTCGCGGTCGAGCGCGTGATCTCGGCGGTCGGGGTTACCGGCAATATCGAGAATCTCGGCCTCGAAAAACTCGGGGTGAAGACCGAGCGCGGCGCGATCGTGGTCGATGCGCTCAACCGCACCAGCGTGCCCGGCATCTATGCCATCGGCGACGTCTCGGGCCCGCCTCTGCTTGCCCACAAGGCCGAGCACGAGGGCGTCATCTGCGTAGAGGCGATCAAGGGCCTCAAACCCCATCCGATGGACAAGCAGCTCATCCCCGGCTGCACCTACTGCTCCCCGCAGATCGCCTCGGTCGGGCTCACCGAGCAGGCTGCAAAAGACAAGAAAATCGACGTCCGTGTCGGCCGTTTCCCGTTCGTCGGCAACGGCAAGGCGATTGCGCTGGGCGAGGACCAGGGGCTGGTGAAGGTGATCTTCGACAAGAAGACCGGCCAGCTTCTGGGCGCACACATGGTGGGCGCCGAGGTCACCGAGCTGATCCAGGGTTACGTGGTGGCGATGAACCTGGAGACCACGGAAGAGGAGTTGATGCACACCGTGTTCCCGCACCCCACGCTCTCCGAGATGATGAAGGAGGCGGTGCTGGACGCCTACGGAAGGGTGTTGAACATTTAGCCCATGAGCGCTTGCTCAGCGCCGGCCGTCGGCCGCAATTTTTAGTATTGGCATCTCCCGATAACAATTTTAAGATGAGTGACCTGTCAGCTCATCGTGGGAGAGTGCGATGCCAGCCAAGATCGTCGACTTGTCCGCGCGTTCCACCATCATCGAGGCCGAACCGTTCGGGCTGCATTTCTGGGAGTGCAAGCCGAAGGAGTTTCTCGACTACCTGAAGGATCCGCGTGCCTTCCTGGCATCGATGGGCATCAAGCTGCCGAAGAAGTGCCGGGTCGAAACCACGATCGAGAACCATGACTGGCTGAGCGAAAAGACGCGCCAGCTGACGGCCGCAAATGGGCCGGTCATCATCTGCAACGTTGGCGGAGGCAATGTCGCGGTGGCGCGTGACATCTACCGGGTGGTGAGCTATGCGCACACCCACGACTCGATCGGCAAGTTCAAGAAAACCTTGCTGCACTCGCGCAACGAGCAGGAGCGCAAGACGAAATAGACCGCCCGCGTGCGAGTCCGCTCGGACCGGACGGCTTTCGGCATCCGATGGGCTCTGCGATGATGGGCGTCGCGCTCACACGCCCATCAAATGCCGATCATCGATATTCATACCCATTGTGCGCCGCGCCCGCAGGGCGATCCGCTCGGGGTCGCCGAGGCCTTGCGGGGAACGCCGGTCGGCAGGAACGCGGTGACCAATTATCGCGGTCTGCCGGCGGTCTCGTATCACGACATGTACGACTTCGACCTCCAGCAGGAGGTCTGCGCCAAGGCCGGCATCACCGGGAGGATCATCAGCAACCCGTTTGCCGCCGAGGTGATGGCCGCGGTGTCGAAGAAATCCGCGCTCGACGTGGTCAAGCACGTCAACGACCAGAACGCCGCGATCGTGGCGCGGTCGCCGAAGAACTTCGGGCTCGGCACGCTCAACCCGCTCGATGCGAGCCACGTCGCGGAGGGCGAGCGCTGTCTCGAGTCGCTCCGCTTCAGGGGCCTGCTGATCACGTCGAGCTGGCACGGGCGGTTCATCGACGGCGAGGACGCCTTTGCGTTCTGGGAATGGGCGCAGGACCGGGAGGTGCCGATCTTCATCCATCCGCCGCGCGCGCCGATCGGGCACGCCCAGCAGATGGACCAATACAAGCTCGACGAGTTGGTCGGCCGGCCGTTCGACACCGCCATGGCGCTCGCCCGCATGATCCTGTCGGGGCTGTTCGACCGCTATCCGCGCTTGAAAATCGTGGTCGCCCATATGGGCGGCGGGCTCTTGCCGGTGATGGGTCGGCTCGACTTCGGATGGCGGCTCGGCTGCGAGGGCATGCCGGAACGCGCGGTGATCCGCTGCAAGGAGCGGCCGAGCGACTACCTCCAGAAGCTCAGCGTCGACACCATGGGGTTCTGGGCGCCGCACGTGCGCCAGGCGGTCGAGGTGTTCGGCGCCGATCGGATCATGTTCGGCACCGATTACGGGCCGGTGCCGATCGACCCGAAGGAGCACGTCGATATCGTGAACGATTTGGCGATCCCGCAGGCGGATAAAGAAAAGATTCTTTGGCGCAACGCGGCGCGATTCTTCAATTTGGACGTCGCGCTTTGATGATTTGCGTGCTTGACCCGCCCTCATCCTGAGGAGCGCGCATCACGAGCAGCGAACACGCGACCACACGTGCGTGCGCGCGTCTCGAAGGATGGGGGCGGCCCACCGATGTCGGGCTTGCCCGACATCGCATTCAGAGTGCGCAAGTCGGGTAAACCCGACTTGCGGTGCTTCGAGACGCATCGCAGCGCATCCATCCTTGTGGAAACTGATGAGCTTCCTTCGCGCTGCGATGCTCCTCAGCATGAGGCCGAGAGAGGTCGCCGCAATGGGGAATCGCGCCGCTCAATCCACCGTCACGTTGGCCACTTTGATCACCGCCGCCCACTTCTCCACTTCGGCGGGCAGCATGGCCGCGACCTCGGCGGGGGTCTTGAGCGCGACCGGCAGTCCCTGCTTGGCCATTGCCGCCCGCACCGCATCTTTCGACAGCGCCGCCGCCACCGCGCGGTAGAGGCGCTCGACCGCCGCCGGCGGGGTCTTTGCCGGCGCGAACAGCGCGCTCCAGGCATCGGCCTCGACTCCCGGCACGCCGCCTTCGGCGAAGGTCGGCACGGCGGCGAGCTGCGGCAGCCGCTGCGCGCGGGCGAGCGCGAGCGCGCGCACATTGCCGCTCTCGATCTGCTGGCTGATCAGCCCTGGCAGCGGCGCGATGCTCAGGTCGATGCGGTCGGCCAGGAGCTCGGTGAGCATGGGCGAGAGGCCCTTGAACGGCACGTGCAGCATGTCGATCGCCGCCTTGGTCTTGAACAGCTCGCCCGCCAGGTGGGCGCCGGAGCCGTTGCCCATCGAGCCGAACGTGAGGCTCCCGGGCTTGGCCTTCGCCATCGCCACGAGATCGCCGAGGGTGGCCGCGGCGAGGCTTTTGCGCACCACCAGCACGTGCGGCATGGCGGCGATGCCGGCGACCGGAGCGAAGTCGCGCACCGCGTCGTAGGGGCAGTTCTTGATCAGGCTCTGGTTGGTCGCGTGGGTCTGGTTGGTGCCGAGGATGAGCATGTGGCCGTCGGGCTCGGCGCGCGCCACCGCGCTGGTGCCGATGATGCCCGAGCCGCCGGGGCGGTTCTCGACCACGATCGATTGACCGAGGTCGCTGCTGGCCTCCTGCGCGATCAGCCGCGCCAGCGCATCGATCGGCCCGCCGGGCGGGTAGGGCACCACGATGGTGATGGTCCGGCTCGGGAAGCCCTGTGCGTGGGCGGCAAGGGGAAGGGCGAGCACGGCGAGCACGCTGAGCGTGAGGCGGCGAGTAATCATGACAATCTCCGGCGCAACTGTCGCCGGACTCTAGGTCGCTGCCGCCGAATGGTCAAAATACCGACCCGCGCCTGCAGGCCCGTCCCACCGCGCAACGGGACGGATCTAGTTGACCGGCAATTTGCGATTGATGCTGGGCCGCAGCAGCGCAAGCGAGTGCTTGAACTGCGGGTTGCTGAACCATTTCGGCGACTGCCGCGTTCAGGCCCATGTGCGGGGCCATTCGGCCCGCCCAAGGAGGCCGCCATGCAAGAGCACGTCTACCGGGTCATCGAGGTCGTCGGCACGTCGGAAACCAGCATCGAAGACGCCATCGCCGCCGCCATCGCCCGCGCCAACCAGACCATCCGGAATCTGCGATGGTTCGAGGTGGTGGAAACCCGCGGCCATATCGAGGGCGGCAAGGTCCGCCACTACCAGGTCGAGCTCAAGGTCGGCTTCACGATGGAGGCGGCGGCTTGAGCCGTCGCCCTGCGCCGCTCGCAAACCGCGGCTTGCGCCGGGGAGGCCGCGTCCGTAAGTAAGGCTTTGGGACTCGCAGGTCCCGGAGCCGCCATGACTATCGTCCACGATGCCGCCGCCCGCCCGCGCCATCCCGAGAAGGCGCACCGACCGGACGCGCCGGCGCTGAAAAAGCCCGACTGGATCAGGGTCAAGGCGCCGGTGTCGAAAGGCTATGCCGAGACCCAGGCGATCGTGCGCGCCAACGGCCTGCACACCGTTTGCGAGGAGGCTGGCTGCCCCAATATCGGCGAGTGCTGGGACAAGCAGCACGCGACCTTCATGGTGATGGGCGACACCTGCACGCGCGCCTGCGCTTTCTGCAACGTCAAGACCGGCTTGCCCGGACCGCTCGACGCCGCCGAGCCGGCGCGGGTCGCCGAGGCGACCTTGAAGCTCGGCCTTAGGCACGTCGTGGTCACCTCGGTCGACCGCGACGACCTCGACGACGGCGGGGCTGCGCACTTCGCGGCGGTGATCCGCGCCATCCGCGCGCGCTGCTCGGCGACCACGATCGAGGTGCTCACCCCCGATTTCCTGCGCAAGGACGGCGCGGCCGAGGTCGTGGTCGAGGCCCGACCCGACGTGTTCAACCACAATCTCGAGACCGTGCCGTCGAAATATCTCACCGTGCGGCCGGGCGCGCGCTACTTCGCCTCGATCCGGCTGCTGCAGCGGGTCAAGGAGATCGACCCGGCCACGTTCACCAAGTCGGGGATCATGGTCGGGCTGGGCGAGGAGCGCAACGAGATCCTGCAGGTGATGGACGACCTGCGCGCGGCCGAAGTCGATTTCCTCACCATCGGCCAGTATCTGCAGCCGACCCGCAAGCATCATCCGGTGGTGCGGTTCGTGCCACCCGACGAGTTCAAGGCCTACGAGACCGTCGCCTATGCCAAGGGATTTCTCATGGTCTCGGCGAGCCCGCTGACGCGCTCCTCGCATCATGCCGGCGAGGATTTCGCCCGTCTCAAGGCCGCACGCGACGGGCGTGCGCGCTAGCCGATGCCGCAATTCTCGACCAGGCGCTCGGTGCAGCACTCGGCTGCCGAAATGTTCGATCTGGTCGCCGACGTGGAACGCTATCCGGAATTCGTGCCGCTCTGCCGCCAGCTGAATGTGCGCGACCGCATCCCCGAGCCGGAAGGCATCGAGGTCCTGGTCGCCGACATGACCGTCGCCTACAAGCTTGTCCGCGAGAAGTTCACCAGCCGCGTCACGCTCGACCGGCCGAACCTGCAGATCCTGGTCGAATACCTCGAAGGGCCGTTCAGCCATCTCGAAAATCGCTGGGCCTTCCATCCGACCGGTGAGCGGACCTGCGACGTCGAGTTCTTCATTTCCTACCAATTCCGCAGCCGCGCGCTCGGGCTGTTGATGGGCTCGATGTTCGACGTGGCCTTTCGCCGGCTTGCCGCCGCCTTCGAGCGGCGCGCCGATCAGGTCTACGCGCGAAAGATCGCCTGAATCCTGCGGGCGGCGACGCGGAAGGTTAGGGGTTGGTTACCCGAGTGCCGATTCCCACGTGAACATGAAGCATAGGTGCAGTCCGTCCTTGGAATGCCAGTCGTTCAGCTAGATCGAAAACGGAGGGCCTTCGGCCCTGCCGCACACCAATGGAGACGAACCATGGCTATGACACTCGAAGAAGCCGCCCAGGTGATGCGCGAAGCGATGCGCGAGAACGTCAAGCGGCATTCGCTCTGGTATCTCGTGCAAAGCGCTCTGATGATACTCGCCGGTATTGTGGCGCTGGTTTATCCGGTGATGTCGTCGGTAGCGGTGGTCATCTTCCTCGGATGGCTCCTGATCATCAGCGGCGTCCTGCAAGGCATCAGTCTCATCGGCGCGCGCCACGTGCCGCATCTCTGGCTTCAGCTCATCTCGGTCGTCCTGTTCGTGATTGTCGGGGTATTGTTTCTTCGCAATCCGGGAGAGAGCCTCGTCACGCTTACGCTGCTCCTGATCGTGTTCTTCATGGTCGAGGGCATCTCGAAGGTGATTTTCGCGCTGACGATCCGTCCGCTGCCGAACTGGGGTTGGGTCCTGGCCAGCGGCGTCGTCGGAATCTTGCTGGCCTTCTATCTCTGGGCCAACATTCCCCTTACGGCGGCCTGGCTCATCGGCATATTGCTCGGCATCGAGCTCATCTGCGAGGGTGTTGCGCTCGGCAGCCTGGCTTTGCAGGCGCGCAAGAGCTGACGCTGCTCGCCGCGGGAACATC
Source organism: Xanthobacteraceae bacterium (assembly GCA_040510815.1). Classification (GTDB taxonomy): domain Bacteria; phylum Pseudomonadota; class Alphaproteobacteria; order Rhizobiales; family Xanthobacteraceae; genus VAZQ01. The sequence goes on along the minus strand of JBEVIH010000157.1, from coordinate 29,111 downwards.
ATACGCGAGCGGACGGAGAAGCTATTGAGTTCGCATCGCGGGTTCCTGTCCAGGTCTCTCGGCTGGCTGATCGCGGGAATCTGGTTTCTGTGCCGGGCCTTGCTCATCGCGTGGGCCACCCTGGCCATCTACTATTCAAATCTCCCGTGGGCCGGGCTGCGCCTGGGGTTGGCGCTGGCCTTTGCGGCGTTCGCGATCTGGGCCTTCTGGCTGTCGCGTCAACGGCGCATGCCCGTGGTTGCGATCGCGTTGTTTCTCGGCGTGGTCGCGTGGTGGATCTCCATCCGTCCCTCGCACGATCGGGAGTGGCGACCGGAAGTCGCCGTGATGCCGCGGGTGGTTGTCGACGGCGACCGCGTGCGCATCACCGGGGTCCGCAACTTCGACTACCGCAGCCGGAACGACTTCACGGTGCGCTATGAGGAGCGCGAGGTGTGGCTGTCGCACTTGACCGCCCTCGATTTCTACGTGTCGTATTGGAGCGAGGGGCTGGTTGGACACACCTTCCTGAGTTTCATCTTCGACAACGCGCCGCCGCTGAGTATCTCCATCGAGACGCGGCCGGAGGTGGGCGAGGGCTTTGACCCCATCGCGTCCCTCTTCAAGCAATTCGAGTTGATCTACGTGGTGGGTGACGAGCGTGACCTTGTGGGCGTGCGCGCCAATCACCGCCGGGAGACGGTGTACCTCTATCGCCTCAACGCCTCGGCCGGCGATGCGCGCCGGCTGCTGATGGTCTACCTGGCGCGCATCAACGAGCTGGCGGATCAGCCGGAGTTCTATCACCTGCTGAGCAACAGCTGCACGATCAACATCGTGCGTTACGCCAACGCCGCCGGCCGGGAAGGCCGCTTCGACATCCGCCATCTCTTCAACGGTCTGATCGATAGCTACCTCTACCACTCGGGCCGGGTGGACACGACGCTGCCGTTCGACGAGCTGCGGCGACGCTCCCTTATCAACGAGGCCGCGCAGGCGGCCGATGGCGCGCCCGATTTCTCGGAGCGCATTCGCGCAACCCTGCCGACGATCCCGCGCTGATACCTCCCAGCGCGCGTACACACGGCCTGGCTCCAATCAGGCTCTGGTTGCGCGCTAATGAAGCCCCGGCTCAGCGCGGCTGCTGCGCGGCCAGTTCGCCCAGCATCGCCAGCGCCTCGTGGACCGACGCTCGGCGCACCTGCGCGCGGCCGACGTCGCCGTATCTGCGCTCCCGCTGGATCAGCCGTCCGTCGCGCGACGCGGCGGCGAAATGAACGAGCCCGACCGGCTTGCCGGCGGTCGCGCCGCCGGGCCCGGCAATGCCGGTGATCGAGATCGCGAGATCGACCGGCGCGTGCGCAACGGCGCCCTTGGCCATCGCCTCGGCAGTTTCGCGGCTGACCGCACCGTGCCGTTCAAGCACCGTCGAAGGGACGCCGAGCATGGCCTGCTTGGCCTCGTTGCTGTAGGTCACGAAGCCGCGCTCGAGCACGTCGGACGAGCCGGGGATCTCGGTAAGCACCGCGGCCAGGAGCCCGCCGGTGCAGGATTCGGCGGCGGCGATCTTGAGCTGCTTGCGCCGGCACAGATCGAGCAGCGCCTGCGCCTGCGCCACCAGCTCCGGGTCCATGGTCAGTCGCTCCACGGCAGGCGGACGGTCGCGTTCGCGAACGCCGCCATGCCTTCGCCGCGGCCGGTGAAGCCCATCTTCTCGCTGGTCGTTGCCTTCACCCCGACGCGCTCGATCGGCACGCCGGCGATCTCGGCGATGCGGGCGCGGATGGCGTCGCGATGCGGGCCGATGCGCGGCGCCTCGCAGACCACGGTGACGTCGAGATGAGCGATACGCCCGCCGCGAGCGCGCAGGCGGTCGATCGCGAAGGCGAGGAACCGGTCGGAGGAGGCGCCGCGCCATTGCGGATCGCTGGGCGGAAAATGCGCGCCGATGTCGCCGTCGGCGAGCGCCCCGAGGATCGCATCGACCAGGGCGTGGAGCACGACGTCGGCGTCCGAATGCCCGGACAGCCCGCGATCATGCGCAACACGCACGCCGCCCAGCATGACGTAGTCGCCAGCGCCGAACTGGTGCACGTCGAAGCCGAAGCCGGTGCGCACGTCGCTCAAGCCGGCAAGCTTGGCCGCCTCCGCACGCGTGAAATCGTCGGTGGTGGTGAGCTTCACGTTCCTGGCTTCGCCCTCGAACGTGGTCACCTTGAGACCGGCCCATTCGGCGAGCGCGGCATCATCGGTGAAATCGTCGCGGCCGGCGGCCTGCGCGCGGCGATGGGCGGCGAGCAGCGCCGCAAAGCCGAAGGCCTGCGGAGTCTGCACCATGCGCAGCTGGGCGCGGTCGATCGTTCCGGTCACCGTGCCCGCCGCATCGACCGTCTTCACGGTGTCGGCGAGGGGCAGGACCGGGACCGCGGCGCCGCTGGCCCGTGCCGCGGCAATCGCCCGCGTGATCAAGGCTGCGGAGGCGAACGGCCGCGCCCCGTCGTGCACCAGCACGAGCTCGGGGCCGCGGGCCGCGAGCGCCTCGAGGCCGGCGCGCACGGATGCTTGCCGCGTTGCGCCGCCCGGCACCGGCGGCAACAGCTCAAGGCCGGCGACCGCCGCCTGGTAGAGCGCGGCATCGTCCGGATGCACCACCGGCTGCACCAGCGAGACATCGTCGTGGGCGGCCAAGGCGGCGAGGCTCGGGCGGATCACCGGCTCGCCCAGAATCTGCCGGTATTGCTTGGGCCGGTCGCCGCCGACGCGCAGCCCGCGGCCGGCTGCCACGACGACCGCTGCGACCATGCCTGACATATCCCGCGATCCGAAAAGTGACGCCGGGCATGGCTTTAGCGTGTTGCCGGAAGCCCGCAAACCGGAATTCGTCCGCGCGCTGCGGGCGCTTTAATCAAAACGGGGATTTTTGCAGTGCAGCACTTGCGCATGGGGCAAGTTTGGCTAAACTCTATGCAACTAGAAAAAGCCGCCTAATTCGTGTGCAGGGACCATAAGTGCCTTCATTGACTACGAATTCCTGCTCTTTCCCGGTCGCCATCGGCAATCTCATCCTGTCGAACCGCGTGATCCTGGCGCCCATGTCGGGCGTAACCGATGCGCCGTTCCGGCGGTTGGCCGCCCGGCTCGGCGCCGGCCTCGTGGTCTCCGAGATGACGGCGAGCGACGACCTCGCAGAGGGCTGTCCCGATGCGCTGCTGCGCGCCGAGGGACAGGGCGTCGGGCTCCACGTCGTGCAGCTCGCCGGCTGCGAGGCCCGCTGGATGGCGGAAGGCGCTCGCATCGCCGAGGATTCCGGCGCTTCCGTTGTCGACATAAACATGGGTTGCCCGGCGCGCCACGTGACCGGCGGGCAGGCCGGCTCGGCGCTGATGCGCGATCTCGACCATGCGCTGTCGCTGATCGAGGCCACCGTCGGCGCCGTGTCGGTGCCGGTGACGCTCAAGATGCGACTCGGCTGGGATGATCGCTCGATCAACGCGCCCGAGCTGGCGCGCCGCGCCGCGGCGGCGGGTGTGCAAATGATCACCGTGCATGGCCGCACCCGCTGCCAGTTCTACAAGGGCCGCTCCGATTGGGCGGCGGTGCGCGCCGTCAAGGACAGCGTCGCGATCCCGGTCGCGGTCAACGGCGACATCCGCAGCTGCGACCACGCCGTCACGGCGCTGGCGGCGTCGGGAGCCGATGCGGTGATGGTCGGGCGCGCCGCGCAGGGCCGTCCGTGGTTGCCCGCGCAGATCGCACGCTATCTGGCGTCCGGCCGGCGCGAGGCTGCGCCTGCGCTCGCAACCCAATTCGCCATCATCGATCGACTCTACCAGGAGATGCTCGGCCACCACGGCGTGGCGATCGGTCGGCGCCATGCGCGCAAGCATCTTGGCTGGGCGCTCGATGCGGCGGCCGAAACGGTGGGCGCGGACGCCGGCATGCTCAAGTTCCACCGCAGCCGTGTGCTCACTGCCGACGATCCGGCCGCGGTTCGCCGCCATCTCGCCGAGGCCTTCGCGGCCTTCGAGTCGGTCCACGCCAGCGAGAAGAAGGCGGCATGAGCCGGCACGAGCCCAGGCCGGCGCCTACGCCGATGCCGACCTTGCCCTCCGGCACGGCGGACGCCGTGCTCGACGCCTTGCCGCATCCGGTGATCGTGGTCGCGGCCGACGGTCGCATCGCCAATGCCAACGCGGCGGCGGAAGCCTTCTTCGAGGCCTCGCTGCTGCTGCTTCGCCGCCACCTGCTGCGCGAGCTGGTGCCGTTCGGCAGCCCGCTGCTGGCGCTGATCGACCAGGTGCGCGCCCGCGGCGCGGCGGTGAACGAGTACATGGTCGATCTTGGCACGCCGCGCAATCCCGGCGAGCGCCTGGTCGACCTGCACGTGGCGCCGCTGCCGGAGCGGGCCGACCACGTCGTGGTCATGCTGCAGGAGCGCACGATCGCCGACAAGATGGACCGCCAGCTCACCCACCGCGGCGCCGCCCGCTCGGTGATCGCGCTCGCGGCCATGCTCGCCCACGAGATCAAGAACCCGCTCTCCGGCATCCGCGGGGCGGCGCAGCTGCTCGAGCAGTCGGCCACCGACGACGATCGCTCGTTGACGCGGCTCATCTGCGACGAGGCCGACCGCATCGTGAAGCTGGTCGACCGCATGGAGGTGTTCACCGACGAGCGGCCGGTCGAACGCGAGCCGGTGAACATCCACTTGGTGCTCGAGCACGTGAAGCGGCTCGCCCAATCGGGCTTCGCGCGCCACGTCAAGTTCGTGGAAGACTACGACCCCTCGCTGCCGCCGGTGCTGGCCAATCGCGACCAGCTGATCCAGGTCTTCCTCAATCTGATGAAGAACGCGACCGAGGCGATCGGCGAGGGTGCCGCCGACGGGGAGATCCAGATTTCGACCGCGTTCCGGCCGGGCGTGCGGCTGTCGCGGCCGGGCAGCAAGACACGGGTGTCGCTGCCGCTCGAATTCTGCGTCAAGGACAACGGCCCCGGGGTGCCCGAGGACCTGCTGCCGCACCTGTTCGACCCGTTCGTCACCACCAAGACCACCGGATCGGGCCTGGGGCTGGCGCTGGTCGCCAAGATCGTCGGCGACCACGGCGGGATCATCGAATGCGAGTCGCAACCGCGACGGACCATCTTTCGTGTGCTCATGCCCATGTTCTTGGGTGACGACGCCGAGCCGGGCGACGCTACCTGAAGAGGGGATGTCAATGCCCGCTGGAAGCATTCTGGTGGCCGATGACGATGCGGCGATCCGCACCGTCCTCAACCAAGCGCTGTCGCGCGCCGGTTACGAGGTGCGCTCGACCAGCAACGCCGCCACGCTGTGGCGCTGGGTCAGCCAAGGCGATGGCGACCTGGTTATCACCGACGTGGTGATGCCGGACGAGAACGCCTTCGATCTGCTGCCGCGCATCAAGAAGGTCAGGCCCGACCTGCCCGTCATCATCATGAGCGCGCAGAACACCTTTATGACCGCGGTGCGGGCGTCCGAGCGCGGCGCCTACGAGTATCTGCCCAAGCCGTTCGATCTCAAGGAGCTGATCGCGATCGTCGGCCGCGCGCTGTCGGAGCCCAAGGAGCGCCCGCGGCCGTCGGTCAAGGCCGAGGACCTCGAGTCGATCCCGCTGGTCGGCCGCTCGCCGGCGATGCAGGAAATCTACCGCGTGGTCGCGCGCCTGATGCAGACCGATCTCACGGTGATGATCTCCGGTGAATCGGGGACCGGCAAGGAGCTGGTCGCCCGCGCGCTGCACGATTACGGCAAGCGCCGCAGCGGACCGTTCGTCGCCATCAACATGGCGGCGATCCCGCGCGACCTCATCGAGTCCGAGCTGTTCGGGCACGAGAAGGGCGCCTTCACCGGCGCCAATACCCGCAGCGCCGGCCGCTTCGAGCAGGCCGAAGGCGGTACCCTGTTCCTCGACGAGATCGGCGACATGCCGATGGAGGCGCAGACGCGGCTGCTGCGCGTGCTGCAACAGGGCGAATACACCACCGTCGGCGGCCGCACGCCGATCAAGAGCGACGTGCGCATCATCGCGGCCACCAACAAGGATCTGCGCATCCTCATCCAGCAGGGCCTGTTCCGCGAAGACCTGTTCTTCCGCCTCAACGTGGTGCCGCTGCGGCTGCCGCCGCTGCGCGAGCGCATCGAGGACGTTCCCGACCTGATCCGCCACTTCTTCGCGCTGGTCGAGCGCGAGGGGCTGCCGGCCAAGCAGCTCGAGCAGGCGGCGCTCGACCGGCTCAAGCGGCACCGCTGGCCGGGCAATGTGCGCGAGCTCGAAAACCTCGCCCGCCGGCTGGCGGCGCTCTATCCGCAGGAGACGATCTCGGCCGCGGTGATCGATGCCGAGCTCTCGCAGCCCGCCATGGTCGCCGGCGACGAAGCGCCGCGGCCGGAGGAGGGCCTCTCGGCCGCGGTCGAGCGGCACCTGGCGGCCTATTTTGCGAGCTTCGGTGAGGAACTGCCGCCCCCTGGCCTGTATCACCGGGTGCTGCGCGAGATCGAGCATCCGCTCCTGTCGGTGACGCTGGCGGCGACCCGCGGCAACCAGATCCGCGCCGCCGACCTGCTGGGGGTCAACCGCAACACCTTGCGCAAGAAAATCCGCGATCTGGATATCCAGGTGTTCCGCAGCAGCGGGTGAGCGCGGGTGGCCGATCGGCCACATCAGGGATTACCAGCCCCGGAATTGTCGCAATTCGGCAACATTGTTGTATAAAAGCATCAATGGTGAGGCGGGGGATCGCCCATCAGCACGGGTTGACGTGCCATAAACCCGGTTTTGGGCGAAGCAGAACTGCATGACCAACGTCGGCCAAACGGCCACTGCGGACCTGGTGTCCGCAACCACGTCGCCAGCGCCCGGCGGCTTGGTGCGGCTCCTCGGAATCATCGCGGTCGCGCTCGCCGTCCTGTCCGCGCTGGTCACCTTCGTGGTGCTGGCCGGGCTCACACCGATCGCCCCGACCCACAACGTCGTCGTCCTGCTGCTGGCGATCAACATCGTCACCGTCGTGCTGCTGCTGGCGCTGATCGGGCGCGAGCTGTGGCGGGTGCTGCAGGCGCGCCGCCGCGGCCGCGCCGCCTCGCGCCTGCATGTGCGTATCGTCGCCCTGTTTTCGGTCATCTCCGCGGTGCCGGCGATCCTGGTCGCGGTGTTCGCGAGCGTGACCCTCGACCGCGGTCTCGACCGGCTGTTCTCGCGCCAGAACCGCTCGCTGATCGAAAATTCGTTGGTCGTGTCCGACGCCTATGTGCGCGACCACGTCCAGTTCGCGCGCGCCGAAAACATCGCGATCGCGATCGAGCTGGTGCGCGCGCGGCCGCTGTTCGATCAGTCGCGTGAGCAGTTCCATCAGTTCCTCACGGTCCAGGCGTCGATCCGCGGACTGCCGGCGGTGATGATGATCGACAAGAATCTCGCCATCGTCGATCAGGCCGATACCCAGATCACCGAGGCCGCCTTCGTGAAACCGTCGCCCGAGGTGCTCGCCGCCGTCAACGACACCGAGCCGCAGGTCGCGATGTTCCTCGATGCCGGTTACGTGGCCGCCATCATCAAGCTGCGCAATTACGGCGACACCTATTTGTACATCGCCCGGTTGCTCGACCCGCGGGTGCTGACGCAGTTGCGGGCGACGCAGGAAGGGATCGCCCAGTTCGCCGATCTCGAAAGCCGCCGGCTCGGCATTCAGATCGCCTTTGCCTTGATCTACACGGTGATCGCGCTTTGCGTGCTGCTCTCGGCGGTGTGGATCGGGCTCAACTTCGCCAACTATCTGGTGTCGCCGATCCGCCGCCTGATCGGCGCGGCGCAGATCGTTTCGACCGGCAATCTCTACGTTCAGGTGCCGACCCGGCGCTCCGAGGGCGATCTCGCCCAGCTCGGCGAGACCTTCAACAAGATGACGCAGGAGCTGCGCACCCAGCGCGACGACATCGTGCGCGCCCGCGACCTGATCGACAGCCGACGGCGCTTCACCGAGGCGGTGCTGGCGGGCGCCAGCGCCGGCGTCATCGGCGTGGACGCCGAGGGCCGCATCAGCATCATGAACCGCTCCGCCGAACGTCTGGTCGGCTGCACCGAGGCCGACGCGCTGGCACGGCCGCTCGCCGATGTCGTGCCGGAGATCGAAGCCATGTTCGCGACCGCGCGCTCGGGCTTGCAGCGCTTGGTCCAGGGTCAGGTTACGATCAACCGCAGCGGCCGCGAGCGCAATGTTTCCGTCCGCGTCACCAGCGAGCAGGCAAGCGCGGCGGAACACGGCTACGTGGTCACGCTCGACGACATCACCGAACTGGTGACCGCGCAGCGCACCTCGGCCTGGGCCGACGTCGCGCGCCGCATTGCCCACGAGATCAAGAATCCGCTCACGCCGATCCAGCTCTCGGCCGAGCGCCTGCGCCGCAAATACGCCGCCGTGATCAAGGAGGACGCCGGCGTCTTCCAGCAGTGCACCGACACGATCGTGCGCCAGGTCGACGACATTAAGCGAATGGTCGACGAGTTCTCGCGCTTCGCGCGCATGCCCAAGCCGGTGATGGTGGCCGAGGACGTCGCCGACACCGTGCGGCAGGTGGTGTTCCTGCAGCGCGTGGGCAATGCCGACATCGATATCGACGTCGAGATTGCCGAGGATCCGATGCCGGCGCGGTTCGATCGGCGGCTGATTTCGCAGGCGCTCACCAACATCATCAAGAATGCGACCGAGGCGATCGCCGCCGTGCCGCCCGCCGAGCTCGGGCGCGGCCACATCCGCGTGTCCGCCGGGCGAGAGGGCGACGACATCGTCATCGACGTGATCGACAACGGCATCGGATTACCGAAGGAAAACCGCAGCCGCCTGCTCGAGCCCTACGTCACGACCCGCGAGAAGGGCACCGGGCTCGGTCTCGCCATCGTGGGCCGCATTCTCGAGGAACACGGCGGGCGGATCGAGCTCGGCGATGCGGCAAACAGAATTCCCGGACAACGCGGCGCCTGGATGCGGCTGCGCTTTGCGGCAGTGACCGTCGTTCCCGGTGAATCCGAGGCCATCCGTGAACCCCAGGCCCCTCAACTTGCAACGAATGCGTAAGCCATGGATGACATCCTCATTGTCGACGACGAAGCAGACATCCGAGAGCTGGTGTCCGGCATCCTGCAGGACGAAGGCTATGTGACGCGCACCGCGCGCGACAGCGACGACGCGCTCGCTCACGTGGCGAGCCGCCGGCCGAGCCTCGTGTTCCTCGACATCTGGCTGCAGGGCAGCCGGCTCGACGGGCTGCAATTGCTCGACGGCATGAAGCAGCAGCACCCCGAGCTTCCGGTGGTGATGATCTCGGGTCACGGCAATATCGAAACGGCGGTCGCCGCGATCAAGCAGGGCGCCTACGATTTCATCGAGAAGCCGTTCAAGGCCGACCGGCTGGTGCTGGTGGCGCAGCGCGCGCTCGAGACCTCGCGGCTCAAGCGCGAGGTCAAGGCGCTCAAGCAGCTGTCGCCCTCGACCCTGGTCGGCAAATCGTCGTCGATGAATCAGCTGCGCCAGACGGTCGAGAAGGTTTCTCCCACCAACAGCCGGATTCTGATCGTCGGTCCCGCCGGCGCCGGCAAGGAATTGGCGGCGCGCGCGATCCACTCCCATTCGGCCCGCGCCAACGGACCGTTCATCGTCATCAACGCCGCGGCAATGATGCCCGAGCGCATGGAGGTCGAGCTGTTCGGCGTCGAGCGCCTCGAGCAGCCGGTCGACGGGCAGGGCCGCAAGGTCGGCGCGCTGGAAGAGGCGCACGGCGGCACCTTGTTCATCGACGAGATCGGCGACATGCCGCGCGAGACCCAGAACAAGATTCTGCGGGTGCTGGTCGAGCAGACCTTCCAGCGTGTCGGCGGCACCAACAAGGTGCAGGTCGACGTGCGGATCATCTCCTCGACCGGCCGCAACATCGAGGCCGAGATCGCCGCCGGCAAGTTCCGTGAGGATCTCTATCACCGGCTCTCGGTGGTGCCGATCCGGGTGCCGCCGCTGGCCGAGCGCCGCGAGGACATCCCGCATCTCATCGAATATTTCATGGAGCAGATTTCGTACGCCACCGGATTGCCCAAGCGGCTGATCGGCGAGGACGCCATGGCGGTGCTGCAGTCGCACGACTGGCCCGGCAACGTGCGGCAGCTGCGCAACAACGTCGAGCGGCTGATGATCCTGGCCGGCGGCGATCCCGAGGCCGTGATCAGCGCCGACATGCTGCCGCAGGACGTTGGCTCGATGGTCCCATCCATGCCCGGCGGCGACGGTGGCGAGCACCTCATGGGCTTGCCGCTGCGCGAGGCGCGCGAAGTGTTCGAGCGCGAATATCTGGTCGCCCAGATCAGCCGGTTCGGCGGCAACATTTCGCGCACCGCCGAGTTCGTCGGCATGGAGCGCTCGGCGCTGCACCGCAAGTTGAAGGCACTGGGAATAGACTAAGAAAACGGAAGGGGCCAATAGCGAGTAGCCAATAGAAATCTGCCTTCCTATTCGCCATTCGTCACTCGCTATTCGCTATTTCGCCCATGTCGCGCATCGCCTATGTCAACGGCCGCTACCTGCCTCGCCGCGAGGCCACCATACATGTCGAGGATCGCGGCTACCAATTCTCCGACGGCGTCTACGAAGTCTGCGAGGTGAGGGACGGCCGCCTCATCGACGAGCGCCGCCATGTCGAGCGCCTGCAGCGCTCGCTCGGCGAGCTGCGGATCCGGCTGCCGATGTCGCCGGCCGCCCTCGGCGTGGTGATGCGTGAAACCATCCGCCGCAACCGCGTGCACGACGGCATCGTCTATCTGCAGATCACGCGCGGCGTGGCGCGCCGTGATCACGCCTTTCCGCCACCCGGAACGCGGCCAAGCATCGTCGTCACCGCCCGCAATCTCGACATGGCCCGCAACGAACGGGCTGCCGCTCAGGGCGTCGCGGTCGTCACCCTGCCCGACAACCGCTGGGAGCGCGTCGACATCAAGTCGATCTCGCTCCTGCCCAACGTGCTCGCCAAGCAGGCGGCACGCGAGCAGGGGGCCGGGGAAGCCTGGTTCGTGGACCGCGACGGCAAGGTGACGGAGGGGTCCTCGAGCAATGCCTGGATCGTCACCATGGGCGGCAAGGTGGTGACCCGCGCGGCCGACAAAGGAATCCTGCGGGGCATCACCAGGACCGTGCTGATTGGCGCGATCGAAGCCCAGGGTCTCACCCTGGAGGAGCGCCCGTTCACGGTCGAGGAGGCCTACGGCGCCCGCGAAGCCTTTCTGACGGCGGCGAGCCAGGTCGTCCTGCCGGTCGTGCGGATCGACGGGCGGCCGGTCGGCAACGGCGCGCCGGGAAGCGTGGCGACCGCGCTCCGGAAGGATTTCCACCGCCACGCGGAGCGAAGCTAAACCCCCGATATTTTGCGCCCCAGGGCGGGTTTCCCCCCAACTTGTGCTTGCACGGTCCGCGGCCGTGCCTTGTAATGGCAACGTCCGGGTCCTGTGAGAATGGTTAGAAAATGGGCACAGCGATCCGGCAATAAGCCTCGCGGGAAGGGGCCTGCGAGGGAAAAAATGGAACAGCAACAATGGCGGCCGACCGCGCACAAAATCTCCAAGACACCTTCCTGAACCATGTCCGCAAGAACAAAACACCGCTCACGATCTTCCTGGTGAACGGAGTGAAACTGCAGGGCGTGGTGACCTGGTTCGATAATTTCTGCGTGCTGCTGCGACGCGACGGGCACTCGCAGCTGGTCTACAAGCACGCCATATCTACCATCATGCCAGGTCATCCGATCCAGCTGTTCGAAGGCGCCGAGGAGGTCCCGGCCGGGGAAAAGGTCTAATTGGAACCCCGCCGGTTCGACACCCATAGCGACCGACCGAGCCCGCCCGCGGGCGCGGGGACGGGTCGCGCCGTCGTCATCGAGCCGCATCTGCGCGGCCGGGCGCCGGCTGGCGCTCGTTCGCCGGCCGCCTTGCGCCTGCCCGCCGCCAAGCTCGACGAGGTGGTCGGGCTCGCCCGCGCCATCGATCTCGTCGTGGTCGACGCCGGTATCGTGCCGGTCGGCGACATCCGCCCGGCGACCTTCATCGGCAAGGGCAAGGTCGAGGAGATCGCCGGCCTGGTCAAAGGCGACGCGGCCGGGATCGTGGTGATGGATTGCGCGCTCTCGCCGGTGCAGCAGCGCAACCTCGAAAAGGCCTGGAACGCCAAGGTGCTCGACCGCACCGGGCTGATTCTCGAAATCTTCGGACGGCGCGCCCGCACGCGTGAAGGCGCGCTGCAGGTCGAGCTCGCCCATCTCACCTACCAGAAGAGCCGGCTGGTGCGCTCCTGGACCCACCTCGAGCGCCAGCGCGGCGGTTTCGGCTTCCTCGGCGGGCCGGGCGAGACCCAGCTCGAGGCCGACCGGCGAATGATCGAGGAGCGCATCGCCCGCATCGAGGCGGAGCTCGACAAGGTCAAGCGCACGCGCAAGCTCCATCGCGACAGCCGCAAGCGGGTGCCTTATCCGGTGGTCGCGCTGGTCGGTTACACCAATGCCGGCAAGTCCACGCTGTTCAACCGCATGACCCGGGCGACCGTGCTGTCCGCCGACATGCTGTTTGCGACGCTGGATCCCACGCTGCGCGCGGTCGACCTCCCGCAAGGCTTGCGCGTGATCCTGTCCGATACGGTCGGTTTCATCTCGGATCTGCCGACCATGCTGGTGGCGGCGTTCCGCGCCACCCTCGAAGAGGTGATCGAGGCCGACGTGATCCTGCACGTGCGCGACCTCTCGCACGCGGACGCGCAAGCGCAGTCGCACGACGTCGAGGACGTGTTGCGCCAGCTCGGCATCGAGGCGGGCGAAGGCAAGCGCATCATCGAAGTCTGGAACAAGATCGACCGCCTCGATGACGCGGCCCGTGCCCGCGTCGGCAATCTCGCCGACCGCCAGCCGGCCGAGCGCCGCCCGGTGCTGGTCTCGGCGCTGACCGGAGAGGGGTTCGAGCGGCTCGCCGCTGCGATCGAGGCGCGGCTCGCCGCCAGCCGGGTGACGCTCGACCTCATCCTCGACCCGGCGGATGGGGCGGGCGTGAGCTGGCTTTATCGCCACGCCGAGGTCATGGCCAGGTCGTTGCGCGAGGACGGCCAACTGGCGATGACGGTGCGGGCCGATCCGGCGAATGCCGAGAAGGTGCGGGCCAAGTTCGCCGCCTCGGTGGCGGGGCAGGGAGGGCGCGATGAGACGAGCGATCATGGTGCTGGCCGCGGCGCTGCTCGCCGCCGCGCCGGACGCGACCGCCGCGGCTGAAGGCACCACGCTCCGTTACGGACAGATTCCGTCCACAGTGCGCAGCGTCTCGTCGCTCTATGCGTTCATCGCGCAGCAGAAGGGGTTCCTGGCGCGGGAAAACATCAAGCTCGAGCACGTTCCGATTCCGGGCGGCACCGACAAGATGGTCGCCGCGCTCGGCGAGGGCAGGGTCGAGGTCACCCAGACCGCCAGTCCCTATCTGATCCAGGCGGTGCTCGCCGGCTCCGACGCGGTGGCGATCGCCGGCGAGACCGCCAATCCGATCTACAGCCTGATCGCCAAGTCCGAGATCACGAGCTTTGCCGACCTCAAGGGCAAGCTGGTGGGCCTCTCGCTGCCGGTCGACACGATCTCGATCTCCATGCGCAAGCTGCTGGCGCTGAAGGGATTGCAGGGGAGCGACTACCGCGTGAAGGAGCTGGTGGGCTCGCCGGTGCGTTTCGAGTGCCTCAGGCGGGGAGAATGCGACGCCGTTCCGCTCGGGCAGCCGGACGACCTGGTCGCGATCCAACAGGGGTATCGCCGCCTCGGCGTCTCAACCGAGGCGGTGGCGGCTTTCCAGTTCCAGGTGATCGCCGCGCGGCGCGCTTGGGCAGAGGCCAACAAGGACACGCTGGTACGCTTCATCCGCGCCATGGCCTCGGCCTTCGGGTTCATCCGCGATGGCGCCAATCGCGACGACGTCATCAAGGCGATGGTGGAACTGACGGGCGCGTCGGGCGACATCGCCCGCCAGACGCTGGCGCTCTACTTCGAGCCCGACCGCGGCGTCCTGCCGAAGCAGGCGGAGATCGACCTCAAGGGCTTGGCGCAAGTGATTGCCTTCATGGGCGAGGGCGGCGCGCTCAAGCCGCCGCTGCCCGCGCCCGAGCGGTTCGTCGATTTGCAATATCTGCGGGCGGCGGGTGTGCATTGAGCCGGAACGCGCCGCTCAATACCGTTCGATCTTCTTGATCTCCACCACCCGGTTCCAGCGCGCGGTATCGTGCTCGATATGCTCGCGCATCTTTTCGGGCGTGGTCGGCGTCGGCACGTTGCCGACGCCGGCGAGCTTGTCGCGGATATCGGGCAGCTTGAGAATCTCGCCGATCTCGCGGTTCAATCGGTCGACGATCGGCCGTGGCGTGCCGCCGGCCATGGCGAGGCCGAGCCAGGAGATGACCTCGAAGCCGGGCAGGGTCTCGGCGATCGCCGGGATGTCGGGCTCGAGCACGAAGCGCTCGCGCGAGGACACCGCCAGGCCGCGCAAGGTGCCGCCCTTGATCTGCGCGAAGGCAACCGTGCCGGTTTCGACCATGACGTCGAGCCGGCCTCCCAGCAGATCCTGCACGATCTGGCTGTTGCCGCGGTAGGGAATACCCCGCATCGAGGTGCCGGCCTCGACGTTGATCAATTCGCCGACCAGATGGTGGACGCTGCCCGGCAGGTTCATGCCGTAGGTCACCTGGTCGGGCGCCGCCTTGGCGCGGGCGATGAGGTCGCCGAACGACTTGATAGGCGAGCTCGGCGCGGTTGCGACCACCATGGGATAACCGGACACCAGGGTGACGAAGGCGAAGTCCTTGATCGGATCGTAGGGCAGCGACTTGGCGACTGCGGCGCGGGCCGAGAACGCGCCGGTGAGCATCCCGACGGTGTATCCGTCGGGCGGCGATTTGGCCACGTTGCTCCAGGCCGTGACCCCGCTCACCGCCGCGTTCTCCACGACCACCGCCTGCCCCAAACGCTCGCTGAGCTTGTCGGCCAGGAGCCGGCTGACCAAATCCGGGCTGCCGCCGGCGGGGGTCCCGGTCATGATCTTGACCGTGCGGGTCGGCCATTGCTGGGCGGCGAGCGGCGTGGGGGCATTTGCCGCGATCAGGGCGGCGAACAGGGCAGGGAGCGTCAAGATTCGCATGCCATCTTCGTGGGTTGGGGGTGGATAGGCCGATATTACCACCAGGGGTGGGGGGAGAATCGACCAATTTGTGATGGCCATCACATCGCGGTCGGCGGCCGCGGCTTAGGCTCGGAGCCGTGGGAAGAGTGATCGCCGAAGCGCGATCTGACCTTGGTTCCGATCCGGCCGGTCGAGCCTGCAATGGCTCGACCCCCCGGCGTTGCAATGTCTGCAGCCGGAGGAGGGGGCTCGAGATCATGAACTTGGCAATCCGAAAGCTCGGATTGGCGGCGATGATAGCGGCCGCCACACCGGTCATGGCTTGCGCCCAGCCACAGTTGAAAGTCGAGGGCACGGAATTCGTGCTGGTCATGGCAGGGGGTAACGTCCTGCGCAGCGCCGATCTCGTGGGCGCGACGCTCAGGCTGCGTGCCGGCGGCGAGGACGTCGAGGTCACGATCAAGAGCGTGCAGGAGGATCGCGAGGCCGTCGGCGGCCGCGTCGTGCTGCATCATTTCGTCGTCAAGGACCGCGACGGCGGGCAGGTGGACCTGTGCGATCCGGACGCGGACGGGCGCAGCCTCGGCTTTCCGATACCCAACCGACGCGGCGGCTTCGATCTCACCTGCACCAGCGGCGCCGTCGGCAAATGCGTCCGCTGGGGCTACCGGCCCTGGGAGGAGCGGCCGGGCGGGCCGCCGCTTCAGGCGCTGCATCAGGCCTGCGTGCACATGGCGCGCGCCGACTACGGCGGCGACGGCTACGGCACCACCCGCGATGGAACCATGCTTTTCTTCTGCGACCGCTTCGGCATTCATGCCTGCGAGCAGGGCGCGCGCATGGCGATCGAGGCGGGCTGGGGAACGGACGGCGCAACCTGCGTGGCTCGTCCGCGCATCCGCGGAAACATCTCGCTGGAACAACTGGCCGAGCGCTATCCTCGGCTCAAGCCGCGCCTGGGCAGTGCCGCCTGCAACGAAGCGAGCGCCCAGGATGACCCCACGGCGCTGCTGTTCAACCGCTCGCAAGAATGACAGGCCCGCCCGGGCGTCAAGGCTATGTTTCCGACGCCTTGGCGGCGTCCCATAACGCGTCCATCTCGGCCAGCGTCGCCTCTTGAGGAGTCTTGCCGCGCTCAGCCAGCGCCCGCTCGATGGCGCCGAAGCGACGCTCGAATTTCGCATTGGTCGCACGCAGCACCGCCTCCGGATCGGCGTCGAGATGGCGGGCGAGGTTGACCACGGCGAACAGGAGATCGCCGACTTCGGCGGCGGCCGCCGGGCGGTTGCCGGCCGCCAGATCGCGCTCGATCTCGTCGGCTTCCTCGCGGATTTTCGCCAGCACCGCCAGCGGGTCGTTCCAGTCGAAGCCGACCTTGCTGGCCTTGGCCTGCAGCTTGAGCGCGCGGGTGAGGGCAGGGAGCGCGACCGGGACCCCGGCGAGCGCGGAGGCGCGCGCGGGCCCGCCGGTGCTTCCCGCCTTCTGCGACTTGTCCTCCCGTGCTTTCGCCTTTTGCGCCTTTTCCTCGGCCTTGATCCGCTCCCACAAGCCTTCAACTGCCTCGGCGGTGAGCCCGCGCGCATCTGCGAACACATGCGGATGCCGGCGCAGGAGCTTCTCCGTGATCGCCGCGACTACGTCGCCGAAATCAAAGGCGCCTTGCTCCTGCGCCATGCGGGCGTGGAACACGACCTGGAGCAGAAGGTCGCCGAGTTCGTCGCGCAGATCGTCGAGATCGCCCCGCGCGATGGCGTCGGCAACCTCGTAGGCCTCTTCGAGGGTGTAGGGCGCGATGGTCGCGAAATCCTGCTCGAGATCCCACGGGCAACCGGTGCCTGGCGTGCGCAGCGCCGCCATGATGTCGAGAAGCCGGGTGATGTCGCGGGAGGGAGTCATGGCGAATCCGGACGACGGAGGGGAGGGATGCAATAAAGTATGATCCTTTCCGGCCGTTGTCCCCCTGCTCGTCTGCTGTCCGGGATACGCTCGCCGCTGGAGATCGACGGCGACGCTGCCTGCTCGAGCTCGACCCGCGCCGCCAGATGGCCGCCATCGCTTGACGACAGAGCAGGGCACGGAAATGGCCTCAGGCCCGGCACGAGGCCGGGCCTGAGGGTAACCTGACCGGAAGCTGGCCCTAGTGCCCCGAGCGTTCGGCCTCGCGGCTCGCCTCGAACAGGAACCAGCAGCGCTTCTCGGCCTCGTCGATGAACACTTCGAGCAGGCTCGCGGTCGCCACGTCCTCGTGGTCGTCGGCGAGCTTGTGCGCCTCGCGCATGTGCTCGATCTGCGCCTTGTTGTCGTCCATCAGCTCGCGCAGCATGTCGAGGGCGGAAACGTAGTCCTTGTCGTTGTCCTCGACCCGCTGGAGGCGGGCGATGTGGCCGATCGAGCGGATCGTGGTGCCGCCGATCTTGCGCACCCGCTCGGCCAAGATGTCGACGCTCTTCTCAAGGCCTTCGGCCTGCTCGTCGAGCAGCAGGTGGTAGTCGCGGAAGTGCGGTCCGCTGACGTGCCAATGGAAATTCTTGGTCTTCACATAGAGCGCAAGGGTGTCGGCCAGGAGCCCATTGAGCGCGGTCGAGACGTCGCGCACGGCATTGCTGGAGAGGTCGGTCGGGGTGTCGAGCCGCGCGGCGGTCTTACGCGGTTCGAGCTTTCTCACCTTGGTGGTCACGGGGGATACCTCATGCGGTCTGGGGAAAGGGAAACGAATGGCAATGGCGCCGGGCCGGGCGCCGCCTTGATAAGCGTCAAACGCAGGGGACAATGCGAAGTTCCATGAGGCGCACCGGTGCCTTCGTTCTGATTCGCATAAGGGATATTATGGAATATTATTGTGGGGCCAGATTTGCCGAGAAATCGTCGGGGCGCTTGAAAACAGCCCCATAAGCAGCAGAAACGACGTCAAATTCCGGCCAGCCGAAAGCCCCAAAGTCAGGCGCCGTCGCCATCCACCAAGGTCACGCCCAGCCCGTCATAGGCCGGCTCCACGTGCGGCGGCAGCCGGGCGCGCAGCGCCTCGTAATCGAGGTCGGAATGCAGGTTGGTCAGGATCGCCCGCCGCGGCTTGACCCGCTCGATCCAGGTGAGCGCGTCGTCGACGCTGAAATGGCTCGGGTGCGGCCGGTAACGCAGCGCGTCCACGATCCAGATGTCGAGCCCGGACAGCGCCGGCAGGCTGGCCGGTGGCAAACCGCTGAGGTCGCAGGAATAGGCCAGGCTGCCGAAGCGGAAGCCGAGCGAGGCAATGTCGCCGTGCTCCTGCAGCACCGGCAGCGCGGTGATCGTACCGCCCTCGCCGTCGACGGCGACGCTTTCGCCCGCCACCAGGCGGTGCTCGGTCACGATCGGCGGATATTCGCTGCCCGGCGGCGCCTGAAAGCAATAGCCGAAGCGCGCGCGCATCGCCTGCGACGTCGGCTCGTCGAGGTAGACGTCGAGCCGCCGCTTGCGGGCGATGAACAGCCCACGCAGGTCGTCGATGCCATGGGTGTGGTCGGCGTGCTCGTGGCTGTAGAGCACGGCGTCGAGCCAGTCGACTTCGGCGTCGAGTAGCTGCTCGCGCAGGTCCGGCGAGGTATCGATCAGCACCCGGGTGACGCCGGCGCCGTTGCGGCGCTCGACCAGCAGCGAGGTGCGCCGCCGGCGGTTCTTCGGATTGCCCGGATCGCAGTCGCCCCAGCCGAGCGCCGGGCGCGGAACGCCGCCGGAGGAGCCACAGCCGAGAATCGTGAAGGTCAGTGTCATGCCGCATGCGCTCAGGCAGGCACCGCCTGCATGAACTTGTCTGCCTCGGCCTCCGGACGCGGCACCTTGGAAAACAGGCGGAAGAAGCCCGCATTGGTCTCCCGGGCGATCTCGTCGAGCGAAACCCCGCGCGTTTCGGCCAGCACCTTGGCGGTCTCGGCCACGTAGGCCGGCTCGTTGCGCTTGCCGCGATAGCGGCCGGGGGCAAGGTAAGGCGCGTCGGTCTCGACCAGGACGCGGCCGGCGGGCAGGCTCTTGGCGATCAAGCGCAGGTCGTCGGACTTCTTGAACGTGAGAATGCCGGTGAAAGAGATGAACAGGCCGAGCGCCATTGCCCGCTCGGCCAGCTCGCGGGAGCCGGTGAAGCAGTGCAGCACGGCCGGGAAGGCACCCTTCCCGGTCTCCTCCTCCAGGATTCGCGCCATGTCGTCGTCCGCCTCGCGCGAATGGATCACCAGCGGCAGCCCGGTCGCGCGCGCGGCGGCGATGTGGTTGCGGAAACCGCGCTCCTGCGCGTCGCGCGGGCTGTGATCATAGTGATAATCGAGCCCCGCCTCCCCGATGGCCACCACCTTGGGATGGCGGGTGCGCGCGATCAGTTCGTCGGCCGTGACGTCGAGCTCCTCGTGGGCGTTGTGCGGATGGGTGCCGACCGAGCAGTAAATGTCGGGAAAGCGCTCGGCGATGGCGAGCACCTCGGCGTGCCGCTTGACCCGCGTGGAAATCGTGACGATACGGCCGACGCCGGCCGCCTGCGCGCGCGCCACCACGGCATCGAGCTCGCCCGCAAAGTCGGGGAAATCGAGATGACAATGGCTGTCGATGAGCATGTCGTTTCCAGTTATCGAGGGTCAGAGATCAGAATGGAAATCGCTGGCCGCTTTAATTTCCTGATTCCCGATTCCTGATCTTAATGCCGCACGTCGGATGCCGGCGTGGTAGCATATTCGTCCTCGAAGCGTGCGATCTCGCGGGTCAAATCCTCCAGGATGCGTTGGCGAACCGCGACATCGGCGCCGAAGGTCATGTCGGCGACGGTCTTGCCGAGCGCCGAGATGATCTCGTCCATGTCCACCGTGTCTTTTTCGCCGCTCAGCGAGCCATACTCGGCGTAAAAGTCGTCGATCGTGTCCGCGATCAGACAGTGCAGGCATGGCCGCTCGTCAGTCTCGTTCGATCCGGGGTTGTCCGACATGGCCGTCCTCTTCGTCGAAAAGCGTCACCGCAGTGAGGCTCGGGTCCTATGACAAGCCAACGCCTTCGTTGGCTCTTGGTGCCGGTATTTAGGCCTGTGCGCTCGCTTCGCTGTCCACGTAGCGGGGAAACACCGGGACCGGCGGCGGGAGCTTGGCGCCGGGCGCGATCCGGTGCGCCCCATCCAGTTCGGAGAAATGGCGTTGCGCGGCCGGGACCGCAAGCAGATCGAGCAGCCTGGCGGCCGAGCTCGGGATGAACGGAGCGCTTAGGATCGCCACCTGCCGGATCACCTCGGCGGTTACGTAGAGCACCGTGCCCTGCCGCACCGGATCGGTCTTGGCCAGCGCCCAGGGCGCCTCGCCGGCGAAATACCGGTTGGCGTCGGCGACCACCGCCCAGATCGCGTTGAGCACCTGGTGCAGCGCCTGGCTCTTCATCGCCTCGCGCGCCTTGCCGATCATGCCGTCGGCGGCCGCCAGGATCGCCTTGTCCGCCTCGCTCAACGCGCCCGGCTTGGGCAGCACGCCGCCGAGCTGCCGCGCGACCATCGACAGCGAGCGCTGCGCCAGATTGCCGAGATCGTTGGCGAGATCGGCGTTGACGCGGTTGACGATCGCCTCGTGGCTGTAATTGCCGTCCTGCCCGAACGGGACTTCGCGCAGGAAGAAGTAGCGTAGCTGGTCGACACCATAGGCGTCGGCGAGCGCGAACGGATCGATCACGTTGCCGACCGATTTCGACATTTTCTCACCGCGGTTGAACAGGAACCCGTGGGAGAAGATGCGGCGCGGCACCTCGACGCCGGCCGACATCAGGAAAGCCGGCCAATAGACGGCGTGGAAGCGCACGATGTCCTTGCCGATGACGTGTAGGTCGGCCGGCCAGTAGCGGCAGAATTTCGGGCTGTCGGTGTCGGGGTAGCCGACGGCGGTGATGTAATTGGTCAGCGCGTCGACCCACACATACATGATGTGCTTGGGGTTGCCCGGCACTTTGACGCCCCAGTCGAAGGTGGTGCGCGACACCGAGAGGTCCTGCAGCCCGCGCTTGACGAAGCTCGCAACCTCGTTGAGCCGCTCTTTCGGCAGCACGAAATCGGGATGCCGCGCGTAGAGCTCGAGCAGCTTGTTCTGGTAAGCGGACAGCCGGAAGAAATAGCTCTCCTCCTCGACCCATTCGACCGGCGTGCCTTGCGGGCCGACCCGCTCACCTTTGTCGTTGAGCTTGGTCTCGCTCTCGTCGTAATAGGCTTCGTCGCGCACCGAGTACCAGCCGGAATACTTGTCGAGATAGATGTCGCCGGCGGCTTCCATCCGCTGCCAGATGCCGGCCGAGGAGCGATGGTGGCGCTCTTCGGTGGTGCGGATGAACTCGTCGTTCGAGCAGTTCATGCGCTCGACCATGGCCTGGAAGCGCGGCACGTTGCGCTCGACCAGTTCGCGCGGCGTCAATTTCTCGCGCACGGCGGTCTGCTGCATCTTCTGGCCATGCTCGTCGGTGCCGGTGAGGAACAGCACGTCGTAGCCGTCGAGCCGCATGAAGCGGGCGATCGCGTCGGTGGCGATCGCCTCATAGGCATGGCCGATATGCGGCGGCCCGTTCGGGTACGCGATGGCCGTCGTCAGGTAATAGCGGGGCTTGTCAGCCATCGTCGAAAACTCTACCCAATGGGCCATCACTATTCCGTCATGCCCAGCCTAGTGGCGCGTTGCGCCGGCCATCCACGTCTTTGTCCTGTCTAACACGAAGACGTGGATGGCCGGGACAAGCCCGGCCATGACGAGTCCAAGGATAGGTATCAACCGCACGATGCCTCGGCAAGCCAGCCGAATACGTTGAAAACGTAAGGCTTTCGCTCGAGATTGTACTCCTCGACGTCGCGTGCCGACTGGTTGATCTTCTCCCAGACTTCGGCCACGCGCGCCATGCGGCGCGGCTCCTGTGGGCCGCCCACCAACCGCTCCGAGAGCCATGCATTGACGGTATCGACGAAGGCGGCGAGCGGCGCGGCTTCGACGCCATAGAGGCGGTCGCCGAGCGCATGCAGTGCGCGCGGATCGACCTCGGGCAGGCGCTCGAGCAGCGCGTTGATCCGCTCGCGAAGCTCGAGCGCGTCGCTATCGAGGAGAGCGAGCGCGCGTCCCACGCTGCCTTCGGCGATGGCGGCAGCCGCCTTGACGTTGGCGTCGTCCGCCTTGGCGCCGGTCGCCGCCGCGGCGGCGCGTGCGACGTCGTCCTGCGACAGCGGCCGCAGCGCCAGCATGCGGCAACGGGAGCGGATCGTCGGCAGCACCCGGTGGGCGGAATGGCTGACCAGCAGCAGCAAGGCGCGGCGCGGCGGCTCTTCCAAAACCTTGAGCAGCGCGTTGGCGCCCTCGTCGTTCAACTCGTCGACCGAGTCGACGAGGGCCACGCGCCAGCCGCCCTCCCCGGCGGTCGAGCCGAAGAACGAGACCGTGCGGCGCACGTCGTCGACCTGGATATCCTGGCGCAGCTTGCCGGTCTTCTCGTTGATCGTGCGCACCAGCACCAACAAATCGCCCTGCGCCTGCGCGGCGACCCGCCGCGCCACCGGATGCTCGGGATCGAGGTGCAGCGACGTCGCCTTCTGCACCGCGGCCGCGGCCGGATC
This sequence comes from Xanthobacteraceae bacterium, assembly GCA_040510815.1. GTDB lineage: Bacteria > Pseudomonadota > Alphaproteobacteria > Rhizobiales > Xanthobacteraceae > VAZQ01. The sequence continues at coordinate 6,362 of JBEVIH010000157.1, read as the reverse complement.
CGGATGCGCGAGAACGAAGCGCGCCATCCGGTAGGCGAGCGTCGCCTTGCCGATGCCGGCCGGACCGCCGAGCAGCCAGGCATGCGGAAGGCGCCCGCCGCGATAGGCGTCGAGCAGCGCTTGCTCCGCGTCGCCGTGGCCATGGAGAGCGGTGGTTTCACGCGGGTGCGGCGGCTCGGCCTGCTCGGCGTCGTCGTCGCTCACGAGGCGATGCTCTCGATCGCGACCGGCGCGGTCGCCGGATCGAAGCGGTCGTGCACCACCTTCCAGATCCGATCGGCGACCGCGGGCTTGGGCTCGATGGCGTCGATCAACACGCAGCGCAGCGGCTCGCTCAGCGCAATCACCCGGTAGGCCTCGCGCAGCTGTTCGTGGAAAGCGAGCGATTCCCCTTCGAAACGATCGGCCTCGCCCTCGCCGCGCCGCTTGGCCGCGCGCGCCAGCCCGACATCGGCCGGAACGTCGAGGATGAAGGTGACGTCGGGCTTGAGATCGCCGATGGTGACCCGTTCGAGCGCGTGCAGCAATTTCTGGTCGAGGTGGCCCAGCGCGCCCTGGTAGACGCGGCTCGAATCGACGAAGCGGTCGCTGATCACCCAGCGCCCGCTTGCCAGCGCCGGCTCGATGGTGTTGCGCACGTGGTCGTCGCGTGCCGCCGCGAACAGGATCGCTTCGGTTTCGACGCCGAGCGGCTTGGCCACCCCCGACAGCAGCACATGGCGGATCGCTTCGGCGCCGGGCGAGCCGCCGGGCTCCCGGGTCGCCACGACGGCGATGCCGAGCGCCTTGAGGCGATCCGCGAGCAGACCCACATGGGTCGACTTGCCCGTCCCCTCACCGCCTTCGAACGTGATGAAGCGCCCGCGCATGGCGTCACGTCTTGTTGCCGAGCCGCTGAAAGCCGGCGCGGAACACGCCGAGCACGAGCTCGGCGGCGGCGTCGAAGGCGCGCTGGCGCATCGAGCCGGTGCCCACGCTGGCGCCCGCCTGCAACGGCGTCTCCAGCACCAGGAAGTCGCCGCGCCAGACCTTCAGCGTGCCGATCCGCTGGCCTTGCTGCACCGGCGCCGGCACCGGACCGGTATAGACCGCCCGCGCGATGATCTTCTCGCGCGTGCCGCGCGGAACCATCAGCCGCACCGCCTTGGCCGCCGTCAGCGGCACGTGGCCCCTTTCCCCGCCAAAGACCTTGGCCTGTGCGATCTCCTGGCCTTCGGCGAACAGCAGACCGGACTGGAAATTGTGGAAGCCCCATTCGAGCAGCTTCCTGCCCTCGTCGGCGCGCTCCTTGTCCGAGCGCAGGCCATTGACGACGACGATCAGGCGCAAGCCGTTCTGCACCGCCGAGCCGACCAGCCCGTAGCCGGCCTCCTTGGTGAAGCCGGTCTTGAGGCCGTCGGCGCCGATATTCATGGCGAGCAGCGGATTGCGGTTGAACTGGCGGATTTTGCCCCAGGTGAATTCCCGCTCCGCGTAATACGCGTAGTACTCGGGATAGGTCTGGATGATGTGGCGCGCCAGCTTGGCGAGCTCGCGCGAGGTCATGAGCTGCCGGGGATCGGGCAGGCCGGTCGAATTGCCGAAGGTGGACTTGGCCAGGCCCAGCTCGCGTGCCCGCTTGGTCATCATCTCGGCGAAGGCGCTTTCGGTTCCGGCCAGGCCTTCGGCCAACACGATGCAGGCGTCGTTGCCCGACTGGATGATCACGCCGTGCAGCAGGTCGTCGATCGCCACCTTGCTATGGATCGGCAGGAACATGCTCGACGTGCGCGAGGGCGCGCCGCCCCTCCTCCACGCCGTTGTGCTGACGAGGAACTGCTCGGTCGGCTTGCGCCGACCCTCCTTGAGCTCGTTGAACACCACCTCCGCGGTCATCAGCTTCGCCAGGCTGGCGGGCGGAATGAGGTCGTCGGCGCCCTTCGCGAACAGCACGCTGCCGCTGTCGGCCTCGATCAGGATGGCGTGCGCCGCCGCCGAATTGAAGTCGCCGAGCTGCTTGGCGCCCGATACCGGGTTGGGCGCGGCGTAAGCGGCAGCGACTGCGCCGGCAAGCGCCAGCGCGGCGGCATACGTCCAGAATCGCAAGCGCAATATGTGCCCGTACATCGTGGCCATGCTCTTCAGGGATCGTGGCGAGCCGTGCGTGGCCTTGCCCCCACGCTCCTTTGCCGCCCCGCCCCATCCTTATAGCGTCTTCGGCGCCGGTCCGCCCCAAGAAAACGCGCCACCGCCATAGCAAGCGCCCTGCACCCGGACAATGCCGCAAGCGGCCGTTTTGCAGCTGTTTCAGTAGAGGCCACGGCCGCTCATCAGGCCGACGGCGCCGTCGTTGCGCGCCGGCGCAAAGCCGGCCGCGAGGCCGCTCGCCGCCGGCGCGGACGCGGCCGGCTCGGCCGCGACCGCAGCAGGCATTCGCACCACCGACCGTGCCGACGGCGTGCTGGAAGACGTGACCTCGCCGGACTGGGCGGCAGCGCGGCTCGCGCCGGTCCCCGCCGCAAGCTTCCGCTCGGCCGCGGGCGGCGGGGCGCTGTCGCGACTTGCCTCGCCGAAATTGGGCACGAACGGCTTGGCCGAGGCCACCATGACCCGCGAGGGCGCGGGCGCCGGCACGCCCTCGCGCAGGGTCGCTATCAGCATACGGTCGTCGCTGCCTTCGAGCGGCGCCCGGCCCAGATATTCGACCCGCACGGTGGCGAGGCCACGGTCGTAGAACTTGAGCGCCTTGGCGGTGCCGATCGACAGATCGATGACCCGGTTGCGGGCATAGGGTCCGCGATCGTTGATGCGCACGACGATGGAGCGGCCATTCTCCAGATTGGTGACGCGCGCGTAGCTCGGCATCGGCAGGGTGGGATGCGCGGCCGAGATGCCATGCATGTCGTAGACTTCGCCGTTGGCGGTGAGCCGGCCGTGGAAATCCGGGCCATACCACGAGGCGGTGCCGTCAGCGCGATAGGTCGGGTTCTCGGACGGCACATAGGTGCGCCCGTTGATGTTGTAGGGCCGACCCACCCGATAGGCGCCGCCGCCTTTCGGCACCGGCTCGCCGTCCTCGATCACTTTCGGGCTGTGCTTGGATTCCTTGCCGAACTTGTCCGCGACCGAACAATGGGCGAGCGCGAGCGAGCCAAGGATGAGCGCGCCGATGCGCGCGACCCGGCCCCCAGTCAACGCCGCGGAATGCCGCCCCATCACGTCCCCACGCCGCAACCGTCACTGCCGCCCTGCCCGCCGACGCTTGCCGCGCCGGGGAAGATGCGAGCCCAAACGTTACGGATCGGCCGCGCGCCCACCCCGTCGGTCGCGACCAGTCCCCTGATCCACCCTATCCACCCCATATGGCCGTGCGATCGCGGCGGGAATGGGGCTCGGCAGCGGCGCCAGCGAGAGTGGGACGGCTTTGTCCTCGAACCGTCATCCCGCTCTAGCTTATTGTCGGAGCATCATCTTTTGCGAAGACCGGGACCCGCTTTTCGGCATCATGCGCTCGGGCGGTAAACGCCTGGTTTGCGAAGCGTGGCGGCGCCGCCCGCCCGGACCCCCGCGTGTTTGAGCATCCATCCGATCACCGGTCCGGGCAACGCCGGCGTAGGGAAAATACAGCGCGGGCGCAGTGAAATGCGCAGCAGGAAGCGGTTGTCGGCAGTGCCAAAAATGCCTTGTGGTCGTCGCAAAACCATATCATTGTCGCCCCGCCTTTGGACTTTAGGGAGACCGCCATGAGGTCAGCGAAGTTGAGCCTGTCCGCTGTATTGTGTTCGTTGGCGATGCTGTTCGTCGCTGCCGGCGAGGCCCGCAGCCAGACATTCGACTATGTTTTCTGCAACAAGACCAACATCAAAGTCTTCGTCGCGGTCGCCACGCTGGTGAGCCCGCGCGACTCGAGGTTCAAGGCGCAGGGCTGGTGGACGATCCCCGCCAATCAGTGCGGCAATATCGGCAGTTTTCCCAGAGGCTGGACCTACTATTACGCCGAGCAGGACGACCCGGGAACCGGCTTTTGGGGCGCCGACGATGTCGGCCTTTGCGTGGCCTATCCCGGGCCGTTCGAGCGGATCCTGACGCAGAACTACAATTGCGCGAACAACGAGGTGGTCCAGGGATTCAAGGGCGTCTTCATCGAGCCCAACACCGGCTCGATGACGGTCAATCTCAATCCGCCGCGCTGAGTCCGAGATAGCGCACGCTGGCGCGCCTTCCCAAAAAACAGCCGGGTCCGGCCTGCGGTCGGACCCGGCTGTCGTTTGGACGGGTGAACCGCCCGTTATCTGGCGCTCGCTGCCCCCTTCCCGGGCTGCACCTTGGCCGCGCCGGCGGCTTCGCCGGTCGTGGTCGCGCTCATCATCTGCGTCGAAGGCGCCGCCGATGTCGCCGGCTTGCGCTTTGCCGCCGAGGCTGGAGGCGCGGTGTCATTGCTGGCCTTGGGCGCGGTGGCGGCCGAGGCGTTCGGATCGGTTTGGGCATGGCCTGGCGCGGCAAGCAGGGCGACGCCCACGGTGGCTGCCGCCAGGGCTGCGATCATCGTACGAAGGTTCATTCCAGAACTCCTGATCTTTGGGTTGGCTCGGTCATGGTCCCAGCGCGGGACGCCACTCTATCGCCCGACACTTCCGTCGCCCTCTATGTTCGACCGAAGCCGCCTCGTCGGCTCGATCGGCATTCTACACGAATATCCTATTGTCGGAAGGGTGGGACATATTTGTGGCGCCCACAACCGGAAATTCCTTAAACTCTTGTAAGGCTTGGGTGCAGCAGGCGGCTCCACAATCGCTGGCAGGCGCGTGAGGGCACAGGAATGGCAGTGCATCGGGACTCGTCGAACGGCCACCTCCACGGCGCCGCCCACCCGCACGAGCATGCACCGAAATCGTTCGGCTTCGCCTTCGCCTTCGGAACGGCACTCAACGTCGCCTTCGTGATCGTCGAGGCGATCTTCGGTTTTCTCGGCAATTCCACGGCATTGCTGGCGGACGCCGGTCACAACCTGAGCGACGTTTGCGGGCTTTTGGTTGCCTGGGGAGCTTCGGCGCTGTCGCGGCGAACGCCGACAACCCGGTACACCTACGGCCTGGGAAGCTCGTCAATCCTCGCAGCACTCTTCAATGCGATGTTCCTGCTCACCGCCGTTGGCGCGATCGCCTGGGAGGCGGCCCAGCGGCTGGCGCATCCCGTCCCCGTTGCCGGCAAGACGGTGATGATCGTCGCGGCGGTCGGGATCGCGATCAACGGCGCGACGGCCTGGTTGTTCGCCTCTGGACGCAAAGGCGACATCAACATCCGCGGCGCCTTCCTGCACATGGCGGCGGATGCTGCCGTGTCGGCGGGGGTCGTCGTGGCCGGCGCCGTCGTCCTCCTGACTGGGTGGGATTGGGTTGACCCGGCCACGAGCCTGCTCATCTGCGTCGTCATCGTGTGGGGCACCTGGAGTCTCCTGAAAGATTCGGTCCGCATGTCGCTCGCCGCCGTGCCGCCAAACGTCGAGCCCGCCGAAGTGCGCAGCTATCTCCGCCAGCTTCCCGGTGTGGCGCAACTGCACGACCTGCACATCTGGCCGGTGAGCACGACGGAGACGGCGCTGACCTGCCACTTGGTCATGCCGGGCGGCCATCCCGGCGACGAGTTCCTGATGGACGCCGCACGTGAGCTGCAGCATCGGTTTTTCATCAGGCATGCGACGATTCAGATTGAAACAAGCGAAGCAACTCAATGCGTGCTCGAACCCGACAAGGTCGTGTGAGAGCGCTTGGCGCGAGGCCCGCGATGATCATCGCCGTCGTTGCGCGGCATCGAGATTGGGACGGAATTCCAAGCAGTTGTCGCCGACAGCTCAAGTGATGCCGTGGGCAACCGCGGCGCCCCGTAAATAGGTGGAAATTAGGCGGCGCCAGCACCTCCCAAGGATCACCGATGATCGGCAAGGATCGGAAAAAAGCCCGGCTCGAGATCGGCCGGGCTTGGCTAGTGTCGCGTGGTTGGTCCTGACGCTTACTTGATCGCGGTCTGGACGCTCGTGAACGTGGTCTTCAGGCCGCTGCCGAGGGTGCCGACGACGGTGATGATCGCGACCGAGATGCCGGCGGCGATGAGGCCGTATTCGATCGCCGTTGCACCGGACTCGTCCTGCATGAAACGCGCAAAAAGCTTCTTCATAACCAACCTTTCCCTGTAGTTCGTTCCCCACCATTGGAGACGCCGTTCGGATACCGCGTACTCCCTTCGATTTGGCGAACGGGCTTGGTAAAAGATCGATAAAAAAAGTTAACTCTAAGCGCGTTGCGAGGGTGCACAACGTCTCGGTGATCCCTCTCGGTTTGTGCGTTCAGGAAAGCAAAGCCCTCCCTGGGGGCTCAACCAGGGAG
>JBEVIH010000156.1:0-16214 GCA_040510815.1 Xanthobacteraceae bacterium | reverse complement strand
GAACGCCAGCATGGCGTCGCGCTTGTAGTCGTGCAGCCGCGCTTCCATGCCCAGGATGGTGTCGCGCAGCCGGATGTTGAGGCCGCCCTCCGGCATGACGTAGTCGGTCGGCGTGACGATGTCGAGGCGTTCCGGGTGCCCTTCGATGACGGCGGTCGATTCGACCGTCTCGTGCATGCACTTGAGGCCGACCCAGGTGCCGCAGAAGCGCGACATGGCCCAGCCGTAGAGGCCGTAGTCCAGGATCTCCTGCACCCCGGCGGGGTGCAGGATCGGGATCATGACGTCGATGAAGTGGTATTCGGACTGGTGCGCGGTGGTCGAGGATTCGGCGGTGTGATCGTCGCCCATGAGGGCGAGCACGCCGCCGTGCTTGGAGGTGCCCGCGAAGTTGGCGTGGCGCAGCACGTCGCCGGAGCGGTCGACACCCGGCCCCTTGCCGTACCACATGCCGAATACGCCGTCGTACTTGCCCTCGCCGCGCAGTTCCGCCTGTTGCGAGCCCCACAGCGCAGTCGCTGCCAGGTCTTCGTTCAGCCCGGCCTGGAAAACGATGTCATTGGGCTTGAGAATGCTCTCAGCGCGCTGGAACTGGTAGTCGAGCCCGCCCAGCGGCGAACCGCGGTAGCCGGTGATATAGCCTGCGGTGTTGAGGCCGGCGCGCCGGTCACGCTCCTTCTGCATCAGGCACAGCCGCACGATCGCCTGGAAGCCGGTGACGAAGATCCGGCTCTTGCCCAGGTCGTACTTGTCGTCGAGCGTGACGTGGTTGAGCGCCATCGCGCCGGGGCCTCCAGGGGCAAGTGTGCCTGCGCGGCGGGCGGGCCGCTAGGCCTATCGATTCGCTGCCACAGATATAGTCGCCACGCCGCGTCGGCAATGCCAAGGGCTTGAGCCAACTGCCCATTTCGCGGCGGCGCGGTCCGGGGCAAGGAAATGTCCGGAACGCATGCCTGCGCGCATTTTGGTGCAACGCAGCAGCACCGCATTGCTGCGCGGACGCGTGTCCCGGCCAAGCGCGCGCCCTTCGCGCGCGAGAGCCGGGGCTCGGGTCTCGTTCCGCTCGCGCAACAGCCCTCGCTCCGCTCGCCCGGGACACTCGCGCGTCGGCCTGGCGCCTATGAGGATTCGGCGCTCAAGGCCTGCGCCGCAATATCTCGACATATTGCTGAAGGGCGCCCGCGCGGGAAGCTCCTTACGCTGCTCCATCAGGGCGACGCAACGACCGGCGAGATCGAAACCTGCCGTAGCCGGCATGTACGATCAGGCAGAGGTGCTTGAGCCGATCGCTGGAGATGCCGTCGGGATGAACGACGTCGCGGACATAGACCAGATCGGCCTCGAGCAGCTGATTGAGCGGCCGGGTCGGGTCTCCTCCGAGCTGCAGCGGCGCGCCACATCGTGAGCGGTCGACATGGCGCAAAGCATATAAGCCGGCGGCGCGCGCCAGCAATGCCGCGAGCTTGAGCGGACTGGCGATTGCGGGAGGGCCCCGCGGCCGGCGGGGACAATGTCGGAAAATACGCAGCGGGGCTGTGGAACCGGATTGATGCAACCCGGCAACAGCGGCGTGAAATCGTGCCACGACGCTGCGATGGCGGCCTCGCATTCGTTGCTGGTGCCGCGCAAGCGTGCGAGGCTTTCGCCGATCGAGCACTTGCTGCCCAAGGGGACATGAGGGCGGAGCAATGGCGCGGGCATCATCGATTTGCGTTGCGTCGGGACCGGCAGCGGAGCGAGCCTTGCTGCTGCCGTACCGCGTCGCCGTTCGGCCGGGCCGGCGCGCCCGGCTGCTTGCCGCGAGCGCCATCAGCGGCGGAACGCTGCGCGGTTTGGCGGCCGCCGCCGGCGTGGCGGCGGCGCTCGGCGCTGCCCCGGCCTTCGCGGGATGCAATTCCGGCAACGTCCCCGATACCAATCTGCTGTCGAGCGCCGCCTGCCAGGCGAGCGCGGACGGCGCCAATGCGACGGCGGTCGGCACCGGCGCCACCGCAGACGGTGCCAACGGCAGCGCCTTCGGGGGTAACGCATCCGCGAGCGGCGCCGCGGCGACCGCGACCGGCTTAAACAGCGACGCGTTTGGCGACCAAGCGACCGCGACCGGCGCGAGCAGCTTCGCGAACGGCGCCACCGCGACCGCCACCGGTGCGAGCAGCCAGGCGAACGGCGACAGCGCGACCGCCACCGGTTTCAACAGCACCGCGAACGGCAGCAACGCGACCGCCACCGGCCAGAACAGCTTCGCGAACGGCGCCTTCGCGACCGCGACCGGCCAGATCAGCTTCGCGAACGGCGGACTAGCGACAGCGACCGGCTTCAACAGCACCGCGAACGGCAGTAGCGCGACCGCCACCGGCGTCAACAGCACCGCGAATGGCGCCAGCGCGACCGCGACCGGCGTGACCAGCACCGCGAACGGCGCCGAGGCGACCGCCACCGGCTACAACAGCGTCGCGAACGGCGTCTCGGCGACCGCCACCGGCATGCTCAGCGCCGCGAACGGCGCCTTCGCGACCGCGACCGGCGCCGGCAGCTTCGCGAACGGCGGCAATGCGACCGCGACCGGCCAGAGCAGCTTCGCGAACGGGTTAGGAGCGACCGCGACCGGCCAAGCCAGCGTCGCGAACGGCAGCAACGCGACCGCGACCGGCCGTCTCAGCACCGCGAACGGGTTAGGAGCGACCGCGACCGGCGTGGGCAGCACCGCGAACGGCGCCAACGCGACCGCGACCGGTTTCAACAGCGTCGCGAACGGGCTAGGAGCGACCGCGACCGGCGTCGGCAGCCTCGCGAACGGCATCAACGCGACCGCCACCGGCACGGTCAGCGTCGCGAACGGCGCCCAGGCGACCGCGACCGGCCAAGCCAGCATGGCGAACGGCGGCAGCGCGACCGCCACCGGTTTCAACAGCTCCGCGAATGGCGCCGCCGCCACCGCAACCGGCACGGACAGCGTCGCGAACGGCACCTTAGCGACCGCGACCGGCGTGAGCAGCTCCGCGAACGGCACCAGCGCGACCGCAACCGGCGCAGTCAGCAGCGCGAACGGCACCAACGCGACCGCGACCGGCGTGAGCAGCTCCGCGAATGGCGCCGCCGCGACCGCAACCGGCCAGGCCAGCTTCGCGAACGGCAGCAACGCGACCGCCACCGGCGTGGTCAGCGTCGCGAAAGGCGCCTACGCGACCGCGACCGGCCACAACAGCCTCGCGAACGGCGCCAACGCGACCGCGACCGGCATGCTCAGCAGGGCGAACGGCAGCTCGGCGACCGCCACCGGCCAGGTCAGCTTCGCCAACGGCAGCAACGCGACGGCGACCGGCCAGCTCAGCACCGCGAACGGCGGCAGCGCCACCGCGACCGGCCAAGCTAGCATCGCGAACGGCGACCAAGCGACCGCCACCGGCCAGAACAGCCTCGCGAACGGCGCCAACGCGACCGCAACCGGCCAGAACAGCCTCGCGAACGGCCTCCAGGCGACCGCGACCGGCCGCAGCAGCACCGCGAGCGGCTTCGCCGCGACCGCGACCGGCTCGGGCAGCTTCGCGAACGGCTTCGCCGCGACCGCGACCGGCACGGCGAGCATCGCGAACGGCGGCTTCGCGACCGCGACCGGCACGGGCAGCTTCGCGAACGGCAGCAACGCGACCGCGACCGGCCAATTCAGCTTCGCGAACGGCAGCAACGCGACCGCGACCGGCCAGAACAGCGTCGCCAACGGCAGCACCGCCAGCGCCTTCGGCCAGGGCAGCCTCGCCAACGGCGCCGCCACCACCGCCATCGGCCAGGCCAGCACCGCGAGCGGCACCGGCGCCACCGCCGTCGGCGCCAGCGCGCAGGCCACCGCGGCCGGCGCGGTCGCGGTCGGCCAGAACGCCGCCGCCAGCGGCCCCAATGCCATCGCCATCGGCAGCGGCGCAACGGCGACGGGCTCGATCGCAGTGGGCGCCGGGGCGCTCGCGGCGAACGGCGGCACCGCGTTCGGCGACGGCGCGGCCGCCACCGGCAGCAACGCCACCGCCCTCGGTCCCGGCGCCTCGGCGACGTTCACCAATTCGAGCGCCTTCGGCGCCGGCGCGACGGCAACCGCCGCCAACCAGATGATGTTCGGCACCGCGGCGAGCCTCTACGTGGCGCCGGGCATCACCTCGCAGGCGAGCCGGGCGGCGCAGTCGGGCCCGACCCAGTTCGTCACCAGCGACGCCGCCGGCAACCTGGCGACCGCCAATTTCAGTCCGCAGGACATCACCAGCCTCGGCGCCAGCGTCGCGACCTTGCAGCAGGACCTGCAGCGGGGGCTGGCGCAAGCGTTCGAGGGCACCGCGATCGCGATCGCGCTCGGCGGCGGCGCGCTGCCCGCGGACAAGCGGTTTGCGATCTCGACCAATTGGGGTAACTTCCGGGGCCAGAACGCGCTGAGCTTCACGGCGCAGGCGCGGGTGAACGAGTTCGTGGTCCTCAATGCCGGCGTCGCCGCGGGCTTTCAACACCAGGGCGTCGGCAGCCGGGTGGGCGCAACCTTCGCGTGGTGAGCTTGCAGTGGTGAGCGGAGCGTGGTGACCAGGACGAGTGCCGGCCGGATCGTGCTGCGCCTGCTGATGGTCGCGGCGGTCATCGCTGCCGGCGCCGCGCACGCCCAACAGCCGAAACCGGCGCAGATCGATCGCAACGGGGTGCTGATCCTGGTTCGCACCACGCTGCTCGCCCTCGACCAGGCCAACAAGACCGGCAATTACACCGTGCTGCGCGATCTCGGCGCCCCCGGCTTCCAGATCAACACGGCGGCGCGGCTGGCGGAGATTTTCGCCGGCCACCGCCGCGACAATCTCGACCTGTCGGGGGTGGCGGTGATCGACCCGCAGCTCACCGTGCTGCCGCAGATCGAGGCCAACGGGATGATGCGCATGGCGGGCTTCTTCCCCTCGGTGCCCAAGCAGGTCAATTTCGAGCTGGCGTTCGCTCCGGTCGACGGGCAGTGGCGCCTGTTCGGGATCTCGGTCGCGCTCGGCCAGGCGGCGCCGACGGCGCCGGCGGCGCCGGCCCCGTCCGCGGACCCGAAGCCGGCGCCGCCCGCCGCCAAGGGGCCGGCCAAGAAGTGACCCCTCCCCACCGGTTTCCCCGGGCAAGATGAGCAGCCGCAGCAGCGACCGAGCCCCGATGCTTCCCGATTCCGCGCTGAAATCGATGAACGTGATGTTCGCGACGCCCTGCTACATCTCGGGCGTCACCATGAACTACGTGGCGAGCATCTTCAGCCTCACCTGCGACGCCATGCATCTCGGGCTCAAGTGCATTTTGCATCTGCACAGCGAGAGCCTGATTCCCCGCGGCCGCAACAAGATGGTGCTGAAATTCCTGGCCGAGGAGCAGTTCACGCACTTGTTCTGGATCGATTCCGACATCGCGTTCGATCCGCGCTCGGTGTTCCGCCTGCTGCTCGCCGACCGCGACGTCGCCGCCGGCGTCTATCCGATGAAGTCGTTCCATTGGCCGGCCGAAGGCGTTCCCGGCGGCATGACGCAGCGGCAATTCGAGGACCGCTACACGCAATACCCGTTCAATCCGATCGACCACGGCGCCACCAGGGTCAGCCCCTATGTCGACGGCGAAGGCTTCGTCGAGGTCGCCGAGGCGCCGACCGGGTTCATGGCGATCAAGCGCCACGTGTTCAAGCAGCTGATGGAGAAGTATCCGGAGCTCAACTACACGCCGGACGGACCGCCCAATCATCCGCAGGCGCATCTGCACTGGCGCTTCTTCGACTGCATGACCGATCCGGATTCGGGCCGCTACCTGTCGGAGGATTATGCCTTCTGCCGCCGCTGGCGCGACATCGGCGGCAAGATCTGGGTCGATCTCGACTGCAAGCTCATGCACCTCGGACAACACATGTTCCGCGGCGATCTCGCCGAAAGCCTGCGCGTGCAGGGCCGCTGGTGAGAGCGCGCGCGGAGCAAATGCGCTAAGACGGCCGCCCGCACCGAGGACGGCATGGACCCGCGCACGCAGCGGCTGCTGGAAGGCCCGATCATCTCGACGCTGCTGCGGCTCGCCTGGCCGAACGTCATTCTCACGTCGGTGCAGGCGGCGATCGGGCTGATCGAGACCTATTTCGTCGCCAAGCTCGGCACCGACGCGCTCGCCGGCATGGCGCTGGTGTTCCCGGTGGTGATGCTGATCCAGATGCTGTCGGCGGGCGCCATGGGCGGCGGCATCTCGTCGGCGGTGGCGCGCGCGCTCGGCGGCGGCCGGCGCGCCGACGCCGAGACGCTGGCCTGGCACGCGGGTGCGATCGCGCTCGCGCTCGGCCTGATCACCACCGCGGCGGCTGTGCTGGGCGGACCGCCGCTCTATGCGGCAATGGGCGGCGTCGGCGCCTCGCAGGCGGCCGCGCTCGCCTATTCCGACACGCTGTTCGCGGGCGCCGCCCTGATCTGGCTGTTCAACTCGCTCGCCAACGTGATCCGCGGCACCGGCAATATGTGGCTGCCGGCGGCGGTGGCCTGCGTCGGCGCGGCGGTGCTGATCCCGCTGTCGCCGGCGCTGATCTTCGGCTTCGGGCCGCTGCCGCGGCTCGGCATCGTCGGCGGCGCCGTGGCGGTGCTCAGCTATTACGCCGCCGGCAGCGCGGTGTTCGCGGTCTATCTGTGGTCGGGCCGCGGCGTGATCCGGCCGCCGCTCAAGCCGCCGCGGCTGCGCTGGGCGCCGGCTTACGAGATCCTGCGGGTCGGCGCGGTCGCCTCGCTGGTGACGGTGACCACCAACCTGACGATCGCGGTGGCGACCGGCTTTGCCGGCCTCTACGGGCCGGCGGCGGTCGCCGGCTACGGCACCGGCGTGCGGCTCGAATATCTGCTGGTGCCGCTGGTGTTCGGCCTCGGCGCGCCGCTGGTGGCGATGGTCGGCACCAATATCGGCGCCGGACGGCGCGAGCGCGCGCTGCGGGTGGCGTGGACCGGCGCCGCCATCGCGGGCGTCGTCACCGCGGCGATCGGCATCGCCGCCGCGCTCTGGCCGCGCGCCTGGCTCACCCTGTTCGGCGACGATCCGACCATGCTGGCGGTGGGCTCGCAGTACCTGCGCATCGTCGGTCCGTTCTACGGCTTCTTTGGCGTCGGGATGGCGCTCTACTTCGCCTCGCAGGGCGCCGGCCGGCTGGGCTGGCCGCTGCTCGCCGGGCTGCTGCGGCTCGCGGTCGCCACGCTGGGCGGCTGGCTCGCTTTGCGGCTCGTCGGCACGATCGAGGCGGTGTTCCTGATGCTCGGTGTCGCGCTCGCCGTGTTCGGGCTGATCAACGCGGCCGCGGTGGCGCTAGGCGCCTGGTTCGGGCGGACGCCGCCGCCGGTGAAGCGGGAGTAGCGCCGCTTCGTCATTGCTGTTGAAATCGACTCGCGGTGAAGCACCGACGGTGCGGCAAACTCGGCGCCACCCTCCCCTGGAGGGGGAGGGTCGCCCGCCGAAGCAAGCGAAGCGCAGCGAAGGCGGGCGGGGTGGGGTGAATCTGCGCTTGAGATTCACCATCACCCCACCCCGCCTCGCTTCGCTCGGCGACCTCCCCCTCCAGGGGAGGGTCGGAGCCTGCGGCGCGACCACGGCGCGCACGGGCGACTCAGTTTGATGCAGCGACACTGTCACGCTCAGCGCCGGCCCGGGCGGCGCCCCGGCGGCGGCAGGTCGCCGTCGCGGATGGTGTCGAGCGCACGGTCGGCGAACAGCGGAATGAAGCCGTGATCCTCGAGCTGCTTGCGGGCGAGCGCGATCTCCTGCGGCGCGTCGAGATATTCGACGACGAACACGGGCTTGCCGTCGCGGGTCAGGAGCTTCAGCAGCGCGACGCCGCTCTCGATGCGCGCCGGCCGGTTCGGCCGCTTGTTCCTGACCTCGCCGAACAGCAGGTCCTCCTTGCCGATGCCGTCGATGGCGGCGCGATAGTCGGCGTCGGTAAGCAGCTCCTCGGCGTTCTGCGGCACGATCAAAAAGCCGGGCCGCAACGCGCGGGCGCGCCCGGCAAGCGCCTTGACCAGGGCGATCATCTGGGCGCGGGCATCGGGGTTGTCCTGGGCCGACTCGTACTCGTCGACCTTGTCGAGATAGACGCCGTCGAAGCCCGCCCGCACGATGCGCTCGAGATAACTGCCGGCGCCGCGGAAGATGATGTCCTGCCATTCCTCGTGCCAATAGCGGACGTCGTAGTTTCCCTGCCATTCCTTGTTGGGGCCGCCGCGCCAGGCCGGCGCGAACTCGTCCAGGAACCAGTACCACTGCCAGTAATAGCGATAGACCTCGGCCTCGCCGATCGACAGATAGGCGAGCACGATACGGCGGCCGCCGTCGGGCTTGACCTTGAGCTTGCCGACCTCCGCGGCCGTGAAGGCGTAAGCGTCGGTGCCGTCGCGCGAATAGTCGATCACCAGCACATCGTGCGGAACGGCGGCGAGCGTGTCCGGGTCGATCTTCTGCAACTGGTAGCCCCAGCTCTTGGCGGCGGCCAAGAGGCGCGCCGGCGGCGCCTCGCTCTGCGCGACAGCCGCCCACCCGGCGCAAAGCGCGACGGCGAACAGCGCCAGCGCAGCGAGAGGTACAACAAACCGAGACGGCTTGGTCGGGGCCATGTGCGGGGAAGCCCGGTTACTTCTTGCCGGGCTTGCGGCCCGGATCGGGCGGATCGCCGATGCGCATGTGGTCGAGCGCACGGTCGGCGAAGTGGGGAATGAGGCCATAGTCGAGCAGCCGCTTCTTGGCGGCTTCGATCTCGCGCGGGTCGTCGAGATACTCCACCACGAACACCGGCTTGCGGTCGGCGGTCAAGAGCTTCAGCAACGCGACATTGGCCGCGATCTGCTCGGGCTGGTTCGGCTGCTTGTCCTTGGTCTCGCCGTACAGCAGATCCTCCTTGCCGAGCCCGTCGATGACCGCGCGATAGCTCGCGTCGGTGAGCAGCTCCTCGGCGTTCTGCGGCACGACCAGATAGCCGGGCTTGCGGGCGCGGGCACGCTCGGCCAGCTTCTTGACGAACGCGACCATCAGGGCGCGGGCATCCGGCTTCTCCTTCGCCATGTCGACATACTCGTCGACCTTGTCGAGATAGACGCCGTCGAACCCTGCCTTCATGATGCGATCGAGATAGCTGTTGGGGCCGCTGAAGATGATCTTCTGCCAGTCCTCGTGCCAGTAGCGCACGCCGTAATTGCCGCGCCACTCGGTGTTCTGGCGGCCGCGCCATTCGGGGGCGAACAGGCCGAACAACCAGCCCCAATACCATTTCCAGTAATAGCGATATTTCTCCGCCTCCCCGATCGACAGATAGCACAGCACGATACGCCGGCCGCCGTCGGGCTTCCGCTTGAGCCTTTCGACCTCCGCCGCAGTCAGCGCCTGCTCGTCGGTTCCGTCGCGCGAATAGTCGAGCACGAACATGTCGTAGGGCGCGTCGGCGATCGCGTCCGGATCGATATTCTGCAGCTGGTAGCCCCAGCTCTTGGCCGCGGCGAGCACGCGCGCCGGCGTCTCGTTCTGCGCCGCCGCGGGCAGCGCGGCGCAGAGCGCCCCGGCGAGCAGCGCCAGCAGCGCGACGAGCGCAACGGAACGAGGCCATCCGGAGGAGCGCATGTCGGCAGGAAGCCCGAACCGGCGCGCCGCGTCAAAGGGAAAGAAGCGGCGAGCGGTGCGCATGCGCGACCAGCATTGGTCCGATGTGCCGCCGCCGCTGGCCGAACGGCAACCGGTGCTCTACAACGAAGATCGCCATGCCGGCTGCAGCTGCCGGCCGACGACGTGTCTATGCTCGATGCGAGGCCGGGAACCTCTCGATCGATGGACGCCTACGCCGACCGCCGTGAGGCCGAGCCGCTCACCCATCGTGAGACGCTGCTGATCGTCTTCGGCGTCCTGCTGCCGACCTTCATGGGCTCGCTCGACCAGACCATCCTGGCGAGCGCGTTGCCGACCATCGGGCGCGAGCTCGACGACGTCCACAGCCTGCCGTGGCTGATCACCGCCTATCTGCTGGCGTCGACCGCGGTGGTGCCGCTCTACGGCAAGATCGCCGACATCCACGGCCGCCAGTTCACGCTGCGCATCGCCATCCTGGCCTATCTGGCGGGCTCGCTGGTCTGCGCGCTGGCGCCCAACATGCTGGTGCTCATCCTCGGACGCGTGCTGCACGGGCTCGGCGGCGGCGGCCTCTCGTCGATGGGCATGATCGTGCTCGGCGACCTGGTGTCGCCGAAGGAGCGCGGGCGCTACTACACTTATTTCGCGCTCACCTACACGACCGCCGGCGGCTGCGGGCCGGCGCTCGGCGGCTTCATCGCCGACCACCTGCACTGGTCGGTGATCTTCTGGATCAACATCCCGATGGGGCTCGCCGCGCTGGCGATCACCTCGTCGCTGCTGCGCCGGCTGCCGCGCTACGAGCGCCCGCACCGCCTCGACGTCGTCGGCGCGGCGCTGATCGTGCTCGCCAGCGTCTCCTTCATGCTGGCGCTGAGCATGGGCGGCGTGCGTTACCCCTGGACCTCGCCGCCGATCCTCGCGCTCATTGCGGTCGCGCTGGTGATGGGCGGCGTGTTCGTGCTCCGGCTGCTCACCGCGCCGGAGCCGCTGATCCCGGTCGCGATCCTCAAAAATCCGATCGTGCGCTGCGCGATCGTCGCCAACGCGTTCGGCTGGGGCTCGATCATCGGCCTCAACATCGTGCTGCCGATCTACCTGCAGGGCGTGATGGGGCTGACGCCGACCAGCGCAGGCCTGAGCCTGATGGTGCTGATGATCGCGCTCAATTCGAGCGCCGCGCTTGCCGGCCAGGTGCTGGGCCGCGTGCGCCATTACAAGCTGCTGCCGATGTTCGGGCTGCTGATGTCGTCGGCGGCGGTCGCCACCCTGGCGTGGCAGGCCGACCGGATGACGCCGCTGACCTTCGAGCTGCTGGTGATCCTGACCGGGATCGGCTTCGGGCCGCTGCCCTCGCTCACCTCGGTGGCGATGCAGAACGTGGTGCCGCGCCACCAGCTCGGCATCTCGATCGGCACCATGACGTTCAGCCGCAACCTCTACACCACCATGCTGATCGCGGTGTTCGGCGCGATCGTGCTGGCCGGCGCGCCGGGGGGGCCGGCGCTGGGCGGCGCCGAAGCCTACGGCCGCGCCTTCTCGGTGGCGGCCGCGAGCCTCGCGGTCGCGCTGATCGCGATCGCGCTGATGGAGCAGAAGCCGCTGCAGACCGGCGCCGAGATGGCGGCGAGCTAGGCGGCTGGGCGCGTCGGATCAAAGCGAATGTTGGATGATCCCGGAGCGTGACGGCCGAAGCCGATCTAAGGGGTAATAGTCACGCTGCGAAATGACTGTTTCGACTCCGCCACGTCCTTGCAATCCTTGTCGCCGACCGGCTCGCCGCCGTCATCGCTGAGCACCTGAAGCTTGTTCGTTTGCGGTATCGCGAATATCGCCTCCGGACGCAGCTTGTCGAAATCAATTCCTTGAACCTCGTTCGCCTTGTCGCTGGGAGGTCCCGACCAGCGGTAAAGCTTGAAGGTGCCGCTATCGGCAACGGGGCCGGCGACGATGAAATAACTGTTGCCAACGTATTCAATGCTACGGATGCCTCGGCCGCCAAGGTCAATTTGAATCGGATTTCCGAATCGAGCCTTCTTGCCCCCGACAACGTCATCGGGATTCTCGAGAGGTACGATGAGCGCCTTGTTCCCGGGTATCGGATTTCGAAACCCGATGAGAAGCTTGCCGTCGGGCATGGCGGCGAGCCCTTCGATATTGAGCCCGCCCGCCGCCTCCGGGGCTTTTTCGGATGCTTTCGCCAGATCGTAGACGGCCAGTTGCTGAGCCGCAGCAAGATCTGCGAGGAGTTCTTTGTATGGAGCATTTCCGACCGGGGTTACCGTCGGGATGCCCGCCTCGCTGGTTATTTCTGTCGCAAAGAAGCGACGACGGCGCTCCTGCAGCTCGCCATCCTTGTTTCGGCCGTGCGAGCTGATCCAATACACGCGAGTTCCGATACGGGCGGCACCCTCGAGGTCGGATTCCTTTTTTTCATTGGTACCGAGAAACCCGGACAATTCGACGGATTTGACCGGATCGGGTTGGCCGCGCTTGTAGATGCGCAGAGTATTGCGTTCGTCATTGGCAACCACGAAGTGATCGGCATCGAGCGCGACAGCCGCAGAGGCGTCGCACATCAACCTGTAAACCGACGTTTGCGCGTGACCATCTCGGGCAAGTCCGATCAGGACACCCAACGAAATGAGACATACTGCTATTCTCGGACTCATCGCGCGCCCCAATGATGGCACCGTCCAGTCGATGGAAATGACGGAAGGCGAGGATATAGCCCTTCTACCCAAGGTTTTCAACTAAAAGATGCATAAATGAAGAAATTCTCGCGCCATTGCGGGGCGGGCGCATGGGCTATCGCTCACATCGCGGCAGCGTGATCCGAAAGCAGCCCGGCGCGCCGCCGCGCGGCGCGACCACCGCGTCGCCGCCGTGCAGGCGCGCGATCTGCCGCACCAGAGCGAGACCGAGCCCGGTTCCCGTCGCGTCGGCACCGAGCCGGTGGAACGGCAGGAACACGCGCTCGCGCTCGGCTTCCGGAATTCCCTGGCCGGCATCCACGACGCTGAGCACCGCAAGCCCATGCTCGGGCCGCACCTCGACCCGCACCGGGGGTTTGCCGTGGCGGCGCGCATTCTCGAGCAGATTGCGAACGAGGCGGCGCAGCAGGCGCGGGACGCCGCGGACGGTGACCGGTTCGCCCTCCGGCGCGCAGTCATAGCGCGCGCATTCCTCGGCGGCGAGCCCGAGCAGATCGAGCTCCTCGCTGGCGCCGATGTCGGGGAGCTTGGCGTCGAGCCGGCTCGCCAGCAGGATCTCGTCGATCAGGAGATCGAGCTCGGCGATATCGCGTTCGAGCTCGGCCTTGTATTTCGGATCGCCCTTCTCCTGGAACAGCTCGATCCCGAGCCGGATGCGCGACAGCGGCGTGCGCAGCTCGTGCGAGGCATTGGACAGCAGCATGCGATGGGCACCGACCAGTTCCTCGATGCGCGCGGCCGCGCGGTTGAAGCTCGCGGCGAGCCGCGCCACCTCGTCGCGGCCGCTCACCTGCACGCGCGCCGAGAGGTCGCCGGCCCCCAGCGTCTCGACCCCGGTTTGCAGCCGCTCCAGCCGGCGGGTCAGCCCGCGCACGACCGGATAGGCGCAGGCCGCCACCACCAGCGCGATGACGCCGAGGAACAACGTGAGGTTCACGGCCGGATGGCGATGGCGCATCGGCGCGCGCGCCACCAGGATGCGGCCGTCCGGCAGCCGCAAGCTCCACCCCGGCCCACCCGGACCGTAGATCCAGCCGCCGCGGTCGCGCGCCGGCGGCGGCGGGAGCGCAGCACCGGTGCGCGCGACCAGCACGCGGGCGGCATCGTAGAGCGCGAGATCGGTGCCGAGGCGCCGCGCCAGCCGTTCGATCGCCTGCTGCTGCAGCGCGTGCGGCGCCTCCGCCGGCGGCAGGGCGGCCACCGCCAGCTCGCCCGCCATCTCGAACGCCTGTCCGGCCGGCGATTGCTCCCATCCGGCGCGCCAGAAGGCGCCGGCCACCACCACCACCATCAGCAGGCTGACGAGGATCGTCAGGTAGATCTTGTGGAACAGCCGCCGCATGGGCGCGTCAGTCCTGCTGCTTGGCGAAGACGTAACCGGCGCCGCGGACCGTGATCACGCGGCGCGGCTTGCCCGGGTCGTCCTCGATCGCCGCGCGGATGCGCGAGATGTGCACGTCGATCGAGCGGTCGAACGCTTCGAGCCGCGCGTGCTTGGCCAAATCCATGAGAACCTCGCGCGTCATCACGCGGCCGGGATGGCGGGCGAGAATGAGCAGCAGCTCGAATTGATGGCTGGTCAGCGCCCGGGGCTGCCCGTCGAGCCGAACCTCGCGCGCGCCGTGATCGATCTCGAGCCGGCCGAAGCGCAGCACATCGTTGCGCGCAACGCCTTTGGTTCGCCGCAGGATGGCATTCAGCCGCGCCTTGAGCTCGCGCGGCTCGAACGGCTTGGCGAGGTAGTCGTCCGCCCCGAGTTCCAGGCCGACGACGCGATCGACCGGCTCGCCGCGCGCCGTCAGCATCAGGATCGGCGTCGCCGCGCGCGTGCGGATTTGCCGGCAGACATCGAGGCCGTCCATGTCGGGAAGCGTGAGGTCGAGGACCACGACCTCGAACGGCTCGCGGCTTTCGAGCGCGAGGCCGGTCGCGCCGCGCGGCGCGACGGTGACGTGGAAGCCGGCCCCGCCGAGATAGGTCTTGACCATCTCGGCGAGGCGCGGGTCGTCCTCGATGAGCAGGATGCGGTCGGTCACCGGCGCATTCTAGCGAAGGGGGACAGCCCTTGCTTCGGCCTGCGAAGCAAGGGCTGTCGGCGGTGGGGTCGCTTTCGGGGGGGCATCGACCCGCACCAAGAGCGTTGATCGACGCGGCGCGCGGGACGACCGGTCGATTACCCGCGATGCCAGCGCTGCCAGAAGGCGCGGCGCGCGGTGAGATGCTCGTCGATCTTGCGGCGCTGCTCGGGCGTGAGCACCTCGGCGGCGTCGCCGAGCGCCTGCGCGACCCGCTTGCTGGCGGCGTCGGCGAGCGCGATCTGCTCGGCGCGGAACGACTCGATGGCGGCGCGGTCGACGCTCGGCTGCGTCAGCAGCGTGTGGGCGCGCGCGCGCGCCGCCACCGCCTTCTCGCGCATGGGGATGAGATCCTTGACCGCGTCCTTGGTAATCGCGCGGAGCTTGTCCTGCTGCTGCGGCGTGGCGTCGATCTCGATCGCGAGATGCCGCACCATGCGGTCGGCGCGGTCCTCGGCCTGCGCCGGGTCGAACCGGCCGTGCGCGAAGCCTCCCCCGCCCATGAAGCCCGAGTGACCCCAGGGGCCGTGGCCGAATCCTCCCTGGCTCAGCGCGTGGCTGGCGGCCGCGCCAGTGAGCGCGGCGGCGAGCGCGACAGTAGCGATGATCGGCCAGCGGCGGCGCGGCGCGGGCTGCGGCGTGGGCGGGCCGGCGGACGGGTTGGGTTGCTCGGTCATCGGGCTCTCCTGCGATTGCGGTCTCTCATGCGATCCCTCGGTGGCGTCGCCACCGACCGACAATTGGCAGGCTCCCGTTTCCCCCGCTTCTCGGCTTTGTAAAGTTTTGTAAAGACGTCGCGCCGGCGGCCGTATGCGGCGTCAAATCCGGTTGCCCGCGCTCCAGCGCCAGAAGTCGCGGCCCTCCTCGCGCATGAAGCGGGCCAGCACCATCTGGTGCACCTCGGAGGCGCCGTCGACCAGCCGCGCCTGGCGGGCGTAGCGGTAGATCCATTCCAGGATCGTGTCCTTGGAATAGCCGCGCGCGCCGTTGAGCTGGATCGCCACGTCGGCGGCGTTGTGCAGGGTGTCGGCGACGTGCAGCTTCGCCATCGACACCTCCTTGCGGGCGCGGTCGCCCTGGTCGAGCTTCCAGGCGGCGTTCATCACCAGCAAACGTCCGATGTGGATCTCGTGTGCGACCGCGCCGAGCTTCATCTGCACGCTCTCGCGGTCGGCGAGCTTGACGCCGAAGCCCTCGCGCTCGCCGACGTAGGCCTGGGCGATCTCCATGCAGCGCTTGGCGAGCCCGAGCCAGCGCATGCAGTGGGTGAGCCGCGCCGGCCCGAGCCTGATCTGGGTGGCGCGCAGCCCGTCGCCGACCTGCATCAGCACGTCCTCGTCGGCGACCTCGAGCCCCTCGAAGGCGAGCTCGCAATGGCCGCCGTGCTCCTCCGGGCCCATGATCGGGATGCGGCGCAGGATGCGCCAGCCGGGCTGGTCGCGGTGGTAGAGGAAGGCGGTGAGCCCGCGCCGCGCGTCGTCGGAGGTGCGGGCGATCAAGATGAAATGGTCGGCGACGCCGGCGCCGGTGATGAACCATTTGTGGCCGCGGATCACCCAGCCGCCGGCCTTCTTCTCGGCGCGGGTGCGGATCATGCCGGGATCGGAGCCGCCGCCGGGCGCCGGCTCGGTCATCGCGAACGACGAGCGCGCCTCGCCGGCGACGATCGGCCTGAGCCACTTGTCCTTCTGCGCCTTGGTGCCGGTGAGCGCGAGCAGATTCATATTGCCGTCGTCGGGCGCCTGGCAGTTGAACGCGAGCGGCCCGAAGATCGAGCGGTTGGCCTCCTCGTACATCACCGCCCAGCCGACGA
>JBEVIH010000155.1:0-8995 GCA_040510815.1 Xanthobacteraceae bacterium | reverse complement strand
CGCGCACCCGAGTCCATTTGCTTGTGATGTAGTCGTCGAGTCTATTTTTGCGAAACTTGTCGTTCTCGGCGCGCGCCACGTCGGCCGCCGTGGCGCCGGGCCGCACCGTGGCGACGCCCGCTTCCAATGCCTCGCGATAGACCGCGAAGGCGCGGCGCTGCGCCTCGTTCGCCTTGCCGACCACGCAGGTGCGGCAGATTTGCACGAAATAGCCTTCGACCGACGGCGTGAGCTCGGTGGTCACCAGGTCGCCGGCGGCGATCCGCCGCTCCGAGGGCGGCGTCATGCCGAGCACGTCCTTGCCGCCGGAGCCGATGATCATGAAATTGTCCGGGCAGCCGCGGCGGCGCAGGAACGCCTCGATGTCGGCGACCAGCTCGAACTGGCGCCGGCCCGGCACCACCGCCGTGCGGAACGCCGCATAGGCCTCGTCGGCGAGCTGCGCTGCGCGCTTGAGCACCGCGATCTCGCCGGGCAGCTTGTGCATCAGCAGCCGGTCGAGGAGCGCGGTGCCGTCCTGGAGCGAGAAGCTGCGGCCCTTGTCGGCGAGCCAATTGGGCAGGAAGCGACGCGGCGCCGCGGCCAGGCGCTGATTGGCGACGCGGTCGAGCCGCGCGCCGACCGCGCGGGCGATGTCGGTGGCGAAGCGGACCACGACGGCGGGCGTCTCCACCTCGGCGCGCTCAGCCTCGCTGGCGCTGTCGAGAAACAGCTCGGTCGAGCCATCGGCCTTGACCACCGCGATGCCGTGGCCTTCGAGGATGCCGAAATCGGCAGCGTAACGCAGGTAGTCGCCCTGCCAGGCATTGCCGTAGAGCACCAGCTCCTCGATGCCGGCTTCCGCCATGGCGGTAAGCAAGCGTTGGAGCCGTTCATCGGACAGCATCACACCCTTACTCCGCCGCGCGCGGTTGATCGGGATGCTTGGGCGCGTAGCCGTAGTCGCGCCGCGCCGCTTCCGGCGAGACGTAGCCGCTGCGGATGTCCGCTTCGAGCGCGCGCCGGTCGCGCCGGCGCGGGTCGCCCCAGCCGCCGCCGCCGGCGGTGCCGAAGGTGAGCCGGTCGCCCGGCGCGAGCTGCACGCCGGTCGCCTTGCGCAGCCTTTGCTCGCTGCCGTCATGCCGGATCAGCACTGCCTCGTTGACGGCGCCGGGTTTGCCGCCGGCGAGCCCCCAGGGCGGATCCTGCGTGCGCTCGTTGTTGACGTTGGCGACGCACTTCTGCAGCGCCCGATAGGTCAGGTCGACGCCGAGCCCGCCGCGATGCTCCCCGGCGCCTCCGGAATCCGTGCGCAAGGCAAAACGCTCGATCAGAAACGGATATTGAATCTCCTGCAACTCGATCGGCGCGCTGCGCACGTCGCCCTGGCAGATCGAGACGGAAGCGGACTCGCCGTCCTCGTGCGGGCGTCCGCCCCAGCCGCCGCCGAAGATGTTCATCAGCAGGAAGCGCCGCCCGTCCGGCCGGAAGCCGCCGATCGAGCAGCCGCCCATGTCGCCCTTGTGCGCAGCCGGGATGCGCTCGGGCAGGGCCGGTGCCAGCGCCTTGAGGATGGTGTCGATCACTGTCGGCAGCGGGATGCTCCACAGCCCGAGCGCCGCCGGCCATTTGGCGTTGAGGATCTTGCCCTCGGGCAGGATCAGCTCCAGCGGCCGGAAGCAGCCTTCGTTCACCGGCGCTTCGGGCTGGGTCAGATTCTTGAACGCGACCCGCGCCGCCGCCAGCCCACCCGAATAGCCGGAATTGGTCGGACCCGGCACCTGGTCGTTCATCTCCGAGAAGTCGATCAGCATCCGGTCGCCGTCGATCACCACCTTGACCTTGATGCGCAGCCGCACGTCGAGCGAGCGGCCGTCATTGTCGAGGAAGCTTTCGGCCTCGTAGGTCCCATCCGGGATCTTCGCCACGAAGGCGCGCGCTTCGCGCTCGGTCGCATCCCAGACCGCGTGGATGCAAGTCTCCACCGTGTCGCGGCCGTAGCGCGCGAGCAGTTCGCCGAAGCGCCGGATGCCGAGCTGGCAGCAGGCGATCTGCGCGCGCAGATCGCCCAGCGCCGCCTCGGGGAAGCGCAGATTGTCGTTGATCATTTGCCAGAGGGTCTCGTTGCGCTTGCCGGCCTCGTAGATCTTGAGCGAGCGGAACTGCAGGCCCTCCTGGTAGATCTCGGTGGTCTCGACCGAGCCGAACCCGACCCGCATGCCGCCGATATCGACCCAATGGGCGCGGCTCGCCGCGAACGCCACCACCTTGCCGTCGTGGAAACAGGGCGCGTAGATCACCACGTTGTTGAGGTGCTGCCCGCAGACCAAGCCATGATTCATGATGACGACGTCGCCCGGCGCAAAGCCGTCGAGACCGTAGCGGGCGATTCCGTCCTTCACCGCGATGCCGAGATCGGCGAGGAAGATCGGCAAGCCGCCCTTGTTCTGGGAGATCATGCGGCTCTCGCCGTCGATCAGGCCGCAGCAGAAGTCGCGCACCTCGTAGATCATCATGTTGTAGGCCGACTTGCATAACGCCGTCGCCATCTCGTCGGCATAGGCGTTGATGGCGTTGCGCACGACCTCGATGGTGATCGGATTGATTTTCATGGCTCCGTCCTAGCCGCGCTCGGCGAGCGTCATAATGATATGTCCACTCGCGTTTACAACGGCGCGGTCGCCGGGGCCGACGAGCGTCGTGGAATTGGGCTCCTCGATCACCGCCGGTCCTGCCACCTCGGTGCCGGCGGCAAGCCCCGGCCGCCACAGGATGCGCGCCTCGAGCGGACGGTCGGGATCGCCGAACACCACCGGCCGGCGCTGCTCGGGCGCCGGATCGTTCGGCGTCCACGGCGCCGACAGCCAGCGGCCGATGACGTCCTCCATGCGCGGCACGATGACCACCAGGCGCAGATTGACGATCTCGATCGACTGGTCGGGCGCCGCGTGGCCGTAGCGGCGGTCGTGCTGCTCGTCGAAGCGCAAGCGCGTCGCTTCGGTGTCGCTCGCGAGGTCTTCGGCGCGTGTCACCGCAATCGCGATGGTGTGCTCCTGGCCGCGATAGCGCAGGTCGGCGGCGAAGTCGAAGCGACCGCCGGCCAGGCGGTCGCGGGCGAGCGCCGCCTCGCCGGCGCTGCGCAATTCCGCGAAGGCGCGCGCGGCGTCGTCCCGGCTGATCTCGCCCAGTTGACCGATCAGCGTGCGCACGAAATCCTGACGCCACTCCGCCATCAGCATGCCGAGCGCCGAGAAGTTGCCGGGCAGCTTGGGGATGACCACTCGCGGAATCGAAATCTCGCGAGCGATGGCGACGGCGTGCAGCGGCCCTGCCCCGCCGAACGCGATCAGCGTGGTGTCGCGCGGGTCGATGCCGCGATTGACCGAGACCGCACGCACCGCAAGCGACATGGCGCCGTCCGCGATGGTGGTGATGCCGAGCGCGGCTTCGACGGTGGCGAGCTTGAGCCGAGCACCGATGCCGCCAATCGCCCGCTCGGCGAGCGCACGGTCGAGCGCCATGTTGCCGCCAAGAAAGCGCGCGCCGTTGAGCCGCCCGAGCACGAGGTCGGCATCGGTCACCGCCGGCGCCTCGCCGCCGCGGCCATAGCAAGCCGGGCCCGGATCGGCGCCCGCGCTCACCGGCCCGACATGGAGCCCGCCGCCGTCGTCGCACCAGGCGAGCGAGCCGCCGCCGGCGCCGACCTCGACGATGTCGACCACCGGCAACTGCATCGGCTGGCCGGAAAACTCGTCGCCGATCACGTAGCCTTCCTCGATCGGCGCCACGCCGCCGGTGATCAGCGTGCATTTGGCGGTGGTGCCGCCCATGTCGAAGCCGATCGCGCGCTCGATCCCGAGCAGGCCGGCGAGGCGGCCGGCGCCGATCATGCCGGCGACCGGGCCCGATTCCATCATCGCCACCGGCTCGCGCCGCGCCTGGCCGAGCGACATGGTGCCGCCGTTCGAGCGCATGATGCCGATCTTGCCGGGAAAGCGCGCGCGTTGCGCAAAGGTCTCGAAGCGGCCGAGATAGCGGCTCACGCGCGGGCCGACAAAGGCGTTGAGCACGGTGGTCGAGGTGCGCTCGTATTCGCGGAACTCGCGCAGGATCTCGTGGCTGAGCGTGACGAACAGGTCCGGCAAACGGCGGCGCAGCAGTTCCCCGGCCGCAACCTCGTGCGCCGGATTGGCATACGAATGGAGAAAGCAGACCGCCACCGCCTCGACGCCGAGCGTCGCGAGCTGCCGCCCCAGCGCTTCGGCCGCCGCCAGGTCGATCGGCACCAGCACTTCGCCAGCGGCGTTGATGCGCTCGGCGACCTCGAAGGTCAGCTCGCGCGGCACCAACGGCCGCGGGCGGTGGAAGAACAGGTTGAAGGCGTCCGGCCGGTTGCCGCGCCCGATCGCGTAGACATCGCGGAAGCCCGCGGTGGTGATCAGCGCGGTCCGGGCGCCGCTCTTCTCCAGCACCGTGTTGATCGCGATGGTCGAGCCGTGCAGCAGCTCGTCCATGGCGGCGAGGTCGCAGCCGGCGAGACGCAGCGCTTCGGCCGCGCCCTCGGTCGGGTCGGCGGGCACGGTCGAGCATTTCGACGTGACGATGCCGCCGTTCTGATAGCCGACGAGGTCGGTGAAGGTGCCGCCGATGTCGACGCCGACGATGCTCATTCGGACGACGGCGGATGAACGACAGACGACGGATGGCGAAGGCTCAACGACATCAACCTGTTCTTTTCTTCCGTCCTCTGTCGTCGGTCGTCTGTCGTCAGAATTTCACCGGCACGAACTGATCGTTGTAGATCGCCTTCGCCTCCGGCACGGTCGTGAGGATGCCGAGCTCCTTGAGCGAATGACGGATCACGTCGATCGCCACCGGATTCCAGGCACCGTCGGGCGAGAAGCCGCCGATCTGGGCGTCGTAGATCCTGGACGCGACGCTGGGTTTGACGTCGATCACTTTGCCGGACACCTTCACGACGAAATCCTTGTTGGTCTTCATGAAGGCCACGGTCCGAAACCAGCCGCGCAGGAAACGCCGCAGCAAGTCCGGCCGGTTGTTCACCACGTCGTCGGTCGAAAAGATGACGTGGGTGTAGAAATCCTTGGCGATATCGCCGAACAGCATGAAGTTCCTGGCTTTGCCCGCCTCCTCGAGCTCGTAGCCGGTCGCCGACTCGATCACCATGCCGTCGAGCTCACCGCGCTGGATGGCGGCGAGCCGCGCCTGCATCGCACCGAGCGCCAGGATCTTGATCCCCTCACTGCCCCAGCCCTGCTGGCGCGACAGTTCTCGGACCAGCCAGTCGGTCAGCGAGCCGGCCGTGGTCACGCCGATGCGCTTGCCCTTGAGGTCGGCCACGGTCTTGACCGGCGTGTCGAAGGGCAAGACCAGCGCGAGATTTGCCGGCGGCCCGTACATGGCGGCGACCCCGAGCGACAACGCGCCCTTGGCGCGGAAGCCGAGCCCCGGTCCCGAGCCCAGCCCCACTTCCAGGCTGCCGGCGGTGAGCCCTTGCTGAAGCTGCGCGTCACCGCGGAAGGCGGTCACCTCGACCTCGATGCCCTCCTTCTCGAAAATCTTGGCCTCGATCCCAACTTCGGTGGTGCTGAAGGCGAACGAGTTGGGCACTGCCTTGCCGAGGCGAACCTTGTCGAGCGCGAGCGCCGCGGTCGGCGCAGCGACGAGCGCCGCAAGCGCAAAGGCGGCGATCCCGCGCCTCAAGGTTGGGAGCATGGAACTTCCTCCTTTGGAAACGGAAAAGTTATGCCAGGCCATCGGTCGTCCCGTACCACCGGTCGCCAATTCGTTGGAAAGCGGCGTGAATAAGGCCAACCTAGCTCTATTCAACAACCGCATCAATCGACGCGGCCCGGGCCGTTCGACAGGCTTGATCATCGCCGCCGCGGGCCTATAGAACGAGACCGAGAGCTCGAACAAGGATTGCACCATGCAACACGTGCTTCGTGCGGTTACGGCGGCCTTCGCGGCCGTCGCCCTCATCTGCTTGGCCGGCGCCGCGGCGGCGCAGGCTCCGGTGAAGCAAATCAGGCTCACCGAGAAGCAGGTTCAGGGTTTCATCGCCGCGCAGAAGGACATGGCGGTGGTCGTGGAGAAGATGCAGGGATCGACCTCGGACCAGCCGGACCCGAAGCTGCAGGCCGAGCTCGAGACGATCTCCAAGAAGCACGGCTTCAAGGATTTCGCCGAGTACGACGATGTCGCCAACAATATCATGATGGTGATGGGCGGCATCGATCCGCAGACCAAGCAATACATCGACCCGCAGACCGCCATTAAAAAAGAAATGGCGGAGGTCAAAGCCGACAAGACGCTGCCCGAGAAGGACAAGCAGGACCTGCTCAAGGAGCTCGAGGAGGCGCTGAAGACCGCGCAGCCCATCCAATTTCCCAGCAACGTCGAACTGGTCAAAAAGTATTACGACAAGATCGACGCGGCGCTGTAGCCGATCCCCGTGATCCGAAGGCGACGCCATCGCGAGAACGCGCTATGATGCGCGACCTGCGATAGCGTGACGACGGACGACCCATGACCGACAAGAGCAATTTCGCCGGCAACATCGGCTACGACGATTTGCGCGAGTGGCTGGCGATGGCGGAGCGCCTGGGCGAGGTACGCACCGTCAAGGGCGCCAATTGCGAGGAAGATATCGGGCTGGCCGCCGAGGCGGTGCTGCGCGCGGAAAACGGCCCCTGCGTGGTGTTCGAGGACATTCCCGGCTGCGCCAAAGGCTCCCGCCTTCTGATGAACATGTTCGCCGGCACCCGCCGCAACATGACGCTCGGCTTTCCCGATCACCTCACCAAGTGGGAGCTCAGCGACGCCTACCGCGAGGCCTATCTGCAGGAGCAGCGCATCGTTCCGCACGTCATCGTCGAGGACGGCCCGGTGCTCGAGAACGTCATGATGGGCGACGAGGTCGACGTCACCAAGTTCCCGGCGCCGAAATGGCACGAGAAGGACGGCGGCCACTATATCGGCACCGGCACCTACACCATCACCCGCGACCCGGAGGAGAACTGGCTCAACGCCGGAGCGTACCGGGCCCAGGTCCACGACAAGAAAACGGTCGGCATGGTGATGGCCGCCGGTCACCACGGCCGCATCCACCGCGACAAGGCCTTCAAGCGCGGCGAGCCGCTGCCGGCCGCGATGGTGCTGGGCGGCGATCCGATCGCTTTCTTCTTCGGCGGATTGGAGGCGCCCTATGGCGTGTTCGAGCTCGACCTGGTCGGCGGACTGCGCGGCCGACCGGTGAAGATGGTGCGCGGCAAGGTCACCGGGCTCCCCTTCCCGGCCAATGCCGAGATCGTGCTCGAAGGCTACGTCCCGCCCGACCGCACCCACGCGGAAGGGCCGTTCGGCGAATGGACCGGCCACTACGCCGGCGGCATGCGCCAGATCCCGGTCCTCGACATCAAGGCGATCTACCACCGCAACGATCCGATCGTGCTGGGCGTGCCGCCGATGGGCGGCGGTCCCGACGAGATGGCGCGCTACCGCGCAGTGATGCGCTCGGCCACCATCAAGCAGAACGTGGCCAATGCCGGAGTTCCCGGCGTGCAGGCGGTCTGGTGCCACGAGGTCGGTGGCGCGCGCATGCTGCATGCGCTCTCGATCACGCAGCGCTATCCGGGACATGCGGTGCAGGCCGCCCATGTCGCCGCCCAATGCGGTGCCTCCGCCTATGCGTCGAAATACATCGTGGTGGTGGACGAAGACGTCGACGTCACCAATCTCGATCATCTGCTGTGGGCGATGCTGACCCGCACCGACCCCAAGGAATCGATCCAGTTCATCACCGGCTCGTGGGACTCCAGCGCCGATCCGGCGCTGCCGCCGGAGCGGCGAGCGGTCGGCAACATGACCCACTCGGTGGCGCTGATCGATGCCTGCAAGCCATGGCACTGGCGGGACAAGTTTCCCCCCACCAATGCGCCGAGCGCAGAGGTGACCCGCAAGGCGCGCGAAAAATTCGGCTGGCTGCTCGACGGCAACGGCGCGTGACGCTTCTGCCGCGCTCGCGCGGGACACCAACGGCGTCGCGCGGTACGCCGGTCCGATTCCGGGTAGGTCAGCGACGCTGCCCCATTCGTTGCATTGAGATTTCAAAAGGCGCAGTCTAACGCCTGCGGAAAATCCTTCCGCGCACCATCGGTTGACGGCAACTTTAGAACAACAAGCAAGATCAGCCGGAGCGAGCGCTCCGGTCGGCGAAACGTCCGCGACGGATCGGCGCCAAGACGCCGGCCGTCCGCGAGGGAGAGGGACCATGACCATTCGCAAACGCCGTGGCGGCGAAGCGTCGCCGCTCGAACCCGTGGCCGGCAACGGCCTGCTCAATCGCCGCGCGCTGCTCGGCAGCGGCATCGTTTTGGCCGGCGCGGCCGGTGTCGGCTCGTCGGTCACCGGCGCTGCCGCCGAGGCGCTGAAGGAGGATCCATGGAGCCTGGAAATGGGCGCGGTGGTGCCGGCCTATCAGGTGCCATCGCGGTTCGAGAAGGACGTCATTCGCACGCGCAGCAATCCCAACAACGATTTCCGCAACTCGCATGCCCGCACGCCGCACCACATGCTGCAGGGCACCGTCACGCCCAACGGGCTGTTCTTCTCGATCTCCCATTCCGGCCTGCCGGACATCGATCCGGCCCAGCACAAGCTGGTCATCCACGGGCTAGTGAAGCAGCCGCTGGTCTATACCGTCGAGTCGCTGTCGCGCTATCCGATGGTCACGCGCATGCATTTCGTCGAGTGCAGCGGCAACAGCGCGCCGATGTTCTCCAGCGAGCCGATGCAGGTCACTGCCCAGGCGCTGCATGGCCTTTGCTCCAACGCCGAATGGACCGGCGTGCTGCTGTCGACGCTGCTGGAGGAAACCGGCATCGACCCGAAGGCCAAGTGGCTCCTTGCCGAAGGCGCCGATTCCTTGACCCTGCATCGCAGCGTGCCGGTGAAGAAGGCGTTGGACGACGCCATGATCGCGCTCTACCAGAAC
>JBEVIH010000154.1:0-5436 GCA_040510815.1 Xanthobacteraceae bacterium | reverse complement strand
CAAGAAGAGCGGCCCCGGGTCGGAAATCGCCACGGTGGAGCGCCGAGAGGCGGGCGTCCCGATCGTAAGGGACGCACCACGCCTCGCAAGCGTGGTTGGTCGCGCTTCGCAGGCGCGACAGGTTTGCGCCTTCTCGGCGCTCCGCTCCCCGTTTGGGGAGAAAGGAAAGAGAGAAACGCGGCGCCCGCGCGCGTAATCAGCGGGCAGGCGGAGCGTTGGCTAGGGCTGTTTGACATCGTGAGATGGGAATCGGGCGAGCCGCAATGCGCACCCTCGTGTCCCGGGCGAGTGGAGCGAGCGAAGCGAGCGGAACGAGACACCGATCTCGGGTTTACCCGAGATCGGCACTTAATGGTGCGCAAGTCGGGCAAGCCCGACTTGCGTGGACCCAGCGCAAGACTCGCGCAGCGCAATATGGTGACGCGCTCCGCACGTCGATTCTCTCCCTGGGTCCCGGGTCTTCGCTCCGGCTTCGCCGTCGCTCGCCCGGGACACGAGAATGTCGGCACTCGGCCGCAGTACACCAAGTGCTGACTTGACCTTGGCGTGGAGCCATTTTCTTATGGGACGACAATGACCTGCCGGTAAACGGTAGCGAGGGCTTGGCGGCTGCCAGCTTGGACGCGGTGAATTGGGAGGATGCCGTGGCGATCGACGCCACCGCTGAGGCGGACACGTTCCCCAAGCTCTTGATCCGCAATGCCCGCCGTTACGGCGACCGGCCGGCCTATCGGCACAAGGACCTGGGCATCTGGCAGGTATGGACCTGGAGCCAGGTTCTGCAGGAGGCGCGCGCCTACGCGGTCGGGCTCTCCCGCCTCGGCCTCAAGCGCGGCGATACCATCGCCATCGTCGGCTCCAACCGGCCCAAGCTCTATTGGTCGGTGGCGGTGGCGCAGATGCTCGGCGCCGTGCCGGTGCCGGTCTATGCCGACGCGGTCGCCGACGAGCTCGCTTATGTGCTCGCCCACGCCGAGACGCGCTTCGCCGCCGTGGAGGACCAGGAGCAGGTCGACAAGATCCTGTCGGTCTCCGAGCGCTTGCCCAAGCTCGAGCAGGTGGTCTACGACCGGCCGCGCGGGCTGCGCGACTACGACCACAGCCGCCTGCACCCGATCGACGACGTCATCCGGGACGGCCGCGCCGCACTCGCGCAGGACCCCGCCACCGCGCAGTGGCTCGACCGCGAGATCGAAGCCGGCAAGGGCTCCGATCCCTCGATCATCCTCTACACCTCGGGCACCACCGGCCAGTCCAAGGGCGTCGTGCTCACCGCCATCGGCTGCATCAAGGCGGCCGGCGATACCGTCGCCTTCGACAAGCTCACCGAGCGGGACGAGGCGCTCGCCTATCTGCCGCTCGCCTGGGTCGGCGACCATTATCTCAATTATGCGCAGGCGCTGGTCGCCGCCTTCTGCCTGGCCTGTCCGGAGAGCTCCGAGACGGTGATGCAGGACATGAAGGAGATCGGCCCGACCTTCTATTTCGCGCCGCCGCGCGTGTTCGAGCAGATGCTCACCCGCGTCATGATCCGCATGGAGGACGCGGGCCCGCTCAAGCGGCGGGTATTTCACTACTTCATCGGCGTCGCCCGCCGCCACGGCGAGAAGATCCTCAACCGCGAGCCGGTGCCGATCACCGGCCGCCTGCTCTATGGGCTCGGCGAGGCCTTGGTCTACGGGCCGCTCAAGAACGTGCTCGGGCTCACGCGCGAGCGCATCGCCTACACGGCCGGCGAGGCGATCGGGCCCGACCTGTTCTCGTTCTACCGCTCGATCGGGCTCAACCTGAAGCAGCTCTACGGCCAGACCGAAGCCTTCCTCTACCTCACCGCCCAGCCGGACGGGAAAATCTACTCCGACACCGTCGGCGCGGTGATGCCGAACGTCGACCTGCGCATCGCCGACAACGGCGAGGTGCTGTTCAAGTCGCCCGGCATGTTCACCGGCTATTTCAAGGACACCGCCAAGACCGCCGAGGTGATGACCGCGGACGGCTTCGTGAAGACCGGCGACGCCGGGTTCTTCGATCCCAATACCGGCCAGCTCAAGATCATCGACCGGGCGAAGGACGTCGGCCGCCTCAACGACGGCACCCTGTTCGCGCCGAAATATCTCGAGAACAAGCTCAAGTTCTATCCGAACATCCGCGAGGCCGTGGTCTACGGCGACCAGCGCGACTTCGCCTGCGCCATGCTCAACATCGATCTCACCGCGGTCGGCAACTGGGCGGAGCGCAACAACGTCGTCTACGGCTCCTACCAGGAGCTGGCCGCCCATCCCCGCGTCTACGACGTGCTCGCCGCGCACGTGGAGGAAGTGAACCGCTCGCTGGCCGACGAGAAGGTGGTGGCGGGCGCGCAGATCCGCCGCTTCTTGATCCTGCACAAGGAGCTCGACGCCGACGACGGCGAGGTCACCCGCACCCAGAAGGTGCGCCGCGGCTTTGTCGCCGAGCGTTACGCGTCGCTGATCAACGCGCTCTACAGCGGCGCGCGCGAGGCCGACATCTCGACCGAGGTGACGTTCGAGGACGGCCGCAAAGGCGTGCTGTCTGCCCGTGTCAAGATTCGCGACGTCGCCACGGTTCCGGTGCCTGCGGGCATGGAGAAAGCGGCATGACCTCGCCGCGAACTCGGTGTGCTCCCTCTCCCAGCCGAAGTCGGATTTATCCGACTTCGGCCAACCTTAAAGCGCCGAACTCGGGTGAACCCGAGTTCGGTGGGAGATGGAGCAGGCCGTGCCCGCGTCTCGTGCGGCGATCCCACTGTACCGGCGGGGCCACGCCGTGAGAGCGCCGAAGGGGCCCGACATCGTCGCCGGCGAGGTGCTGCTGTCGCTCGAAAACGTGTCGCTCTCCTTCGGCGGGGTCAAGGCGATCAGCGACGTGTCGTTCGACGTCCGCAAGGGCGAGATCCGCGCCATCATCGGCCCGAACGGCGCCGGCAAGACCTCGATGCTCAACGTCATCAACGGCTTCTACCAGCCGCAGCGCGGCCGCATCACCTTCAAGGGCAGGACGCGCTCGAAGATGCGCCCCTACGACGCGGCGCGGGGCGGCATCGCGCGCACCTTCCAGAACGTCGCGCTGTTCAAGGGCATGACCGCGCTCGACAACATCATGGCGGGGCGCACGCTGAAGATGCACCGCGGCTTCTTCTGGCAGCTCCTGCGCGTCGGCCCGGCGCTCAAGGAGGAGGTCGAGCACCGCCACCGCGTCGAGGAGATCATCGACTTCCTCAAGATCCAGCACATCCGCAAGATCGTGGTCGGCAAGCTGCCTTACGGGCTGCAGAAGCGGGTCGAGCTCGGCCGCGCGCTCGCCATGGAGCCCGACCTCCTGCTGCTCGACGAGCCGATGGCGGGCATGAACCTCGAGGAGAAGGAGGACATGTCCCGCTTCATTCTCGACGCCAGCGACCACTACGGCACCACGATCGCGCTGATCGAGCACGACATGGGCGTGGTGATGGACCTGTCCGACCGCGTGCTGGTGCTCGACCACGGCATCAAGATCGCCGACGGCAGCCCGAACGAGGTGCAGTCCAACCAGGCGGTGATCGACGCCTATCTCGGCGTGAGCCATTGAGGGCGCGATGCTGGGTCCGGTGCTCGAAACGCTGATCGGCGGGCTGCTGACCGGGGTGCTCTACTCGCTGGTGGCGCTCGGCTTCGTGCTGATCTTCAAGGCGTCAGGCGTGTTCAACTTCGCCCAGGGCGCGATGGTGCTGTTCGCCGCGCTGTCGCTGGCGCGGCTGTCCGAGGTCATGCCGCTCGCGCTCGCGCTCGTGCTCTCGGTGCTGATCATGATCGCGCTCGCCTACGCGATCGAGTTCCTGGTGCTGCGCCATCTGGTCAACCAGGACGGCATCATCCTGTTCATGGCGACGCTGGGCATCGCCTATTTCCTCGAAGGCTTCGGCGAGACGATCTGGGGCAGCGACATCTACAAGATCCGGCTCGGCCTGCCGCAGAATCCGATCTTCATTCTCGAGTCGGTGTTTCCCGGGGGACTGTTGATCGATCCGTCCGAGCTCATCGCCGCCATCATCTGCGCCGCGATGGTGGCCGTGCTCGCGGTGTTCTTCCAGGTGACGCGCGTCGGCCGGGCCTTGCGCGCGGTCGCCGACGATCATCAGGCAGCGCAATCGGTCGGCATCCCGCTCAATCAGATCTGGCTGATGGTGTGGGCGGTATCGGGGCTCGTCGCCTTGGTGGCCGGCATGATGTGGGGCGCCAAGCTCGGCGTGCAGTTTTCCCTTTCGCTGGTGGCGCTCAAGGCGCTGCCGGTGCTGATCCTCGGCGGCTTCACGTCGATCCCAGGCGCGATCGTCGGCGGCTTGATCATCGGCGCCGGTGAGAAGCTCGCCGAGGTGTTCCTGAGCCCGGTCCTGGTGCGCACCTTCGACCTCGCCGGCGGCGGCATCGAGAACTGGTTCGCCTACGTGCTGGCGCTGCTGTTCCTGCTGTTCCGCCCGCAGGGGCTGTTCGGCGAACGCATCATCGAGCGGGTGTGACGCGTGCTCTATCGCGAGGCCGGACAGTTCAAGACCTCCTACGTCGCCGACCAGGCGATGTTTCCGATCGCGCAAGACCGCTGGTTCGTCATCCTGGTCATCGCGTTCGCATTCCTGGTGGTGCCGCTGTTCGCCGGGCAATACCTCTACACCGAGGTGCTGATCCCGGTCCTGATCCTGTCGATCGCGGCCATCGGGCTCAACATCCTGACCGGCTATTGCGGGCAGGTGTCGCTCGGGACCGGCGGTTTCATGGCGGTCGGCGCCTACGCCGCCTACAATCTCGCGCTGCGCCTGCCGGAAACCAATATCATCCTGGTGTTCCTGTTCGGCGGCGTGATGGCGATGCTGGTCGGCCTGCTGTTCGGCCTGCCGTCGCTGCGCATCAAGGGCTTCTATCTCGCGGTCGCGACGCTCGCCGCCCAGTTCTTCCTCGAATGGGCGTTCGCGCGCGTGAAATGGTTCACCAATTACGCGCCATCCGGCTCGGTCGCGGTCGGGCGGGTCGAGGTTTTCGGCATCCCGATCGACACGCCGGGCAAGACCTACATCCTGGTGCTGACGATGGCGGTGGTGCTCACGCTCGCCGCCAAGAACCTGGTGCGCGGCCGCATCGGCCGGATGTGGATGGCGATGCGCGACATGGACATCGCGGCCGAGATCATCGGCATCCGCCCGCTGCATGCCAAGCTGTCGGCCTTCGCGGTGTCCTCCTTCTATATCGGCGTCGCCGGCGCGCTGTGGGCCTTCCTGCGGCTCGGCTCCTGGGAACCGCTCGCCTTCGACGTCAACCGTTCGTTCCAGGTGCTGTTCATGATCATCATCGGCGGTCTCGGAACCCTGCTCGGATCGTTTTTGGGCGCCGCCTTCATCGTGCTGGTGCCGATCTTTCTCAATCAGCTGCCGTCCTGGTTCGGAAT
>JBEVIH010000153.1:0-4668 GCA_040510815.1 Xanthobacteraceae bacterium | reverse complement strand
GGACGAGGGCCGGGCAACCGGCGGCCTCGACCCGGACCATGATCGGCCGCGCCAGCCGCGGGTCCGGTGGGGTCGGCGGTCACGTTACGGCTACCCGCGTCACGACCGCGGGCAGGGCGAGACCGGACATGCGGGTCCGACCTATGCCGCGCTCGATCTCGGCACCAACAATTGCCGGCTCCTGGTCGCGCGCCCGACCGGTGACAGCTTTCGTGTGATCGATGCATTCTCCCGCATCATCCGGCTTGGGGAGGGCGTATCGACGTCCGGCCGCATCAGCGAGGCCGCGATTGCCCGCGCAGTCGAAGCGCTCGCCATTTGCCGCGACAAGATGCGCAATCGCGGCGTGGCGCGGGCGAAGCTGATCGCGACCGAGGCGTGCCGCACGGCGATGAATGGCGCCGAATTCCGCGCCCGCATCGCCGAGGAGGTCGGGCTTGAGCTGGAGATCATCGATCGAGAGACCGAGGCGAGGCTGGCGGCCACCGGCTGCACCCCGCTGATCGACCCGCAGGCCGATGGCGTGCTCCTGTTCGACATCGGTGGCGGCTCCTCGGAATTGGTCCGCCTCGAGCGCTCGCCGCCGACGCGGCGCGGTCCGCCGGTGCCCAGGATCAAGGCGTGGGTGTCGCTTCCGGTCGGCGTGGTCACGCTCGCGGAGCGCCACGGCGGACACTTGGTCACGCGCGAGATCTATGCAGCAATGATCGCCGAGGTCGCCGCGCTGCTCGACCGGTTCCTCGCCGAGCATGGCGGCCTGGGGGCCGGTCAGGTCCATCTGCTCGGCACGTCGGGAACCGTGACGACGATCGCCGGCGTGCATCTCGAGCTCAGGCGTTACGAGCGCCGCCGCGTCGATGGCTGCTGGATGGTCGACGACGAGGTGACCCGCGTGATCGAACGCCTGCTGGCGTGGAGCTACCAGGATCGCGTCGCCAATGCCTGCATCGGCGCCGAGCGCGCCGATCTCGTGCTCGCCGGTTGCGCCATCCTCGATGCCATTCGCGCCGCCTTCCCATGCCGACGCCTACGGGTGGCCGATCGCGGGCTGCGCGAGGGGATGCTGGTGCAGATGATGCGCGAGGACGGTGTATGGGGCGCTGAGGCACGGACCCCGTGACGACGCGCGGCGCCGGACGCGATCTCAAGGTCCGGGTCAAGACGGGCAAGCGTTCGCTGTCCTCGAAACTGTGGCTGGAGCGCCAGCTCAACGACCCCTACGTCGCGCGCGCCAAGCGCGAAGGCTTTCGCGGCCGGGCCGCCTTCAAGCTGATCGAGATCGACGACAAGCATCGGCTGCTCAAGAATGGCGGACGGGTGGTCGATCTCGGCGCCGCGCCCGGCGGGTGGAGCCAGGTGGCGGCGAAGCGTGTCGGCGCGGAGGCGGGGAGGGGAAAGATCGTGGCGATCGACCTCCTGCCGATGGCGGCACTGCTGGGGGTGGAGTTCATCGAACTGGATTTTCTGGCTCCGCACGCGCCGGACGCGATCAAGGACCTGCTCGGCGGGTCGGCCGATGTCGTGCTTTCGGACATGGCCGCGAACGCCACCGGCCAC
This sequence comes from Xanthobacteraceae bacterium, assembly GCA_040510815.1. Lineage (GTDB taxonomy): Bacteria > Pseudomonadota > Alphaproteobacteria > Rhizobiales > Xanthobacteraceae > VAZQ01. The sequence continues at coordinate 3,111 of JBEVIH010000153.1, read as the reverse complement.
CGCAAGACCGACCATCTCAAGATCATGGGGCTCGCGGAGGCCGCGGCCGACTTCGCGCGCGAGGTGCTGGCACCCGGCGGCGCGTTTCTCTGCAAGGTGCTGCAGGGTGGGACCGAGACGGCACTGCTTGCCGCGCTCAAGCGCGATTTCGCCAGCGTGAAGCATGTGAAGCCCTCGGCGAGCCGGACGGACTCGGCGGAGCTCTATCTTCTGGCGACCGGGTTTCGCGGTCCGGGTTCGCCGTGAGCGGGGTCCCGCGCCCCGCGCCCCGCCGCATGCGCAGCACGATGCCTCAGCTCAGCTTCTGATCCGCCGCCTCGGTCGGCCCCGCCGTCGGCGCGGGCGTTCGCCGCGCCAGTTCCGCGCCGGCATCCGCCGGCATCCGCGCGAACACGAAGAAGGCGCTGCCGGCGATCACGGCGATGGCAAGGAAGGCCGGCTGGAAGTCGGCCGCGTCGGTAATGATCGACTGGCCGCGCGCCCACAATGTCAGATCGACCGCGAGCGCGCCGATGGCGACCCCGACCGAGATCGAGACCTGCTGACCGACCGCGACCAGCGAGGTGGCGCGGCTCATGCGGCGGTTGTCGACGTCGGCGTAGGCGATGGTATTGAGGCTGGTGAACTCGAGCGAGCGGAAGAAGCCGCTGACGATCAGCACGCCGACGATCCATGCGAATGACACGCCCGGTGTGAAGGTGGCGCAGGCGGCGACCAACGCCGCGCTGATCAGCGCATTCACCACAAGCACGCGGCGGAACCCGAACCGTCGGAGAATGATGGGGATGACCGTTTTCATGCCCATGGCGCCAACGACATTCGAGAGCGTGACCAAGCCGGACTGGAACGCAGTGAGACCAAAGCCGAGCTGGAGCAGAAGCGGAAGCAGGAACGGCATCGCCCCGATGCCGGAGCGATAAATGAAGCCGCCGACCACGGCGGCGCGCATGGTCGGGAGCTCGAGCAGCGCGAGATCGAGCACCGGCGCGGGCGTGCGTCGTGCGTGCCGGACATAGGCGTAGGTTGCGACGGCGCCGACGCAGATCAGCGCGATGACCACGCCGATGGGGAGGAGATTGAGACCGAGCAGGGAGCCGCCGAAAACGAGACCGCCGATTCCGAGGCCGGCGAGCACCGCTCCGAGCGCGTCGAACGGGTCCGGCGTTTCCGCCCGCACGTCCTCGATGAAAATGGTCGCCAGCACGATGCCGACGAGGCCGATCGGGATGTTGATGAGGAAGATCCAGTGCCAGGAGATGTAGGTGGTGATGAAGCCGCCGAGCGCCGGGCCGAGCAAGGGGCCGATCAACGCCGGCAGCGTGACCCACACCATGGCGTTGATCAGCTCACGGCGGTCGACGCTGCGCACGAGGATCAGGCGAGCGACCGGCGTCATCATGGCTCCGCCCATTCCCTCCACGATGCGCGCGGCGACGAATTGAGACAGCGAGCTGGACAGAGCGCAGCCGATCGAGCCCAGCATGAAGACCGCGATGGCGCTGCGAAATACGGTGCGCGCGCCGAAGCGATCGGCGGTCCAGCCGCTCACCGGGATGAACACGGCGAGCGACAGCAGGTAGGCGGTGACGGCGAGCTTGAGCGTCAGTGGGCTCGTCCCGAGATCGGCGGCGATCGCCGGCAGCGAGGTCGCGATCACGGTCGAGTCCATGTTTTCCATGAACAGGGCGACCGCCACGATCAGCGGCACGATGCGTTTTGCCAACATGCGGGGCTGGACCGTAAGGCGAAATTCCGTGGGGGCAAGCTAACAGAGTCGCCGCCGGTCCGGATCGCCGGTATTGTCCGTCGTTTGACGCAACCCCACATGGGGGACAGATCGTTCGGTGGATTGCCGCCGGAGCGCTAGGATTCGCCGGCGAGCCGTGCTAACGACCGGCGCCAACCCAAAACGGGGTCGTCGAGTCGCGCGCGAGACTGCCGTTTCGCCGCAGAGCGGGCGCTATCTCGCTTCCGACGGTGCCGGCGACCGAGCCCGCAAGCCGGGTGATTGGAGTGGCAATGAACCAGAAATCCAACGGAACCCTGCGCGAAGCGCTCACCTTCGACGACGTCCTGCTCACGCCGGGATTGTCCGAGCTGCTGCCGTCCGATGCCGATATCCGCACCCGCCTCACGCGCGAAATCTCGCTCAATATCCCGATCATCGCCTCGGCCATGGACACCGTGACCGAAGCCAAGATGGCCATCGCCATGGCGCAGGCCGGGGGCCTCGGCGTCATTCATCGCAATCTCGAGCCCGAGGCCCAGGCCGCGCAGGTCCGCCAGGTCAAGAAATTCGAATCCGGCATGGTGGTGAATCCCGTCACCATCGCTCCCGAGGCCACGCTGGCCGACGCGCTCACGCTGATGCAGGACCACGGCATTTCCGGCATTCCCGTGGTGGAGGGCGGCGGCAGCGGGCGGGCCGGCAAGCTGGTCGGCATTCTCACCAATCGCGACGTGCGCTTCGCCACCGACCCGCGCCAGAGGGTTGCCGAGTTGATGACCAAGGAGCGGCTGATCACGGTGTCCGAGAGCGTCGGGCAGGACGAGGCCAAGCGCCTCCTCCACCAGCACCGCATCGAGAAGCTGCTGGTGGTCGACGACGAGTACCGCTGCGTCGGGTTGATCACGGTGAAGGACATGGAGAAGGCGGTCGCCAATCCGCACGCCTGCAAGGACGAGCAGGGCCGCTTGCGTGTCGCAGCTGCGACGACCGTGGGAGACAAGGGCTTCGACCGCACCGGGCGGCTGATCGAGGCGGGCGTCGATCTTGTCGTCGTCGATACCGCGCACGGCCATTCGCGCGCGGTGCTCGACGCCGTCACCCGCATCAAGCGCCTGTCCAACAAGGTGCAGGTCATCGCCGGCAACATCGCCACCGGCGAAGGCGCCAAGGCGCTCATCGATGCCGGCGCGGACGCCATCAAGGTCGGCATCGGCCCGGGCTCGATCTGCACCACCCGGATCGTCGCGGGTGTCGGCGTGCCGCAGCTCACCGCCATCATGGATGCGGTCGAGGTCGCGCGCAAATCCGCAACGCCGGTCATCGCCGACGGCGGCATCAAGTATTCCGGCGATCTTGCCAAGGCGCTTGCCGCCGGCGCCGAC
>JBEVIH010000152.1:0-25802 GCA_040510815.1 Xanthobacteraceae bacterium | reverse complement strand
AGCGCGAGAAGCCGCTGCTGCTGCCGGGCGCATACGATGCGCTGTCGGCGCGGCTGATCGAGCGCGCGGGATTCGCCGCATTCACGGTTGGCGGGTATGCCCTGGTCGGCTCGCGCTACGCCATCCCGGACATAGGGCTCGCCGCGTTCGGCGAGATCAGCGCCGGCATTCGCGACATCATGGGCGCGACCCAGCTTCCGATCCTGGTCGACTGCGACACCGGCTACGGCGACGTAAAGAACGTCACCCGCACCATCCAGGGCTACGAGCGTATGGGCGTGTCGGCGATCTTCATGGAAGACCAGGTCGCGCCGAAACGCTGCGGCCACATGGCCGGCAAGGACGTGATCGACGCCGACACGATGGCGGCCAAGCTGCGCGCGGCCGCCGCCGCGCGACGCAATCTCGACACCTTCATCATTGCCCGCACCGATGCCCGCGCGGTGCACGGCCTCGACGAGGCGCTACGGCGCGCCGAGCTCTACCTCAAGGCCGGCGCCGACGGCCTGTTCGTCGAGGCACCGCAGACGGTGGACGAGCTCGCGCGCGTCGGCCGTGCCTTCCCGGGCGTGCCGCAGATCGCCAACATGCTGGAGGGCGGCGGGCGCACGCCGATGCTGCCGCCGCCGGAGCTTTTCCGCCTGGGCTTCGCCATGGTGGCCTACCCGACCTCGTTGATCTTCCGCGTCACCCGCACGATCGAGCGGGCGCTCGCCGAGCTCAAGGCCGGCACGCTGACGATCGAGAACGAAGGCGTCGATTTCGAGACCTTCAAGGAGATCACCGGCTTTGCGCGCTGGGCCGAGGCCGAGCAAGGCTCGGACGCCACCAAGGAAACCAGATAGCGGAGGGACATCATGCGAAGCTCGCTCACCGCCGCCACGATTTTCGCGGCGCTCATGACCTCGGCGCTGCCCGCCAACGGCCAGGACGCGAAGCCTGAGCTCTCACGCGTCCGGCTCGCGGTCGGCGGCAAGCCCGCCTTGTTCTACCTGCCGCTCACGGTCACCGAGCGGCTCGGCTATTTCCGCGAGCAGGGTCTCGAGGTCGAGATTTCGGATTTCCCGGGCGGCGCCCGCGCCCTGCAGGCGCTGATCGGCGGCAGCGCCGACGTGGTGACGGGCAGCTTCGAGCACACCATCCAGATGCAGGCCAAGAGCCAGCCGATCGTCGCGACCGTCCAGCTCGGGCGGATTCCCGGTTACGTGCTGGCGGTGCTGGCCGCCAAGGCGGACCGCTACAAGGACCCCAAAGACCTCAAAGGCATGAAGATCGGGATCACGGCGCCCGGATCCGGCACCCATCTGATGGTGCAGCATTTCATGACCAAGCACGGCCTGCGCACCGACGATGCCGCGTTCATCGGCGTCGGCGCCGGCGCCAGCGCGGTGGCGGCGGTCCAGCGCGGCGAGATCGATGCGCTCGTCAATGTCGATCCGATGATCAGCCTGCTGGAGAGCCAGGGCCTGATCAAGGTGGTCGCCGACACCCGCACCTTGGATGGCACCCGCCAGGTGTTCGGCGGCCCCTACCCGGCGGCGGTGCTGTACACGCCGCGGACGTTCATCGAGAAAAATCCACGCACCACGCAGGCGCTGGTCAACGCCTTCGTGCGCGGCCTCCGGTGGATGACGACCCATTCGGCGGAAGAGATCGCGGCGGTGATGCCGGAGGAGTACGCGCTCGGCAACAAACCGCTTTATGTGCAGGCGATCAAGAACAGCCTGCCGATGTTCTCACCCGACGGCCGCTTTACCCGCGAGGGCGCCGAGACCGCCCATGCGGTGCTCAAGGCGTTCGACCCCGACGTCCGCAACACGAATATCGACGTATCCGCCACCTACACGGATGCGTTCGTCGAGAAGGCGCCGGCGGGAGGGCGCTGAGCGAAAGGCCGGTTGCGGCTTGGATGTGACTTTGGTCACAGACCGTGGGAACCGCGGCGTGGTAGCCTTTCGCGCGTAGGGGTGTGGCCGTTTCCGGGAAGATCAGGTCACGTTTGTCATGCGGCGGCGCGACTTCATCACGCTCTTTGTCGGCACGGCAGCGGCGCTGCCGCTTACGGCGCGAGCGCAACAGCCCGACCGCGTGCGGCGGATCGGCGTACTGATGTATTTGTCCGCGGACGATGCGGAAGGGCAAGCCCGCCTCGCGGCGTTCACCCAAGCCCTGCAGCAACTGGGCTGGAGCGACGGCCGCAACCTGCGCATCGACATCCGCTGGGCCACGGCCGACGACGTTCGTAGACACGCGGCGGAACTGGCCGCGCAGGCGCCCGACGTCCTCGTGGCCGGGACTGGCACCGCAACCGTGGCGCCGTTGCTGCAGGCGACCCGCACCGTGCCGATCGTGTTCGTGACTGTCATCGACCCGGTCGGCGCCGGTTTCGTCGCGAGCCTGGCGCGGCCGGGCGGCAACGCCACCGGATTCACGATCTACGAATACAGCATGAGCGGAAAATGGCTGGAGCTGCTGAAAGAGATCGCGCCGCGCGTGACGCGCGCCGCGGTGCTTCGGGATCCGGCCGTCGCCTCCGGGATCGGGCAGTTCGGCGCCGTCCAGATCGTGGCGCCGTCGTTCGGGGTGGAGTTGAGCCCGGTCGACGTGCGCGATGCCGGCGAAATCGAGCACGCCGTCGCGGCATTCGCAAGCGGGTCGAATGGCGGCCTGATCGTGACAGCAGGCGCATTGACGATCGCTCATCGCAAGCTGATCACCACGCTGGCGGCCCGGCACAAGCTGCCCGCGGTCTACCCCGGCCGCTTCCACGTCACGGCCGGTGGCCTCATCTCCTACGGTCCCGATCTCGTCGACCAGTTCCGGCGCGCGGCCGGCTACGTCGATCGCATCCTCAAGGGCGAGAAGCCGGCCGACCTGCCGGTGCAGGCGCCGACCAAGTACGAGCTGGTCATCAACCTGAAAGCCGCCAAGGCGCTCGGCCTCGACGTGCCGCCGACGCTGCTCGCCCGCGCCGATGAGGTGATCGAATGAGGCGGCGCGCGTTCATCACGCTCATCGGCGGCGCCGCCGCGTGGCCGCTGGCCGCACGCGCGCAGCAGCCGGCGATGCCGGTGATCGGGTTCCTCAATGGCGCATCGCCTGACGGGTACGCGCCCATGCTCGCCGGGTTCCGTCAGGGCTTGAAGGAAGCCGGCTATGTTGAGGGCCGGAACGTGGCGATCGAGTACCGGTGGCTGGAGGGGCAATACGACCGAGCGCCTTCGGTGGCAGCTGAGCTGGTTCGTCGTCAGGTGGCTGTGATCGTCGCCAATACCCCTGGAAATCTGGCGGCGAAGGCGGCGACCACGACGATCCCCATTGTCTTCAGCACCGGCGGCGATCCGGTGCAGATGGGCCTCGTTGCAAGCTTGAGCAGACCGGGCGGGAACGTCACGGGCGTGACCCAAATGAACCAGGGGGTAGCGCCGAAGCGGCTGGAATTGGCGCACGAGCTGGTCCCCACGGCGACCACCATGGCCCTGCTTGTCAACCGCACCAGTCCTAATACCGAGCCCCAAGTGAGAGACCTGCAGGCAGCGGCCCGCACGCTGGGACTGCAGCTCCACGTCCTGCATGCCGCCACCGACGGCGATTTCGACACGGTCTTCGCAACGTTGGCAAAGCTGCAGGCCGGCGCACTCGTCATCGGCCCCGATGGATTCTTCAACAGCCGGAGCGAACTGCTCGCCACACTGACGCTCCGCCACCGGGTGCCGGCGATGTACGAGGATCGTGCGTTCGCCGTGGCCGGCGGACTGATGAGCTACGGAGGCAGTACTCCAAGCATGTATCGTGTCGCCGGTGCCTACACCGGCCGCATTCTCAAGGGCGAAAAACCCGCGGACCTCCCGGTGCAACAAGCCACCAAGATCGAGCTGGTGATCAACCTCAAGACCGCCAAGGCGCTCGGCCTCACCTTCCCGCTCTCGCTGCTTGGCCGTGCCGATGAGGTGATCGAATGAGGCGGCGCGACTTCATCACGCTTCTCGGCGGAGCGGCAGCGGCGCTGCCGCTTGCGGCCCTTGCGCAGCAGTCCGACCGCGTGCGGCGGATCGGCGTGCTGCTGAACTTCCCCGAGGACGATGCGGAAGCGAAGGCGCGGCTTGCGGCATTCCGGCAAGGGCTCGCAAAGCGCGGATGGTCGGACGGCAGCAACGTCCGGATCGACTCCCGTTTCACCGCCACCAGCAGCGAGCGCTATCCGGCGCTCGCGAAAGAGCTCATCGCCCTGCAACCCACCGTGATCCTCGCGCATTCGACCGCCGTCGTCGCCGCATTGCAACGCGAGAGCCGCACGATCCCGATCGTGTTCGTCAACGTCTCCGACCCGATCGGCTCGGGCTTCATCGCGAGCCTGGCGCGGCCCGGCGGCAATCTCACCGGCGTGCTGCATTACGAGGCGAGCATCGTCGGCAAGTGGCTGGCGATGCTCAAGGAGATCGCACCGCGCCTTTCGCGCGCGGCTCTCGTGGGCAACCGCCAGACCACCAACTTCGAGTACTTCCTGCGATCCGCGCAGGCCATCGCGGCGTCGCTGGCGATCGAGCTGGTGCCCAGCCACATTGAGACTGCCGCAGATATCGAGCGTGTCATCGAGTCGTTCGCACGCGTGCCCGACGGCGGCCTGGTCCTGCCGCCGGATGCGATGACCCTTACGAATCGCGATCTTGTCGTCGCCCTCGCGGCCCGGCACCGCCTGCCCGCGGTCTACGCAATTCAGACCTTCGTTACGGCCGGCGGCCTGATGTCCTACGGGACCGATCAGAACGACATGTTCCGGCTGGCGGCATCCTATGTCGACCGCATCCTGCGCGGCGACAAGCCCGCCGACCTGCCGGTGCAGGCGCCGACCAAGTTCGAAACGACCATCAACTTGAAAACCGCGAAGGCGCTCGGCTTGACCGTGCCCTCGGGCTTGCTGGTCGCGGCCGACGAGGTGATCGAATGAAGCGGCGCGACTTCATCACGCTTCTCGGCGGCGCGGCGGCGGCCCTGCCGCGCGCGGCGCGCGCGCAGCAGTCCGACCGCGTCCGGCGGATCGGCGTGCTCATTCCGGTCGCCGCGGACGATGCGGAAGCCAAGGCCCGCCTCGCGGCTTTCCAGCAGGGCCTGCGGCAATTGGGATGGATCGACGGCCGCAACGTGCAGATCGATACCCGCTGGGCCGGCGGCGATGCGGAGCGCATCCGCACCCACGCGGCGGAATTGGTCGCGCTCACGCCGGATGTCATCCTAGCCGCCGGCGGCGTGGTCATGGGGCCGCTGCTACAGGCGACCCGCACCGTGCCGATCGTTTTCACGCAGACCCCCGACCCGGTCGGCGCCGGCTTCGTGGCGAGCCTGGCGCGGCCGGGCGGCAATGCCACCGGCTTTGCCCTGTTCGAATTCGGCATCAGCGTGAAATGGCTGGAGCTGCTCAAAGAGATCGCACCGCGCGTGACGCGGGCAGCGGCGCTTCGCGATCCCGCCATACCCGCCGGGCTCGGCCAGTTGGGGGCGATCCAGGGCGTGGCGCCGTCGTTCGGGGTGGAATTGAGCTTTGTCGACGTTCGTGATGCGCCGGAGATCGAGCGTGCCGTCGCCACATTCGCGCGCCATGCGAATACCGGCATGATCGTATTGTCGAGCGCGATGGCGATCGTTCATCGCAACCTGATCATCGCGCTGGCGGCCCGGCACAAACTGCCCGCCGTCTACTCCGCACGCTACTTCGTCACCAGCGGTGGCCTGATCTCCTACGGGCCGGATACGATCGAGCCACATCGGAGCGCGGCGGCCTACGTCGATCGCATCCTGAAGGGCGAAAAGCCGGCCGATCTGCCGGTACAGGCACCAACCAAGTACGAACTCGCGATCAATCTCAAGACCGCCAAGGCGCTCGGCCTCGATGTGCCGGCGACCCTGCTCGCGCGCGCCGATGAGGTGATCGAATGAAGCGCCGCGATTTCATTGCGCTGCTCGGCGGCTTGGCTGCCACTTGGCCATTCGTTGCACATGGGCAACAGGTTGCTTCTGCTCCGCGAATCGGCTGGCTCGCCTTTGAGGCTCCCGAAAATCACGCCTACTTCGATGCACTCCGGCGGGGGCTCCGGGACCTCGGCTATGTCGAAGGTCGAACCCTCATCATCGAGCCGCGCTGGGTGAGCGATCGAAATCGCGTGCCCGAGCTCGCGCGCGAGCTCACGGCGCTCAAGGTAAGGGCGATCGTCGTGCAGGGCGGCATAACGACGTTCCTGCAGGGAGTGGTCGATTCGACACCGATCGTTTTCGTCACAAGCGGCGATCCGGTCATCGGCGGCTATGTGAACAGTTTCAATCGGCCGGGCGGCAACTTCACCGGCGCAACGATGATGTCGTACGAGATCAACGGCAAGCGACTCGAGCTGTTGCGCGAGGTGTTTCCGCAGGTCACGCATGTGGGGGTTCTGTCCAACCCGATGCACCCGGGAGAATATGGCGAGCTGAAGGTCACCGAGACGACCGCCGAGAAGCTGGGGCTGAAGCTCTCCTACGGGCGCATCGTGGCTGCCGCCGACGTCGAGCGGGCGTTCAACCTCGTTCGCGCCAAGGGGGCCGATGCGATCAATGTTCTGCCGGACGGCGTCATGATTCAGCACCGGGAGAAGTTTGCCGCGCTCGCGGCGCAGCACCGGATTCCCGTGGTCTCCGGCTGGCAGGAATTCACGCGTGCCGGCGGGATCATGTCCTACGGCCCGAACGTCGCGCAGACCTATCGGCGGATCGGCTCCTATGTCGACAAGATACTCAAGGGGGCTCATCCCGCCGAACTGCCGGTGGAGCAGCCGACCAGGTTCGAGCTGGTGGTGAATCTCAAAGCGGCCAAAGCTCTCGGACTTGCAATCCCACCGTCGGTGATGCTGCGCGCCGACGAGGTGATCGAGTGAGACGCCGCGACTTTATCACGCTGCTCGTCGGCGCGGCGACGGCGTGGCCGCTGGCCGCGCGCGCGCAGCAGGCCGTGATGCCGGTGATCGGCTGGATGAGCGGCCGCGCGCCGGAGGATTCGGCGCACCTCGTCGCCGCCTTCCAGGCGGGCCTGCGCGAGACCGGTTTCGTCGAGGGCCACAACATCGCCGTCGAATATCGCTGGGCGCGCGGCCAGTACGACCGCTTGCCGGGGCTGGCGGCCGAGCTGGTGGCGCGCGGCGTGGCGGTGCTGGTCGGGGTCGGCGGAGACGTTTCGGCGCTCGCCGCCAAGCAGGCGACGTCCACCATCCCAATCGTATTCGGCATGGGCGGCGATCCGATCAAGGCCGGGCTGGTGGCGAGCTTCAACCGGCCCGGCGGCAACGCGACCGGTTACACACTGTTGACCAATGAGATGGAGTCCAAGCGGGTCGGCCTGCTGCACGAGCTCCTGCCGGCGCTGCGCCGCGTCGGCACGCTGCTCAATCCGACCTTCCCTCCCGCCGCACGTCAGTTGCAGGACATCGAGCAGGCGACTGGAACGATCGGCGTGGCGCTGTTCGTCGCGCGCGCCAGCAACGACGGCGAGCTCGACGCGGCGCTGGCGGCGCTCGCCGGGCAGGGAGTCGAGGCCCTGCTGGTGGCCGCCGACCCCTACTTCGACACCAGGCGCGACCGCATCATTGCGTTCGCTGTCCAAAACCGGCTCCCGGCCATGTATCAGTTCCGCGAATTCGCCGTCGCCGGCGGCCTGATCAGCTACGGCCCGAGCATCACCGATTCGTACCGGCAGGGTGGCACCTATGTCGGACGCATCCTCAAGGGCACCAAGCCCGCCGACCTGCCGGTCCTGCAGCCGACCAAGTTCGAACTGGTGATCAACCTCAGGACCGCCAATGCGCTCGGCCTGACGCTGCCCAACTCCATTCAGCTGCTCGCCGACGAGGTGATCGAATGAAGCGCCGCGATGTCATTGCGCTGCTCGGCGGCGCGGCGGCCGTGTGGCCGCTGGCGGCGCGCGCGCAGCAGTCGGCGATGCCGATCGTCGGCCTTGTCAACGGCCGGTCGGCCGAGGACGCCGCGCGCAATGCCGCTGCGTTCCGTCAAGGCCTCAGCGAAACCGGCCACGTCGAGGGTCAAAACGTGGTCATCGAGTACCGCTGGGTCGAGGGCCAATACCAGCGCCTGCCGTCGATCATGGCCGACCTCGTCCGCCGCGGCGTAGCGGTGATCGCCACGCCCGGCTTCACCGCCGGCGCGCAGGCAGCCAAAGCTGCGACCACGACGATCCCGATCGCGTTCGGCGTGGGCGAGGATCCGGTCAAGCTCGGCTTGGTCGCCAGCCTGGGCCGGCCGGGTGGCAATGCGACCGGCATCAATTTCTTCACCGGCGAAGTCGTGACCAAGCGGCTGGGGCTCCTGCACCAGCTGGTGCCCAAGGCCGTTCGGATCGCCGTGTTGGTCAACCCGGTGCAAGCGGCGATCACCGAGACCACGTTACGAGACTTGCCGGACGCCGCCCGCGCCATCGGGCTTGAGATCCAAGTGCTCAACGCCAGTACCAGCCGCGAAATCGAGGAGGCCTTCGCCACGCTCGTGCGCGACCGGGCCGACGCCCTCTTCGTCGCCGGCGATGGGCTCTTCCTCAGCAGGCGCGCTCTGTTTGCGACGCTCGCGGCGCGCCATGGGATTCCCGCGGTCTACAACTTTCGCGAGGAAGCCGAAGCCGGCGGGCTGATGAGCTATGGGACCAACACTCTGGAGGGATGGCGTCAGGTCGGCGCCTACACCGGTAAGATCCTCAAGGGCGCAAAGCCCGCCGAGCTTCCGGTGCTGCAGTTGACCAAGTTCGAGCTGGTCATCAACCTACCGACCGCCAGGATGCTCGGCCTCGAGGTGCCGCCGACGCTCATCGCCAGCGCCGACGAGGTGATCGAATGAGGCGCCGCAATTTCATTGCGCTGCTCGGCGGCGCCGCGGCGACGTGGCCCTGCGCGGCACGTGCGCAGCAGCCGGCGATGCCGGTCGTCGGATTCCTCCACCCCGCCTCGCCCGACAGGTTTGCGGACCGCCTGCGCGGATTTCGCCAGGGCCTCAAGGACACCGGCTATGTCGAGGGCGAGAACGTGGCGATCGACTACCGCTGGGCCGACAGTCAACTCGATCGCCTGCCGGCGCTGGCGGCCGAATTGGTACGCCGGCAGGTCGCCGTGATCGCTGCGACCGGAGGCCCGGTGCCGGTATTGGCGGCCAAGGCGGCAACCGCGACGATCCCCGTCGTCTTCCTCGTCGCCGAAGACCCGGTCAGGCTTGGCCTGGTCGCGACCCTCGCCCGGCCCGGCGGCAACCTGACAGGAGTCAATTTCTTCAACGTTGAATTGAGCGCAAAGCGGCTGGAGCTGCTGCGGACGCTGGTGCCGGGCGCAGCTCGCGTGGCGGTTTTCGTCAATCCGGCCAATGCGACGACGACGGAGACCACGTTGCGAGACCTGGAACCGGCTGCTCGCGCCATGGGGCTGCAAACCCAGGTTCTCCACGCCAGCACCAGCCGCGAGATCGATACCGCGTTCGAAGCTCTTGTGCGCGAGCGATCCGACGCCGGTTTCGTGAGCCTCGACACGTTTTTTGCCGACCGGCGTGTCCAAATGGTCCACTTGGCGTCGCGCCACGCGGTCCCCACGACCTATGCGCTGCGCGACTTTGTCGAAGCCGGCGGTCTGATGAGCTACGGAACCAACTTTTTCGACGCCTATCGGCAAGTCGGCGCCTATACCGGCCGCATCCTCAAGGGCGCCAAGCCCGCCGACTTGCCGGTCGTGCAGTCGAGCAAGTTCGAGCTGGTCATCAACCACCAGACCGCCAGGATACTCGGCCTCACCGTGCCGGCGTCGCTGCTCGCCACCGCCGACGAGGTCATCGAATGAGGCGCCGCGAATTCGTCACGCTGCTCGGCGGGGCGGCAGCAGCGCTGCCGCTTGCCGCTCGCGCGCAGCAGCCGGCGATGCCGGTGATCGGCGTCCTGAGCAGCCAGTCGCAGGATTCAGAGGCCGCGGTGCTGGCGGCCTGGCGCCAGGCGTTGACTGACGCCGGCTACGTCGGCGGCCGAAACGTCGCGATCGAATACCGATTTGCCGACGGACAAAACGATCGTCTGCCGATGTTGGCGGCCGACGTGGTCCGGCGCAACGTCACGGTGCTGGTGGCAAACACCACCCCGCCGGCGTTTGCAGCGAAGGCAGCCACCGCAACGATTCCGATCGTATTCATGACCGGGGTCGATCCGGTCGAGGTGGGCTTGGTAGCAAGCTTCAACCGCCCAGGCGCAAACGTCACCGGCGTTACCTTCCTGTCCAACAAGCTGGTGGCGAAGCGGCTGGAGCTTCTGGCTGCGCTCGTCCCGGGGACCGCGCCGATCGGCATGCTGGCGCATACACGCAATCCCAACACCGCCGCCGACGTCAGGGACGCGCTGGCGGCGGCGGCCGAGCTGGGTAGAACGCTGCTCGTCGAAAAGGTCGCGAGCGCGGCCGAGGTCGAGGCTTCCGTGACCATGTTGGTCCAACAGCGGGTCGCTGCCTTGTTCCTCGCCCCGCAGGCGGATTTCCGGCTCTGGCGGCAGGTGATTCTTGCGCTGGCGGAGCGCCACGCGTTGCCGACCAGTTTTTCCAACCGCGACTTCGTCGTCGCCGGAGGCCTGATGAGCTACGGGCCCAACCAGATCGACTCCTATCGTGAAGCGGGCATCTATACGGCCCGCATTCTCAAGGGTGAAAAGCCGGCGGAGCTGCCGGTCCTGGTGTCGACCACGTTCGATTTCGCGATCAATCTCAAGACCGCGAAGGCGCTCGACCTGACGATCCCGCCGATCGTCCTCGCGCTTGCCACCGCGGTGATCGAATGAGGCGCCGCGAATTCATCACGCTCATCGGCGGCGCGGCGGCGGCGTCTTCAGTTTCTTGGCCGCGTGCTGCGCGCGCGCAGCAGGCGGGAAAGGTGGCCCGCATCGGCTTCCTCGGCACATCCTCGCTCAGCCTGGAGCGACACCTCGTCGACGCCTTCCGACAAAGGCTGAGTGAGCTGGGCCATGTGGACGGCCAGAACATCGCCATCGAGTACCGATGGGCGGAGGGGCAGGACAATCGGCTCCCGGCCTTGGCCGCCGAATTGGTTCGACTTCGGCCGGATGTCATCGTGACGACGGGCACGCCCGGCACCCTTGCGGCCAAGCGAGCGACCACCACCATCCCGATCGTTTTTGCGTCGAGCGGCAACCCGGTGAACGGCGGGCTCGTCGCCAGCTTCTCCCGGCCGGGCGGCAACGTCACCGGCTTCACCATCTCGGGACCGGAGCTGGAAGGCAAACGCGTGCAGCTCTTGAAGGAGGCGGTGGGAAGGCTCTCCCGCGCCGCGGTGGCGTGGAACCCATCCAATCCGGGCCTCATGGACTTCTATCACCAGATACGCGCAGCCGCCGCAGCGTTGAACCTGACGCTGCAGCCCGTCGTGGAGGTCCGCAGTACCAACGATTTCGCGGACGCCTTCGCGACGATCGCCGGCGCGCGCCCGCAGGCCCTGTTCGTGGTCGCCGATCGCTTCCTGCTCGCGCATCGCACGCAGATCGTGGATTTCGCCGCGACCAACCGGCTGCCCACGATTTACCCGTACCGAAGTTATGTCGAGGCCGGTGGGCTGATGTCGTACGCGCCGAACGATATCGACCAGTTTCGCCGCACGGCCAGCTACGTGGACAAGATCCTGAAAGGCGCCAAGCCCGCCGACCTGCCGGTTGAGGAGCCGACGAAGTTCGAACTGGTGGTCAATCTGAAGGCGGCGAAGGCGCTCGGTCTCGACTTGTCGGCGGAAACGCTCACCCGCGCCGACGAGGTGATCGAATGAGGCTCACTCGATCTTCAGGTTGAGCTGGCGCACCAGCGCGCCCCATTTGGCCTCTTCGCGGTCGATCTCGGCGGCGTAGTCCTCGGGCGTGCCCGGCAACGGCACGGCGCCCTCGGAGGCGAGCCGCGCGCGCAGGTCATCGGCGGCGAGCGCCGCCTGCAGCTCCTTGTTGAGCCGCTCGACGACGGCGCGCGGCGTGCCGGCCGGCGCCACCAGCCCGTAGCGGATGGCGGCGGAAAATCCGGGCAGGCCGGATTCGGCGATGGTCGGCACCTCCGGCAGCAGCTTCGAGCGCTCGGGATTGGTCACCGCCAACGCCCGCAAGGTGCCGCCTTTGACGTGGCCGAGCACCGGCAGGATCGAGAGGAACATCATCGACACATGGCCGCCGACCAAGTCGGCCATGGCCGGGCCGTTGCCCTTGTAGGGGATGCGGGTGATGTCGATGTCGGCGGTCTTGGCGAACAGCTCGGTGGTGATGTGGCCGACCGTGCCGGGCACGAAGGCGTAGTCGATCTTGCGCGGATTGGCCTTGGCGTAGGCGATCAGCTCGGCGACCGAACGAGCCGGCAGTGAGGGATGCACGGTGAGCACGCTCGACAGCGCGGCGATCAGGCCGATCGGGACGAAATCCTTGCGCGGGTCGTAGCCGACATTGGGATAGAGGCTCGGATTGATGGCGAGCGTGCCGGTATAGGCGAGCAGGATCGTATAACCGTCAGGCGCGGTCTTGGCGACCGCGCGCGTCGCCACCGTGCCGCCGGCGCCGCCGCGATTGTCGACCACGACCTGCTGGCCGAGCGACTTGCTCATGCGCTCGGCGACCGTCCGCGCCAGCGCGTCGTTGCCGCCGCCGGGCGGAAAGGGCACCACCAGCGTGACCGGTCGGGCCGGATAGGACTGCGCCCCGGCGCCGCTGGCAGCGACCGCGATCAGCGCCGCGGCGACAACTGCCGCCCGGACCATGTCAATCGACCTTCAGGTTGAGCTTCTTGATCAGGGTCGCCCACTTGCGCTCTTCGCTGTCGATGTCCTTGGCGTATTCGTCCGGGGTCGAGGTCAGCGGGTCGCCGCCTTCGGTTTGGATGCGCTGCTTGACCTGGTCGGTGTTGACCAGGGCGCGCAGTTCCTTGTTGAGACGCTCGACGATCGGCCGCGGCAGGCCGGCGGGAGCCAGCAGCCCGTAATGCAGCACCGACTCGAATCCAGGCATGCCCGACTCGGCGGAGGTCGGCACATCCGGCAGCAGGCTAAAGCGCACCGGGCTGAGCACGGCGATCGCCCGCAGCGAGCCGGCCTGCAGATTGCCGAGCGCCGGCGGCAATACGCCGAACGCGATCGGCACGTGGTTGCCGATGAGGTCGTTCATCATCTGGGCGGTGCCCTTGTAGGGAATGATCGCCGCGCTGACACCGGTGATCGACTTGAACAGCTCGGCCGAGAGATAGCTGCCGGTGCCAACCGCCGACGTGCCGATGTTGAACTTGTCGCCTTGCTTCCTGGCGAGCGCGATGACGTCGGTCAGCGTCTTGGCCGGAAAGGAAGGATGCGTGAGCAGCGCGACCGGCATCGCGGCGATCAGCCCGATCGGGCTGAAGTCCTTGCGCGGGTCGAAACCAGCATTGGCATAGAGGCTCGGGTTAATCGAGATCGAGCCGGTATGGCCGAGGAACAACGTGTAGCCGTCGGGTGCGCTCTTGATGACAGCCCGCGTGCCGACCAGGCCCGAGCCGCCGGCGCGATTGTCGACCACGACCTGCTGGCCGAGGGCGACCGAGAGCCGCTCGGCGACGACACGCGCCATGGCGTCGACGCCGCCACCCGGCGGATAGGGAACGACGAGGGTGATGGTCCGGGTCGGATAGTCCTGGGCAGTTGCGGTCCTGCAAATGCCAACAACGGCCGCGGCCAGGGCCGCAGCCATCAACAGCTTACGCAACATCTCCTCCCTTATTTTTCGAAGACGAAAGAACCTCGCTCGATCCGCGGTGAGCCGCGGCCGAGGTACGACACTCGGCGAGGTTACTCCGCTGCGTGCGTCAGTGGACGAAGGCGTCCTGCCGCAGCCGCGTCATTTCGTCCTTCACCAGCAACTTGCGACGCTTTAACTCTACGATCTTAAGGCCGTCGATCGACGGATGGGCGCGCGCTTCGTTGATTTCGTCTTCCAGCGCGCGGTGCCGTCTTTGCAATTCCGCAAGATGCGCTTCTAGGGACATGTGGAAAGGTCTCCTCGTCAGATGCCTGACGGGACCGAGTGTACACCAGACGGGGTCCAACGTCGACCGCCGTTTCCGTTGTGCGTTGCAGCAATCCCCGCTTTGCGTTTACCCGATGGGGCGGCTTGAGACTTGAAAACGGCCGCTAACAAGGGATAATTTCCCAGGTTCCCGGCGCGCGGCGCGCCTTCGAGGCCGAACACCTCTCCCGGCTTGGGTGTAAGGGCCGGCCTTCGAACCACGGCGGCGATGACCAAAGAGGAAGAACGCGAGTTGCGTGAGCAATGGGCGCGGCTCCAGCAGGAGCACCGCGACCTCGACGCCGCGATCACGGCGCTGCAGCACACGCACGGCACCGACATGTTGCAGGTCCAGCGCCTCAAGAAGCGCAAGCTCTACCTGCGCGACCGCATTTCCTTCATCGAGGACCAGCTCACGCCGGACATTATTGCGTAGCCCGCTACTCCGGCTGAATCCCCGCGTCCCGGATCACCTTGCTCCAACGCTCGGTCTCTTCCCGCTTCAGCTTGGCCATGTCGGCGGGGGTGCCGCCCGCCGGTGTGAGGTTGAGCTCCTTGAAGCGGGCCTTGGTGTCCGGGTCGTTGAGGATCTCGTTGATCGTGCGGTTGAGCTTGGCGACGATCGGGGCCGGGGTCTTGGGCGGCGCGCTGATCGCGTTCCAGGTGTCGGAGATGAAATTCGGCACGCCGACCTCGATCATGGTCGGCACATTGGGCAACAGGTCGAGCCGCTTGTCGGTGGTGACGGCGAGAATCCTGGCCTTGCCGCCTTCGTGCAGCTTGTAGGCGGCGGAGAGCTCCATGAAGATCAGGTCGACGTGGCCGGCGACCAGATCGTTGAGCGCCGGGCCGGTGCCGCGGTACGGCACGTGCACGATCTTGGCGCCGGCCAGCGTGTTGAACAGCTCGGCGGTGAGGTGCGAGGTGGTGCCGACGCCTTGCGAGGCGTAGTTGACCTTGCCCGGATTGGCCTTCACGTAGGCCATGAACTCCTGGGCGGTCTTGGCCGGAAACTCCTGCCGCACCAGCAGCGTGTTCGGGAACTTCGACATCACCGCGACCGGCTCGAGCGCGGCGGGATCGAAGTTGAGCTTCTTGTAGAGCGCGATGTTGCTGGTGATCGGGGCGGGCTGGGTGGCGAGCAGCGTGTAGCCGTCGGGCTCGGACGTGTAGGCCGCCTCGGCACCGATATTGCCGCCGCCGCCGCCACGATTCTCGATCACGAACGGCTGGCCCAGCCGCTGGTGAAGCCTGGCCGCGAAGATTCTCGTCACCGTGTCCACGCCGCCGCCGGCCGGCACGCTGACGATGATCTTCACGGAACGGTTGGGATAGTCGGCCGCCGGATCCGGCTGGGCGAGCGCAAACGACGCCGCACACAGCGACGCCGCGGCCGCAAGCAGGGCGGGAAATCTCGACATTCAGGTCTCCTCGAAGCAACGGGACCAGCACGGCATGCGTCGGTCCAAGCCATCTGCGGGGAATGTCGCATATCGCCCTCGCCGCGGTAAATGCGACCGGGCGTAGCGAGGCAGCCACGTCGGGGTTGCGCCTGGAGGTCGTCGATCGCGGTCAGCCGGCGGCTTTGCTGCTGTTCCGCTCCGCCTTGCGCGCGTACATGGCGCGATCCGCACGGTCGAGCACGTCGGCCGGCTGGTCGAGCGGAAGCAGCAGCGCGGCGCCGACCGAGGCGCCGACCGAGAGCGTGGCGCCGGCATGCGTGGCGGTAGTGCGGGCGATAGCGGCCTCGATGGCGAGCGCCTTCCTGCCCGCATCGGCCTCGCCGATGTTCCACAGCAGCACGGCAAACTCGTCGCCGCCGAGCCGCGCCACCAGGTCGGAGGCGCGCACATGGCGGTTGAGCACCATCGCGACCGCCCTGAGCACCGCGTCGCCGGCCGCGTGACCGTGGCGGTCGTTGACCGACTTGAAGCCGTCCAGATCGAGGTAGAGCAGCGCGGCGCTCGGCCCGTAGCGCTTCACGTAGGCGAGCGAGCGCTTGAGCTCGCGCTCGAAGCCGCGCCGGTTGTGGACGTCGGTGAGCGGATCGACGTCGGCGCGCGCCTCGAGCGCCGCCATCCGGCCGCGCGCCGCCTCGAGCTCGCGCTCGAGCCGCTCGACTTCGCCGGAAAGGCGCATCGCGGTCGAGCGCGGCGGCCGTGGCGCAGCCTCGTCGCGCTTGCCCTCGGGCCGCAGCGCTGGGCGTGCAGCCGCGGGCTCGACGTGCGCCGGCAGGCGGCGCTCGCCGCCCGCCGCGCGCGCGGCAACGGGGCGCGCTTTCGATTGCCGGCCTCGCCGGGGCTCGCCTTTGCGCATCCGTCCCTCGCGAATCGTCGCGCGCCGAAAGGATAGCGAGCGCCCCCGGCGGGTCAAATTCCGCGGCGTGGCGGCGGCGGCAAATCCGCTCGCTTTTCGGCAAAGGGACGCAGTAGCATCGGCGCTACGTGCACCCGCCCAGAACGGTGCCGGGCTGAAGGTGAGGAAAATGCAACGAACCGCCGCGCTTTTCTTGTGTCTTGGCTTGTGTCCTGCTTTGGCGCTCGACGCCGTCCATACCGCGAGCGCGCAGGCGGCCGCAGAGGACTACCCGACCCGCAACGTGACCTTCCTCTGCCCGTTCCCGGCCGGCGGCGGGACCGACATCCTCACCCGCATGCTGGCGCACGAGCTGCAGGACAAGCTCAAGCGGACCTTCATCGTCGACAACCGTCCGGGCGCCGGCACCATCATCGCCGCGCAGGCGGCGGCGCGCGCCACGCCCGACGGCCATACCATCTTCATCGCGCCGGTGACCACGCTGGCGATCGGACCGAGCGTCTACAAATCGCTGCCCTACGACACGGTGAAGGATTTCGCGCCGGTCGGGCTGGTCGGCTCGGCGCAGTTCGCGCTGGTCGCCAACCCCGCGCTCGGCGCCAACACGCTTCCCGAGCTGATCGCGCTGATCAAGCGCAAGGACGGCCAGATGAGCTTCGCCAGCTCGGGCGCCTCGACCCCGCATCGCCTGTTCATGGAGATGTTCCTGCGGATGATCGACGGCAAGGCGCAGCACGTCCCCTACCGCGGCAGCGTTCCGGCGCTTACCGACGTGGTGACCGGCCAGATTCCGATGATGATGGTCGACCTCGCGGTCGCCATCCCGATGATCCAGGAAGGAAAGGTGAAGGCCTACGGCGTCACGTCGGCGACGCGGATCAAGGCCATGCCGGACCTGCCGACCATCGCGGAAGCGGGCCTTCCCGGCTATGCGGCGACCGGCTGGTTCTCGGTGGTGGGCCCGGCCGGCACGCCACGGCCGATCGTCGACAAGCTCAACCGGGTGCTGATGGATTTCATCAATCGGCCGGAGACCCAGGACAAGATGAATGCGCTCGCGATCACGCCGCTGACCAGCACGCCCGACGAGCTCGCCCGCGTGATTCCGGCCGAAATCAAGAAATGGGCGCAGGTGGTGAAGGACGCCGGCATCGTGCCGGAGTGATCTCTCCTGTCCCGGGCGAGTGAAGCGAGGCGCTTGCCGAGCGGAACGAGACACCGATCTCGGGTTTACCCGAGATCGGCGCTTAAATGTGCGCAAGTCGGGTAGACCCGACTTGCGTGGACCCAGCGTGAGAATCGCGAAGCGCAATATCGGGTGGCTGCCAAACCTGTCGTGTGGCCCCTGGGTCCCGGATCTTCGCTCCAGCTTCGCTGTCGCTCGTCCGGGACACGAGGATCACGCGCGCCCGAAGCTCGGCTTCCAACCCCGCAGCGCCGCCGACCAGCGCAGCCGCCGCTCGCGCAGATTCTCGATCGCCATCAAGGCGGCCGGCGTCACGATCAGGGTGAGCACGGTGGCAAAGCCCAGCCCGAACACGATCGCGGTCGAGAGGTGGATCCACCACTGCGTCGCCGGCGCGCCGACCGTGATCTCGCGCGTCAGGAACTCCACATTCATGCCGAACGCGATCGGCAGCACGCCGAGGATCGCGGTCACCGCGGTGAGCACGACCGGGCGCGCGCGTTCGCGGCAGGTCGTCATGATCGCCTCGTAGGCCGCCACGCCCTCGCGCCGCAAACGGTCGTAGGTGTCGATCAGCACGATGTTGTTGTTCACGATCACGCCGGCATTGGCGATCACCCCGATGCCGGTCATCACCACGCCGAACGCCTGCCCCATCACGAGCAGCCCTAGCAGCACGCCGAAGGTGGACATCACCACCGCGGTCAGCACCAGGCCGACCGAGGTCAGCTTGTTGAACTGCGCCAGCAGGATCGCGAAGATCAAGAAGATCGCGGTGCCGAACGCCTTCATCAGGAAGGCGCCGGCCTTCTCGCGTTCCTCGTCCTCGCCCTTGAGCTTGAAGGTGACGCCCGGGCCGAGATCGGCCTTGGCGACCTGCGCGGCGACCGCCTGCTGCACCTTGGCGGCCTGCACCCCCTCGGCGATGTTGGCGGAGACCGTCATCACCCGGTTGCTGTTGACGCGGTTGATGTAGCCGACGCGCTGGGCGGGGACGCGGTGCACGAAGTTGCCGATCGGCACGTGCCCCATTTGCGTCTGCACCCGCAATTCGTCGATCTGGTCGAGGCTGCGCCGGTCGGGCGGGAAACGGACCAGGATGTCGACCGACTTGTCGCTGTCGACCGGACGATATTCGGTCGCCTTGAGCCCGTTGGTGACGAGCTGGACGGCGCTGCCGACGGTGTTGACGCCGGCGCCGAATTTCGCCGCTTGCGCCTTGTCGACCTCGATCTTCCAGTCGATGCCGGGCAGCGGCTGGCCGTCGTCGAGATCGCGGATGTCGTCGCGCGCCGAGAGCATCGCCGCGACCTTGTTCGCGGCGGCCGGCAGCGCCGCCGGATCGAGCGCGGTGAGCTGGACCTGGATCGGCTTGCCGGTGGGCGGCCCGCCGCGCGGCGCCGTCACCTCCACCAGGATGCCGGGGATGTCGGCGGTCTTGGCGCGGATCGCGTCCATGATCTCGTGCGCGGGCGCCCGCGTACGCCAATCGTCGAACTCGAACTGGATGACGCCGATGGTGTCCTCGGTGAGCTCGCTCAAGCCGCGCGGCTGCTCCCCGACGCGGGTGTAGACGGTCTTGAGGCCGCCGAAGGTCAGCACCTGCTTCTCGACCTCGGAGAGGAGACGGTTCTTTTCATCGAGCGCGAGATTGCCGCGCGCGTGCACGATGACCTGGCCGTAATCAGGCTCGACCTTGGGGAAGAACTCGACGCCGCGGCCGAACTTGCCATAGGCGGTCTGGACCGCGACCAGCAGGAGGACCGCCAGCGCAAGCGTCGTACCCGGATGGCGCAGCGCCAGCCGCACGGTGCTCATATACGGCCCGCGGTCCTTGTTACGATCCTTGGCGCCCTCGTCGTGCCCGACCGGCGCCGCCTTGCCGAGCAGCGCACCCAGCGTCGGCGTGAAGAACAGCGCGACCGCGAGCGAGGCGGAAAGCGTCGCGATCAGCGTAATCGGGAGATATTTCATGAACTGCCCGACCACGCCCGGCCAGAACAGCAGCGGCGAGAAGGCGGCGACCCGGG
Organism: Xanthobacteraceae bacterium; assembly: GCA_040510815.1. Taxonomy (GTDB): domain Bacteria; phylum Pseudomonadota; class Alphaproteobacteria; order Rhizobiales; family Xanthobacteraceae; genus VAZQ01. The sequence goes on along the minus strand of JBEVIH010000152.1, from coordinate 6,208 downwards.
TCGCGGTGGCGGCGATCACCGGCCCCGACATGCGCTTGGCGGCGAGCGAATAGGCTTCCTTCGGCGGCATGCCCTCGGCCATCCGGCGCTCGGCGAATTCGGAGACGATGATGGCGTCGTCGACCAGCATGCCGACCGCCAGGATCAGCGAGAACAGGACGACGATATTGACCGTCAGCCCGGCGAGCGCCAGGCCGAGCACGCCGGCCAGGAACGACGCCGGGATCGCGATGCCGATGAACAGCGAGGCGCGGAAGCCGAGCGCGAACAGGATCACGATCGCGACCAGCAGCACGCCGGTGAGGACCGAGTTCTGCAGGTCGCCGAGCATCTGCCGGATCACCTTCGACTTGTCCTGCGTGAAGGTGACGTGGACCGCCTCCGGCCAGGTCTTCTGCAGCTCCCCAACCACGTATTTCACCGCATCGACGGTCTCGATCAGGTTGGCGCCGGTGCGCTTGGAGACCTCGATGGTCATCGCCGGCCGGCCGTTGACCCGGGTCACCGAGGTGGGGTCCTTGAAGGTCGGCTTGATCTGCGCGACGTCGGCCAAGGTCACCGAGGCGTTCTGCGAGGCGATCACCGGGACCTTCAGGATGTCCTGCGGCTTCTCGAACAGCGAGGGCACCTTGACGGCGAAACGCCCGGTCTGGCCTTCGAGCGCGCCGGCGGCGATCAGGGTATTGAAGTTTTGCGTGAGCGCCCCGAGCTGCTCGAGCGAGAGGCCGTAGCTCTTCATCAAGGTCGGATCGATGATGATCTCGACCGCCTCGTCGCGCGCGCCGCGCAATTCGGCGGCCAGCACGCCCGGCGCCTGCTCGATCGCGTTCTTGGCGGCGCGGGCGATGCGCAACAGCGTGCGCTCGGGCACGTCGCCGGAGAGCCCGACCACCAGCACCGGATAGAGCGAGAGGTTGACCTCCAGCACCTGCGGCTCGTCGACGTCGCGCGGCAGATCGTGCTTGGCCTGGTCGACCTTGGCGCGCACGTCGGCGAGCGCGGACTTGGCGTCGAAGCCGGCCTCGAACTCGAGCATCACGAAGCCGCCGCCCTCGAACGCGGTCGAGCGCATCTCCTTGACGTGGCCGACCGATTTGAGCTGGGTCTCGACCGGCCGCAGCAGCAACCGCTCGGAGTCCTCCGGGCTGATGCCACGCTGGGAGAGCTGGACGTAGATGATCGGGATCCGGACGTCCGGCTCCGCCTCCTTGGGGATCGTCACATAGGCCACCATGCCCGCGCACAGCAGGAAGATCAGCGTCGCGATGGTCAGCCGCGCGTGGTTGATGGCGTAATCGATGAAAGCGGACATCACGGAACCCTAAGGGCGAATAGCGACTAGCGAGTAGCGAATAGAAGTGGCGATCAGCGAGGTGGTGTTTGGTCCCCTACTCGCTATTCGCTCACTTTGCCGTCGCGGTGAGCTCGGCTGCCATCACCGCCTCGACCTTCTGGCCTTCGCGCACGAAATCCTGGCCCTGCACGATCACGCGGGCGCCGTCGGGAATGCCGCCGACCCACATGAAGCTCTGCTCGTCCTCGATCAGGTTGACCGCCACGAACTCGACCGTCTCGTCGAGGCGGACGATGCGTACGCCGATGTCGCCCGCCGACGAGACGGTCAGCGCCGAGCGCGGAATGCGCGACGCCGGCACCGGCGCGAGCGGCACCGCCACCTGGACGGTGATCCCGTCCGGGATCTTGCCGTCGGCGTTCGGCAGCTCGATCTCGGCCCGATAGGTGCGGGTGGCTTGGCTCGCGGTCTTGGCCACGAAGCGGATCTTTCCGTGCGCGCTCTCGCCGGTCACCAGCCGCACCTCGGCCGGATCGCCGACCTTGAGGCCGGCGAGCTTGCGCTCGGCGACCTCGACCACCGCCAGCATCGGATCGAGCGCGACGATCTGCGCAATGTCGCGGCCGGCGAACGAGAACGCCGCCTGGCCGACCTCGACCGCGATGTCGTGCACGACGCCAGACCACGGGGCGCGGACGACGCCGCGGTCGCGCTCGGCCTCGGCGGCGGCGAGCGCCGCCTCCGCCACCTTGAGCTGCGCCTCCAGATCGACCAGCTGCAGCTTGGGCAGCGTGCCCTGCATGATGAGCTGGCGCTTGGCGTCGAGCTCGGTACGCTTCTGCATCACCACGGCCTGCGCCTGCGCGACCTGCGCCTCGCGCGCTTCGTCCGAGAGCACCGCGAGGATGTCGCCCTTCTGCACCACCGAGCCGCGGCGCACGTGCAGCTCGGTGAGCACGCCGGCGGCCCGTGCGGTGACGGCGACCTTCTTGTCGGCCTCGGTGCGGCCGGAGAGGATGAGATTGCGGCTGTGCGGCGCCACCCAGGTCCTGTTGACGGCGACGCGGAACGGCTTCTTGGCTTCGCCTTGGCCGGCGCGAACCGCGGCGGCGCGGCTTTCGGCGGACTCGTGCGGCAGGAAATGACCGGACGCGATCCAGAGCGCGGCGGCGGCCACCAGGCCGACGGCGGTGAAGCGGCTCGCTTTCATCGGGAGCTCTCCTCGTTCTCGGGCGCGCGCGGCTCGCGCTTGGCGGCGCGCGTTTTGATGTCTGCGACGCTTTTCGGGCGGCCGCGCAGCATGTGGCGGGTGATATCCATAAAGATCGGCAGCACGGCCTTCGGATCGAAATCGGGCTCGAGCGCGCGGCGCCACCACACGCCGTCGGCGATGACCATCAGCATGGTGACGACGCCGTCGAAATCGACGTCGCCGGGGATGTCGCCGCGCGCGGCGGCGGCGCGCATCAGGTCGAGCAGCCATTTGCGCACGTCGGCATCGAAAGCCGCCGAGATGCGGGCGATCTCCGGATTGCGGCGCGCTTCCGACATCACCTCGGTGCACAGCAGTACCTGCTCGTCCGGCCGCACCGCGAAGTGGTGGTGCGCCATGCCCTCGAGCACGGCGAAGAAACCGTGCGAGAGGTCGGCGCTGGCGAATTGCTGCGCCACCTCGGCGCGGTCGCGCTCCGCGATGCCGGCGATCAGCGCCTCCTTCGAGGGAAAATAGCGGTAGAGGTTGCCCGGGCTCATGCCGGCCTCGGCGCAGATGTCCTGCATCGAGGCGCCGTGGAATCCCGAGCGCACGAAGCAGCGCTGCGCGGCCGCCAGAATCTCGGCGCGACGGTCGGATTGGAGCTGGGCGTTCGCCCGGCGCATGGTGGAATTTCCCCCGTTCCCCTCCGCTGCCGCATCGCAAAACTATGAGGCGAAATTATGAGAATGAACGTTCATTCTCGCCTCAATCGCCTGCGTCCGAAGTGGTCCGCCGCCCGGTTTTTTATTGGCGGCGCACCCGGCCCAAGCCGCATTGAACGGGTTCCCGGTGGGGGCCTTCATGACATGGAGTTAATGATTCGATGCCGAACGTTCCCGCCTTCTAAACGTTTCATCAACAACGGATTTTGCATGGAGGATGCTCATGAAACGAGCCTTGTTATCACTCGGCGCACTCGGCGCAGCGGTGGCTCTGGCCGCCGCCGCGCTTCCGATCTCGGCGGGGGCCCAGAGCCCAGGGGTGCGAGGCGGTGCGACACCCGGCGGCGGCATCAGCGCCGGCGCGCGTAGCGGAATGAGCGCGGGCGGCGCGATCGCGGCCCCGCGCAGTGGCGGCAATTTCGCGGTCAGCCCCGGCGGTGCGCCCAGAAGCGCAGTCAGCCCCGGCGGTGCGCCCAGAAGCGGCGGTCAAAGCTTCGCCCAGGGCGGCGGCAATTGGCAGGGCGGACGCAACTGGCAGGGTGGCGGCAACTGGCAACATCACCGCCGCCATCACCTCCGCGGACCGGGCATAGCCTTCGGGTTGGCCGCGCCGTACTACTACGACTACGCCACGCCGTATGTGTACGAGGGCGACGACGACTGCTGGCAGATCCGGCTGCGACGGGGCGAATACGTCCGCGTCTGGGTTTGCGAGTAGCTTCACGGTCATGGACAAGCAAACCCGCCGGGCACCTGCCCGGCGGGTTTTGCACGCCGATCGATGGGGGCTCAGGAACCCTGAGCGAGAGCAAAAGGCCGTCGCCTGGGGCATCCTTGGACATGCGGCACGCCGCAACCGGTGGACTCTTTAGACTGATTCTGCTACAGCCGCGGCCAATCGAGGGCCCGCGCGATCGCGCTTGCAGGCGCATCGGCGGGCTCCGGCATATCCAGGAACCAGAGCTAGGAACGACGCGTGCAGGTTCTCGTCCGTGACAACAATGTCGACCAGGCCCTCAAGGCGCTGAAGAAGAAGATGCAGCGCGAGGGCATTTTCCGCGAGATGAAGCTCCGCGGCCACTACGAAAAACCCTCCGAGAAGAAGGCGCGCGAGAAGGCGGAAGCGGTCCGCCGCGCCCGCAAGCTCGCCCGCAAGCGCATGCAGCGCGAGGGCCTGTTGCCGATGAAGCCCAAGCCCACGCCCGGCGGCCCGGGCGGCCCGGCGCGCGGTCCTCGCCGCCCGAGCTTCTAGTCCGCGTTTCTTATTTTTCGCGCGGGTCCGGTGACCGGGCCCGCGCTGTCGTTTGTGCTCTTGCCGGGATCCAATTGGCGGATCCTGGCGGCGCTTCACCCGCGATCGCAATAGGCTTGCATCGGCAGGCGACCCCAGACGTTCCATTGACGCCCCGTCGACGTTCGGTGCTCAATTGATCGCCGAGGCGCAAGTCCTCGGGAAGGCGTCTGGGGAGGCCCACCATGAAGCGCAGCACTGATCGCATCCTCACCACCCATGTCGGCAGCCTGATCCGCCCGGAGCCGCTGCGGCAATTCCTGAGCGCCAAGGAAGCCGGCAGGCCGTTCGATCGCGCCGCCTATGCGACATGCCTCAAGGCCTCGGTCGCCGAGGTGGTGCAACAGCAGGCCGACGTCGGCATCGACGTGATCAGCGACGGCGAATTCGGCAAGGCGATCAGCTGGGCGCAATACCCGCTGTTCCGGCTCGGCGGCTTCGAGCGGCGGCCGTTCAAGGCCGGCAGCAATCCGTTCACCCGCGGCGCCGACCGGACGCGGTTCGCCGAGTTCTACGCCGACCTCGATTCCCGCGACAAGGTGGAGACCGTCGCCGACTCGGTCGCCGCCGCGCCGATCACCTATACGGGTCAGGCCGAGCTCCAGCAGGACATCGACAACCTCAAAGCCGCCCTGCGCGGCGTGAAGGTCGCCGAGGCCTTCCTGCCGGTCGCCGCGCCGACCAGCGTGATCCCCGACCGCAAGAACGAGTTCTACGCCAACGACGACGAGCTGCAGCAGGCGATCGGCGAGGCGATGCACACCGAATACAAGATGATCATCGATGCCGGCTTCCTGGTGCAGCTCGACGACGCGCGCGCCGCGGTCAGCTACGACCGCACGGTGCCGCCGAAGAGCCTCAAGGACTACCGCGCCTGGCTCGCCAAGCAGGTCGAGGTCACCAACCACGCCATCGCCGGGCTGCCGCGCGAAAAAATCCGCTATCACGTCTGCTGGGGCAGCTGGCCGGGGCCGCACGTGTCCGACGTGCCGTTCAAGGACATCGCCGATCTCGTGCTCAAGGTGCGCGCCGGCGCCTACTCGGTCGAGCTCGCCAATCCGCGGCACGAGCACGAATGGCGGCTGTGGGAGCGTCTCAAGCTGCCGAAGGACACGGTGCTGATCCCCGGCGTGATCAGCCACGCCACCAATATCGTCGAGCATCCAGAGCTCGTCGCCGAGCGGATCGTGCGCCTTGCGCGGCTGGTCGGACGCGAGAACGTGATCGCCAGCACGGATTGCGGCTTCGCGCAGGTCACCTATTTCGCGCGCGTGCATCCGCAGATCATGTGGGCGAAGCTCGAAGCGCTGGCGGCGGGCGCGCGGCTCGCCAGCAAGGAGCTGTGGCGGCGATCGGCCCGGCCGGCGCCGAAACGACGGACGACGAAGCGGCCGGCCAAGCGGCGCGCCGCAGGCTAGCGGGGCGACCAATCGGCGTCGCTATTTCTCCGCCAGAAACTGTTTTGCCGCCTCGATCGCCCCATAGAGGCCGAGGTTCTCGTGTCCGCCGCCGGGAAAGCGCACGAAGCGCTTGGGCGCATTGATCAGCGCATAGAGCCGCTGGCCGAGCGCAATCGGGATGATGTTGTCGCGGTCGCCGTGCAGCATCAGCACCGGCGCCGTGACCTTGCCGATGCGCAGATCGGAGCGGAACTGATCCTTCATCAGCAGCCGCACCGGCACGTACCAATAGACGCCGGCGCCGAC
>JBEVIH010000151.1:0-12313 GCA_040510815.1 Xanthobacteraceae bacterium | reverse complement strand
CCGGGCGCCGACCCGGGGGGGGTGGGTGGGGGCCGGCCCGCGGGGCGCAACGGCCCCGTGGCGGCGCCCCCCCGGGTGGGCCCAGGCCGGCGCCCGGGGGGGCCCCCCGCCGAGGTTGGGGGCGAAGACCGATGCGGCGGATGCCGCGACCAGCCGACGGCGCGTGATCATCCGGTCCTCCTGAGCATGATCCCGAAAAAGCCTGCCCCGGACTTGATCCGGGGTGGATCCCGGTTTTCGGAAAAGATCATGCTCCAACAATAAGGGCGAGTCTCAATCGCGGATGCTGATGCCAGCCTCCTTGATCACCGGCGCCCACTTGTCCATTTCGGCCTTATGAAACCGGCCGAGTTCCTCGGGCGTCGAGCCGACCACGAACAGGCCGAGGTCTTCCAGCCGCTGCTTGGTCGTGGGCTCGGCCAGCGCGGCGGCGGTGTCGGCATGCATTTTCCGCACGATCTCGGGCGGAGTCTTGGCAGGCACGAACAGGGCGTACCATCCCGACACGTCGAAGCCGGGCAGGCCCGACTCCGCGAAGGTCGGCACCTGCGGCGCCGCCGGCGATCGCTTGGTGGTCGTCACGCCGATCGCCCGCAGCTGGCCCTGCTGCATCAGCGACAGCAGCGGAGAGATATTGTTGAAAAAGAGGTCGACCCGTCCGGGGATCAGGTCCTGGATCGCGGGCGCGGCGCCGCGATAGGGCACGGTCGTGAACTCGATCCCGGCCGCCCGTTTCAACAGCTCGCCGGCGAGATGGGACACGGTGCCGTGGCCCGGGGAGGCAAAGCTGAGCTTGCCCTTGTTCGCCTTGGCATGGGCGATGAACTCGCCGAGTGTATGGGCGGGCGAGGAGTTCGGCACCACCATGGTGCTCGGATAGAGCACGACCAGCGACACCGGCAGGAAATCGGCGACCGGGTCGTAGCTGAGCTTCGGATAGAGGAAGAGATTGGTGGCGTGGAAGTCGCCCGCCAGGAACATGGTGTAGCCGTCGGGCGGCGACTTGGCGACCGACTCGGCGGCGAGGTTGCCGCTGGCGCCGCCGCGGTTCTCGATCAACACCTGCTGACCCCAGATCTCGGAGAGCCGGGCCGCGACGATGCGGGCGATGGCGTCGGCTCCCCCGCCGGCCGGGAACGGCACGACCAGGCGCACATGACGATTGGGCCACGCTTGCGTCTGCGCGCGCGCGGCATTGCCGAGGAGGCCAGTCGCGAACGTCGATGCTGCAGAAATCTCAATCAGTCGGCGGCGGCTGATCATGTATCCTCCCGTTGATCGGTCCGTTCACGTGGCGCCATTCGCGGAGACTGCTCCCGTTCTCCTTGTTGTTATTCCCGAAGGGTGATCCCGGCTTCCTTGATCACCGGCCCCCATTTTTCCATTTCGGACTTGAGATAGGCCGCAAGCTCCGCCGGCGTCGAGCCGATCACCACGACGCCGAGCTGCTCGAGCCTCGACTTGGTGGTGGGGTCGGCGAGCGCGGCGACCGTATCGGCGTGCATCTTGCGCACGATCTCCGGCGGGGTCTTGGCCGGCGCGAAGAAGCCGTACCAGGACGACACGTCGAATCCGGGCACGCCGGCCTCGGCGATCGGCGGCAGCTGCGGGATGGCCGGCGAGCGCTTGGCGGTGGTCACCGCCAGCCCGCGCAGCTTGCCGCCCTGGATCAGCGGCAACACCGCGCCGATATTGTTGAACATCACGTCGACCCGGCCGGGGATGAGGTCGTTGAGCGCGGGCCCGGCGCCGCGATAGGGCACGTGCAGCATCTCGATCCCGGCCATGCGCTTGAACAGCTCGCCGGAGAGATGCACCGAGGTGCCGTGGCCGGAGGAGGCGAACGCGATCTTGCCCTTGTGGGCCTTGGCGTTGGCGATGAACTCCATGACCGAGTTCGCCGGCGAGGTGATCGGCACCGCCATGATGTTGGGGTAGTCGCAGAGGAGCGACACCGGCGCGAGGTCGGCGACCGGGTCGTAGCCGAGCGACGGATAGAGAAACCGGTTGACCGCCAGCGGCATCGAGGTGAGCAGCATCGTGTAGCCGTCGGGCTCGGCGCGGGCGACCGCCTCCATGCCGATATTGGCGCCGCCGCCGCCGCGGTTCTCGACCACCAGCTGCTGGCCCCACATGTCCGAGAGCTTGCCGGCGACGACGCGGGCGATGGCGTCGGTGCCGCCGCCCGGCGGGAACGGGACGATGAGGCGCACGAACCGTTTCGGCCACGCTTGGTTTGATGCGCCTTGCGCGAATGCCCCGCCGACGAGGCGGGGCGTCAGCGCCGCCGTTCCGAGCAGTCCGACCGCATGACGACGGCTGATCATCGCTTCACTCGTTGACCTTGATGTTGGCGGCCCTGATGACCGGCGCCCATTTCTCCATCTCGTCTTTGAGATGCGCGCCGAGCGCGTCCGGGGTGGAGCCGACCACCACCACGCCGAGCGTATCGAGCTTGGCCTTGACCGGCGGCTCGGCCAGCACCGCAACGATGTCGGCATGCATCTTTCTGATGATCTCGGGCGGCGTCTTGGCGGGAACGAAGAACGCGAACCAGGACGAGGTGTCATAGCCGGGCACGCCCGCCTCGGCGATGGTCGGAACCTCGGGCGCCGCCTGCACCCGCGTGGCGGTGGTCACGCCGAGGGCGCGCAGCTGGCCGGATTGGACCAGCGGCAGGCCCGATGCCATCACCGAGAACATGGCGTCGATGCGGCCCGCCAGCAGGTCGGTATAGGCCGGCGAGGCGCCGCGGTAGGGCACGTGGGTGAGATCGACCTTGGCCATGTGCTTGAACAGCTCGCCGCTCATATGCGGCGAGCTGCCGTGCCCGGGCGAGCCGAAATTGACCTTGCCCGGATTGGCCTTGGCCTGGGCGATGAGATCGCCGACCGAACGCAGCGGCGAGGAATTGGGCACCACCAGGAGATTGGGGAAGAAGCAGATCAGCGTGACCGGCGCGAAGTCGGCGACCGGATCGTAACTGACCGACGGGAACAGGTAGCGGTGGACCGCCAGTCCGGCCGCGGTGATGTAGAGGGTATAGCCGTCGGGGGCGGAGCGGGCGACGAATTCCGAGGCGATGTTGCCGCCGGCGCCCGGCTTGTTCTCGACCACCACCTGCTGGCCCCACATCTCGGACAGCCGCGCGCCGACGATGCGGCCGATCGCGTCGATGCCGCCGCCGGGCGTGAACGGCACCACCAGCTTCACGAAGCGGTTGGGCCAGGTTTGCGTCTGCGCCCGCACCGGCGCCGGGCGCGCGAGCGAGGCCATCGCCGACCCGGCGGAAAGCACAACGAGATGGCGGCGGGTAATCACGGGGCGCTCCCTCCAACTCACGAGTCGATCCGGATCCCGGCCGCCTTGATGACCGGGCCCCATTTGTCGATTTCCGACTGCAGATGCGCGGCGAGGTCATCGGCGGTCGAGCCGCCCACCGTATAGCCCAGATGTTCGAGCCTGCCCTTGATGGCGGGGTCGGCGAGCGCCGTCACGGTATCGGCGTTGATCTTCCTGGCGATGTCGGCCGGCGTTCGTACCGGCAGGAACAATCCGTAGAACGACGAGACCTCGAAGCCGGGCACGCCCGCCTCATCGACGGTCGCGATCTCCGGCGCGGCCGGATTGCGTTTGGCGCTGGAGATTGCAAGCCCGCGCAGCTGGCCCGACCTGATCAGATCGAGCGCCACGCCGCTGGCGAACTGGAGGTCGATGCGGCCCGGGATGAGATCGTTGTAGGCGGGCCCGGCGCCGCGATAGGGCACGTGGGTCATCTCGATCCCGGCCATGCGCTTGAACAGCTCGCCAGCCAGGTGCGGCGGGGTGCCGACGCCGGGCGTGGCATAGGTGAGCTTGCCGCCCTTCTCCTTGGCGTAGGCGACGAATTCCTTGACCGACTTGGCCGGTGACGAGTTGGGCACGCACATGAAGAACGCGAAGCTGACCATGAGCGTGACCGGCGCGAAGTCGGCCACCGCGTCGTAGCTGAGCGAGCGGTAGAGCGCCCGGTTCATCGCCAGAGCGGAGCTGCCGACCAGGAGCGTGTAGCCGTCCGGATCGGAGCGCGCGACCGCCTCGGCGCCGATATTGGTGCCGCCACCGCCCTTGTTCTCGATGACGACTTGCTGGCCCCAGGTTCTGGCCAGCGGATCGGCGACGACGCGGGCGACGGCGTCGGTCGGCCCTCCCGGCGCATAGGGAACCACCAGCCGCACGAAGCGGCTCGGCCAGGCCTGTGCGGAAGCGGCCGGCGGCAGCAGGGCGGGCGCCAGCGCCGAGCCCGCGGCCAGCGCGACGAAGCGTCGGCGGTCGAGCATGGTCTTACCCATCGGCCTTGATTCCGGCCGCCTTGATCACCGGGCCCCACAGCTCGGTCTCCGCCTTGAGATGCCTGCCGAGCTCCTCCGGGCTCGAGCCGACCACCAGGACGCCGACCTGCTCGAGCTTTGCCTTGATCGCGGGCTCGGCCAGCACCGCGACGGTGTCGGCATGCATCTTCGCCACGATCTCGGGCGGGGTCTTGACCGGCACGAAGAACGCATACCACGCCGAGACGTCGAAGCCGGGCACCCCCGCCTCCGCGACCGACGGAAATTCCGGCGCGGTCGGGAAGCGCTTGGCCGTGGTCACCGCCAGCCCGCGCAATTGTCCCGTCCTCGCCTGCTGCAGCACCCCGGCCATGGTGTTGAACATGACGTCGACCCGCCCGGGGATGACGTCGTTGAGCGCGAGCGCCACCCCGCGATAGGGCACGTGTGTCATCTCGATGCCGGTCATGCGCTTGAACAGCTCGCCGGAGAGATGGGTCGAGGTCCCGGTGCCGGAGGAGGCGAAGGTGATCTTGCCGCGGTTCGCCTTGGCGTGCGCCACGAACTCCATGACCGACTTCGCCGGCGATGAGTTCGGCACCACCATGAGATTGGGATAAAGACAGATCAGCGAGACTGGCGCGAAGTCGGCGAACGGGTCGTAGTTGAGCGAGGGATAGAGATAGCGGTTGACCGCCAGCGGCAGCGAGCCGATCAGCATCGTGTAGCCGTCGGGGTCCGCCCGCGCCACCGCCTCTGCGCCGATATTGCTGCCGGCGCCGCCCTTGTTCTCGATCACCATCTGCTGGCCCCAGACCTCGGAGAGCCGGTTGGCCAGGATGCGGGCGACCCCGTCGGTCCCGCCGCCGGGCGGGAACGGAACGACCAGCTTGACGAAACGCCGCGGCCACGCCTGCGCGCGGGCGGCGCCGGCGGTCAGGGCGGGGGCCAGAGCGGACGCGGCGGCGAGGCCGGCAAGCCGGCGGCGGGTGATCATCGGCTTTCCTCTCCCATCGCCTCGGCGCAAACGAAGCGAGCAGGCGCGCTGGGCCGCGCGTCTCTGTTTATTGGGAGAGGCTACTGCGGGGAGCTACGCCCGACAACCCGCCGGGCGCGGCGGCCTTCGGCGAGCGCTCGGCGAACGGGCAAATGCGGCGGGATTGCGTTATCGCTGCGACGATGTGACCGGCGGCAGATCGCTGTCGCCCTTGATCGTCGTCTTGCCGACGTGCTCTCCGCCGTTGAGCAGGAACGCAACCGCGACAATGGCCACCAGCACGCCGAGGATGACGCCGAGTCTGCCGGTTGTTGGTGTCTTGTCGTCAGCCATCGGAACCTCCGATACTCCCCGGCCCTGCCGGGCCAACGCCTCGCGCCGGATAAGGTTTCCGCGGGGCGGGATCCCGCCGATTTGGGCGGGGCAGGGATGCACTTGCCGCGGCACGCGCGAGCGTCTAACGGTCCGCAACTGCCGAAACGGGTCGGTTGATGAACGCTGCCTCGAAGAAATCAAAGCTGATCAAGGGCGCAACCGGCGACTGGGAGGTCGTCGTCGGCCTAGAGGTTCACGCCCACGTCACATCGCAGTCGAAGCTGTTCTCCGGCGCCTCGACCGAGTTCGGCGGCGAGCCGAACTCCCATGTCTCGCTGGTCGACGCGGCGATGCCGGGCATGCTGCCGGTCATCAACGCGGAATGCATCAGGCAGGCGGTGCGCACCGGGCTCGGGCTCAACGCCAAGATCAATCTCAAATCGGTGTTCGACCGCAAGAACTACTTCTATCCCGATCTGCCGCCGGGCTATCAGATCAGCCAGTACAAATCCCCGATCGTCGGCGAGGGCGAGGTCGTGGTCGACATGGCGGACGGCGAGAGCGTGAAGGTCGGCATCGAGCGGTTGCACCTCGAGCAGGACGCCGGGAAATCGCTGCACGACCAGCATCCCACCATGTCCTTCGTCGACCTCAACCGCGCGGGCGTGGGGCTGATGGAGATCGTCTCGAAGCCCGACCTGCGCTCATCCGACGACGCCAAGGCCTACGTCGCCAAGGTGCGGACCATCCTGCGCTATCTCGGCACCTGCGACGGCGACATGGAGAAGGGCAGCCTGCGCGCCGACGTCAACGTCTCGGTGCGCAAGCCCGGCGCGCCGCTGGGAACCCGCTGCGAGATCAAGAACGTGAACTCGATCCGCTTCATCGGGCAGGCGATCGAGCACGAGGCGCGCCGCCAGATCGCCATCATCGAGGACGGCGGCACGATCGAGCAGGAAACGCGGCTGTTCGACCCGGACCGGGGCGAGACCCGTTCCATGCGCAACAAGGAGGAGGCACACGATTACCGCTACTTCCCGGATCCCGACCTGTTGCCGCTGGAGCTCACCGCCGCCGAGATCGACAGCCTCAAGGCGCATCTGCCCGAGCTGCCCGACGAGAAGAAGGCACGTTTCACCCGCGATTACGCGCTCCCCGGCTACGACGCGGGCGTCCTGGTCGGCGAGCGCGAGGTCGCCGACTTCTTCGAGGCGGTGGCGCAGGGCCGCGACGCCAAGGCGGCCGCCAACTGGGTGATCAACGAGCTTGCCGGCCGTCTCAACAAGGAGGGCAAGGCCATCGCGCAGACGCCGGTGTCGGCGGCCCAGCTCGGCGCGATCCTCGACCTGATCGCCGCCGGCACGATTTCCGGCAAGATTGCCAAGGACTTGTTCGAGATCGTCTGGACCGAAGGCGGCGATCCGAAGGCCATCGTCGAGGCCCGCGGCCTGCAGCAGGTGACCGACCTCGGGGAGATCGAGGCGCTCGTCGCCGCAATCGTCGCCGCCAACCCCGACAAGGTGCAACAGGCCAAGGCGAAGCCCGCCATGATCGGCTGGTTCGTCGGCCAGGTGATGAAGGCGTCCGGCGGCAAGGCCAACCCGCAGGCGGTGAACGATCTGCTCAAGGCCAAGCTCGGCGTCTGAGCGCGCGCGCACGCAAGGCCTCGCCGTCCGGTCCGCAGCATCGAGCGCCGCGCGATCGCACCGCGTCGTGGCGCCGCCGCGCGCCGTCAAAACCACGCATGAGGAAGACGAATAGCGTCGCACGCGCGCTCGCGGCGAGGCGAAAAAGCGCTCGGATGGGGACGCCGCGCGCGAATCACTTGCAGGCGATTCGCGCGATTCGCGTCAGATTCCAGCGGTCGGGGCCTTTCGAGCGAGCTTTTGTGGGAAAAAATTTTGAACAGGCTTAACAGAGGCATTACGGGTGTCTTATCGGCATGATTTGCGAGCGTTCGCGCGTCGCGGGCGGCGCTTGACGATTGCCAGCGCGAGAAAATCCGAGTCGTCGAAAAGCCTTGTACGACGGGGGTTTTTGCAACGTCGCGAGAAATTCCGCGCGGCGCGCAGCGTTATCTTCTCAGGTGATGGCCGATGCGCCGCGTTGATGCTCGCGCAGACGCAACAACTGGTGTTGAAAAGGCCGCACAGACGCTCCATCAAGCGTCGAAGGTGTTTTTTTTCTCTTGCTGGTGTAATCGGAATGCAGTGTTCGCGATCCCCGCGGGCACTGTACCGACATCGCCACTCACTCATGGCTAGGAGGGCAGCATGGCGAAGAAGAGAAGGTCAAAGACGAAGTCAGCGGCAAAGAAAGGCGCGAAGAAGACCAAGCGCCGGAAGAAGAAGTAGGCGGACGCTGCTTCACAGTCTTCGACTTCGAATGATGTCGACGACTGCGTCACACGGGCCGGCGCGAGTCGAGGAGCGGTGAGCGAACCGCGATCGCATTTCGACACCGCCGGCCCCGGTCGACGACAGAGGGCGTCGGCGAGACAGAGGTTCGAGCTTCGCCAGTCCCGCTCCGCCAGGAACGGGACGCGAAGATGGAGGGACGGACAAGTTCCGCACCTCCCGGTCGGCAGGTCATCTGCCACCGTCTCGGGGCCTCGGGCATCTCGCCGACGCCCTCGGTGTATTTCAGGCGACGTCTGATCGGGAGTGTCGCCATGGCCCGCAGCGCAAGAAGCCCAAGCCGGGCTGCGGCCGGGAAGGCCGCGAAAGGCCGCGCCAAATCGACAAGCGCCGGGAGGAGGCCTGCGGCCGGCAAAAAGCCGATCGACCTCTACTATTGGCCCACGCCCAACGGCTTCAAGATCTCGATCATGCTGGAGGAATGCGGGCTGCCCTACACCATGATCCCGGTCAACATCGCCCGCGGCGATCAGTTCAAGCCGGAATTCCTGGCGATTTCACCCAACAACCGCATGCCGGCGATCGTGGATCACGACGGTCCGGGCGGCCGGCCGATCTCGGTCTTCGAGTCCGGCGCGATCCTGCAATATCTCGGTCGCAAGACCGGCCGCTTCTATCCGAAGGACGAGCGCGGCCGGGTGGAGGTCGACCAGTGGCTGTTCTGGCAGATGGCCAACCTCGGCCCGAAGGCGGGGGAGGCCAACCATTTCCGCAATTATGCGGCGGCTGAAAAGCAGCAATACGCGATCGAGCGTTTCACCAACGAGATGAACCGCCTCTACGGCGTCATGAATTCGCGCCTCGCAGACCGCGATTTCCTCGCCGGCAGGTATTCGATCGCCGACATGGCCTGCGTCGGCTGGGTGAGGAGCTACAAGAGCCAGGGCCAGGACTTGAATGATTTCCCCCATCTCAAGCGCTGGTACGAGACGCTGCGGGCGCGTCCGGCCGTCGACCGCGGCATCCACTTGCGGGTCGAGGAGGCAAGCCAGGTCAACATGCGGGATCCCAGCGTGCGCGCCGTGCTGTTCCAGCAGCGGGCGCGCTGATCAGGGACCGGCAACCCGGTACGGTCATCGGTCGTCAGAGCGAACCGTCCCCAATCTCGTTGCCGATGACTGATCACTGACCACTGATTCCTGTATGGTTGACACGGTGGCAACGATCACGGTTAGCGCTTGCTGGCGTCGCCGGAAATGTCGAGATGGCGGCGGCATTTGCGTGCTTAATGCGAGGTAGCGCGCCGCTGGCGGCGGGTGTGTGTTCAGATTCGATTCATCTCGCCCCTTAAAACACCTTTCAAATTTTCTGCCGATATTCACCGCGCTCGGCCGGGGGGTTGGGCGTGCATCCGCGTCAAGTCCGCGATTGACGGACACGCGGGACAGGGGGAGGCCGACATGGCTCGTTTCGAGATTGCCCAGATCGATCACGCGACGCTCGGCGAGGCGCCCGCCGGCGCCGATGCGTTCTTTCAGCTCGGCATGATGTATTCGGTTGGGCGCAGCGTTCCGATCGACTTCGTGACCGCGCACAAGTGGTTCAATCTGGCGGCCATGCGCGGCAACGCCGACGCGATCCGCCTGCGCCGCGAGATCGCCGTCCAGATGTCAGAGGCCGAAATCGCCCAAGCGCAGCGCGCCGCCCGCGCCTGGCTCAAGGCCGCTTGAGCGGCCGGACATTGGCCGCAGCTTGGCTGGTGTGTCCCGGTTCCGAAGTTCGCACCGCGCTTGCCGTCCGATGTGTGCGAACTTCGGGTTCGCGGCGCTGGTTCCCCGCCTCGTTTCGGCTGCTTGACCGGCATGCGCCCGACCGGTACGGGTTTTCGGCGCCGGAGAGGTGGCCGAGTGGCTGAAGGCGGCGGTTTGCTAAACCGTTATACGGTCTAAAGCCGTATCAAGGGTTCGAATCCCTTCCTCTCCGCCAGCCCTTCGCTGCCTCGCAGCGTCGAGCATGATCCCGAAAAAGGGGTTCCGGTTCGGAGAATGCTCCGGCAACACGTCGGGGCGGGCCATCCCCACATCCTGGTACGCGGCGAATGCCGCCCCGCGGCAACGGCGATGTCGGCCGCCCCGCTATGAGCAGCGCATGACGGCGAGATAGCCGTTCACGTCCACTTCGTGTTCCTGTCGGATGACCCGCGCCTCGACCCTTTCCAAGACGAACCGGTGATCGCGCGCGAGCTTTTCAAGATAAGGGACCGAGTGCGCATAGCGCAGCGTGGTCAGCAGGACAAAATCGTCTTCATCGGTTGCTTCCACCGAAAATCCGAACAGGCCGCCGTCTCTCAGCGCACCTCTGACGCCGCGGAACACCCTCGACAGATCGCCGATATAGACGAAGACGTCGGCGGCGACGGCGAGGTCGAACGCATGGCTCTGCGTTTCCAGAAACTCGGCGATGTCGCCGCAGATCAGATGGTCGTAGAGCCGACGTTGCTCCGCTTTCTTGAGCATGTTCGACGACAGGTCGATTCCGGTCAGCGTGCGGGCGAGCGGGCGCAGCTGCGGCGCGAAAAGGCCGGTGCCGCAACCCAGGTCCAGGACGTCCAGATTGCCTGCCGGCGCGAACGGAGCGATCGCGTCGAACAGCAATGCGGGAGTCTGATATTTCAGTCCGCTGACCAGGTGCTGATCGAAGGTCTCGGCGTACTTGTCGAACAGGTTGGTGACGTGTTGCTTCGGAGCCACGACCGGCGATGTTTCGGCGCCGAGCGCGGCCAGCGCAAATTCGATCTCTCCGGGATCGGCGGCGCCGCTTTCGAGCGCCCGGCGATAGGCGACGATCGCGTCCTCCGTCCGCTTCAACTCGCGCAGCGCCGTGCCGCGCGCAAGCCAGGCTTCAGCGAGGTTGGGCTTGAGCGCCAGCGCTTTGTCATAAGCGGCAAAGGCTTCGTCATGGCGCTTGAGGCCGTAGAGGACTTGTCCGCGGCCGAGCCATGCCGCATCGAGGTCCGGCTTGAGCGCCAGCGCCTTGTCATACGCGGCCAAGGCTTCGTCGTGGCGCTTGAGGTTGAAGAGTACGTTTGCGCGGCCGAACCACGCTTCCGCGAACGCAGGATCTAGGGTCAGCGCCTTGTCGTAAGCGGCGAAAGCTTCGTCGTGACGCTTGAGATCGTAGAATATGTTTCCGCGGCCGAACCAGGCCTCGGCGAGGTCGGGCCTGAGCGCCAGCGCCTTCTCGTAGGCAGCCAGCGCCTCATCGTAGCGCTTGAGGTTGTAAAACACATTTCCGCGGCCGAACCACCCGCCTGCCAGGTCGGGCGCCAGGCTCAGGGCTTTGTCGTAGGCGGCAAGCGCCTCGTCGTAGCGCTTGAGCCGATCAAAAACATTTCCCCGTCCGGTCCACGCGCCTGCGTGCTCGGGCCTCAATGCCAGCACTTTGTCATAGGCGGCGAAGGCTTCGTCAAAGCGCGTGAGTCGTTCCAACACCTTGCCGCGAGCGAGCCAGGCTTCGGCGTAGCCGGGCATGCCCGCCAGCGCCCTGTCGTAAGCGGCGAGCGCGTCCTCGAAACGCATGAGTTCGAACAGAGCTTCACCGCGGTTGTAGAACGCCCTGAAGAAATCAGGCTTGATCGCAAGCGCTTTGTCGAAGCTCTCGAGCGCTTTTTCCGGCTTCTTCAGGAGCAACAATGCCCCACCTCGAAAAACCAGGGCATTGATGTCGCTTCGATTGAGCGACAGCGCCTTGTCGCAGGCGTGGATGGCCTCCTCGTGCCGCCGCAAGCCGAGCAATATTCGAGCGTGATTTGAGTGGGCTTGAAACGCCGCCGGATCGATTTTCAAGGCCCGCCGGATGAGGCGGTCTGCTTCCTCGAAATTCCCGAGCTGTCCCTCCAGGACCCCCAACATATGAAGAGCGTCGAACTGATTCTTGTCGTGCGCAAGAACCGCCTTGTAGAGAGCCTGCGCTTCCGAAAGGTTGCCGGCTTGATGCGCTGAGATCGCTCGGTTGAGCGTTGCCATCGTGTTGGCGGATGGCTGTTGGCTACCTCCGTATGATGGTGCCTTCGTCATTGGCGCCGACGCGACATGCGCTCCCGTGAAGGACATCGGTACTTGTGAGGATGGTGTCGCGCAAGAGGCTCGATTTTGGTCACACGCGCACGCGTGAATTTGGCGGCGGGGGCGCTGCGGGGTCGCCGCGAGACCGAAAAACCGCTGGCGGCGGCGCTTTTTGGGCTGCTTGTCCGTCGCCTCGATACGTTATTGGAGCTGTTTGGATCGGGCGGATCGCGCCGAGAACATGCGCCGGCCGCCGGCGTATTGAGTGTT
>JBEVIH010000150.1:0-7199 GCA_040510815.1 Xanthobacteraceae bacterium | reverse complement strand
CGCGCCTCGGTGACGATCGGCGGCATGGGCACGGCGCCCACTCGCGCCCGCGAGCTCGAGCAGGCGATCACCGGCCAGGCGCCGAGCGCGCAGCTTTTTCGCGACGCCTGCGAGAGCTGCCGCAAGCTCGAGGCGATCGACGACATCCACGCGCCGGCGACCTATCGCCAGCATCTGGCGGCGGTGCTGTCGCGGCGCGCGCTGGAGAAGGCGCACGCGCGGCTCACCGGCGCCGATGCCGCACAGGCACGGCCGCATTAGGGACGACCATGGGCGAGAAGCGGAAAATCGCGCTGACCGTGAACGGCAAGCGCTACGAGGAAGAGGTCGAGGTCCGCTGGACGCTGGCCGATTTCATCCGCCATCAGCTCGGGCTGACCGGCACGCATCTGGGCTGCGAGCACGGCGTCTGCGGCGCCTGCACCATCCTGGTCGACGGCCGCTCGGCGCGCTCCTGCCTGATGCTGGCGGTGCAGGCCGACGGCCACGATCTGCTCACCGTCGAGGGCATCGCGCCCTCGCCCGACGAGCTGCATCCGCTGCAGCAGGCGTTCCACGAGAACCACGGCCTGCAGTGCGGCTTCTGCACCCCCGGCATCCTCACCACCTTGATCGAGTTCCTGCGCGACAATCCGGACCCGACCGAGCAGGAGGTGCGGATCGCGATCTCGGGCAATCTGTGCCGCTGCACCGGCTACCAGAACATCGTCATCGCGGCGCTCGACGCCGCGAAACGGCTGCGCGCTGGGGAGTGGCGATAGCGAAGGGGCGAATAGCGAGTAGCGAATAGTTAGCCGCCCCATTCCCTACTCGCTATTCGCTCTGTCATGGCCATCCGCTTCGACGATATCGGCAACCGCCTCAAGGCCTTCCGCCTCGGCTCGGGCCTGAGCGCCGACGAGATCGCCAACCGGCTCGGCATCTCGCGCACCGCGCTCTACCGCTTCGAGAAGGGCGAGCTCGCCAAGATTGAGACGCTGGAGAAGCTCGCCGACCTGCTGTCGGTGTCGGTCCCCACCCTGCTCGGCGTCGGTGTCGAATACGTGCCCTCGGCGGTGAGCTATTTCGAGCGCATGCGGCAGATCGAGGAGACCTCCGAGCACATCATCGTGCTGGCCGGCCCGATCTCCTACCTGCTTGCCTCCGACGCCTTCGACCAGGCGCTCGCCGAGATCCTGCGCGAGAGCATTCCGGACTCGGCGCCCGGCCGCCAGCGCGCGCTGGCGCAGGTCGACGAGCTCACCGCCGTGCTGCGCCAGCGCAAGGACAGCTACCGCAAGCGCCAGCCCGGCATCGTCAACCTGATCTCGGCGACCGAGATGGAGCACTTTTTGGAGAACGGCCTGGTCGGCCGGCTCGGCCTGCCCGAGAAGGAGCGCCGCGAGCGGCGCGCGCTGGCGCGCGCCGAAGCCGAGCACTTCGTCGCGCTGATGGAGGACGAGCCGATCGGGGTGCAGATCGGCATCGTGCCCGACACCCTGCCGCACGCGAGCTTCCAGATCTTCCGCCAGCCCGACCGCCAGGTGCTGGCGCTGAGCCCATTCCGGCTCGGCGAGCAGCCCAACATCCGGGTCGGCGTGGCGATGATCACCTCGGCGCCCGAGGCATTGGCCTTGCACGAGAAGATGGCCAAGGACCTATGGCAGCGCGCCCTCAAGGGCGCCGCCGCCGTGCGCCTGATGCGAAGCCTGATGGAGCGGGCGGGCTAGGTATTAAAATACTCTTTGTTCACAAATTGGAAAAAATATTGATTTTGGTACACTCGCCGAGTATCGCTGCGTGGAGACGTTGGTGGCCCGAACGCCATTTTTGGCGGAACGAACCCAACTGCATTTTGGCGGAACAAAGCCATTGGGTGAAAACTCAATGATAACAATGCAGGAACATGAACGCTCGACCGCGAAGCGCTGGCTGAATTCTCAAGAGGCTGAAGCATGACCGACCGGGCGTTTGCGTCGTCGCCGTTCGAGGTGGGTCGCAGCCCGCCCGCGCCTCCCGAGCCGCACATCCCGGCCGAGGAGTCGCTCTGCCCGATCGTCTCGCACGGCTGGATCAACCCTGAATACAAGCACCTCATTGTCGAGGCCTCGCCGAAGGCGCTGGCAGTCAAGCCCGGACAGTTCTTCAACCTGCTCTGTCCCTCGCCCGACCAGGGCGAGCTGTGGCTGCGCCGTCCGCAGAGCGTCTACCGCATCGACCGCGAAAACCGGCGCGTCGAGTTTCTCTACAAATGCGTGGGCCGCGGCACCCGCGGGCTGGCGATGCTCGCCGCCGGCGACAAGCTCAACATGGTCGGGCCGCTGGGCGTCGGCTTTCGCATCGATCCGGCCTGGAAGCACATCGTCGTGCTCGGCCGCGGCGTCGGCATCGCCACCCTGGGGCCAATCTCGCAGCTCGCCGGCGAGAACGGCGCCGGCGTCACCGCGATCCTGAGCGCGCGCAGCGCCGAGTTCGTGATGGCCGACGACCTGTTCCGCGAGGCCGGCGACGTCGTCAGTGTGCTCGATTCCGACGGCAGCAGCGCGGTCGAGAACGTCGAGCGCGTCCTGCAAAAGCTGATCGCCGAGCGCCGCGCCGACGCGTTCTATACCTGCGGCTCCAATCGCCTGTTCCAGCTGATGAAGCGCGTCGCCAAGGCGCACGGCATTCCCGGCCAGGTCGCGATGGAGCAGGTCATGGCCTGCGGGCTCGGCCCTTGCTACGTCTGCGTGCGCACCTTCGAGGTCGACGGCAAGCAGGAGCTGCGCCGCGTCTGCATCGACGGGCCGGTGTTCGATCTACAGGAGGCGGTCGGATGGTAGACATGTCCGTGAAGATCGGGAGCGTGACGCTCAAGAACCCGATCATGCCGGCCTCGGGCGCGTTCTCGACCGACCTGGCGCAGGTGATGGACGTCAACCGGCTCGGCGCGCTGGTCTGCAAGACCGTGTCGCGCGGCCATCGCGACGGCAACCCGCCGCCACGCGTCGCCGAGGTCGAAGGCGGCATGATCAACTCGATCGGGTTGCCGACCAAGGGCCTCGCCTATTTCCTCGACCACCAGATTCCCGACTACAAGCGCTTCACCCCGCCGCTGGTCGCCAACATCACCGCCACCACCGCAGAAGACTTCGAGGCGATGGCGCGCGACGTCGACCTGCCCGAGGTCGACATCGTCGAGATGAACATTTCCTGCCCGACCCGCGAGCCGGGCGGCGGCAACTTCGCCCTGCACGAGGATCACACCTACGAGATCGTGCGCCGCGTGCGTGCCGCGACGAAGAAGCCGCTGTGGGCGAAGCTCTCGCCCAATGCCGGGGAGATCGATTTGGTCGCCCTGGCGGCGGAAAAGGCCGGCGCCGATGCGCTCACCATCTCCAACACGCTGCTGGGCCTCAAGATCAACACCGAGACGTTCCGGCCCGCGATCGGCAACGGCTACGGCGGGCTGTCGGGTCCCGGCATCAAGCCGATCATTCTGCGCATGGTGCACCAGTGCTCGAAGGTGGTGAAGATTCCGATCATCGGCTGCGGCGGCATCGTCAAGGTCGAGGACGTGGTCGAATACATGCTGGCCGGCGCCAGCGCCGTGATGATCGGCTACCTGACGTTCCGCAATCCCTCCGGCATGCTAGCCATCATCGATGGATTGGAACAGTGGTGCGCCAGGCGCGGCTTCGCGCGGGTGGCGGACCTCACCGGCGCGATGATCTTCGACAAGCCGGCCAACACCTACGCGGCGGCCGCGGCGCCGATCGGGTAGGTACAACGTGGGAGAGCCAAGGACTCCGTGTCCCGGCCGAGCGCGTGTTCGCGCGAGAGCCGGGACCCAGGGCGGCACGCTCGGAGTCTGTGGCCCCTGGGTCCCGGGTCTCGCTTCGCTCGCCCGGGACGCGAGAGGCGTGACATGACCACCCGCATCACCATCCGCAAGCCCGACGACTGGCACCTGCACGTGCGCGACGGCGCCATGCTCAAGGCGGTGATGCCCTACACCGCCCGGCATTTCGGCCGCGCCATCCTGATGCCCAATCTCATTCCGCCGGTCGCCACCACGCGAGACGCCGTCGCCTACCGCGAGCGGGTGATGGCAGCGCTGCCGCAGGGCTCGACCTTCAAGCCGCTGATCACCTGCTACCTCACCGACGACACCGATCCCGACGACGTCGAGCGCGGCTTCAAGGAGGGCGTGTTCACCGGGGTCAAGCTTTATCCGGCCAATGCCACCACCAACTCGGCCGCCGGCGTGACCGACTACCACAAGGTCATGCGCGTGCTGGAGCGGATGGAAAAGATCGACATGCCGTTCCTGATGCATGGCGAGGACGTCGATCCCGAGATCGACATCTTCGACCGTGAGGCCATGTTTATCGAGCGCTACCTGTCGAAATGGACGCGGCAGTTCCCCGGCCTGCGCTTCATCCTCGAGCACCTCTCCTCGAAGGACGGCGTCGATTTCGTGAAGAGCGCGGCGCCACAGGTCGGCGGCACCATCACGCCCTACCACCTGGTGCTCACCCGCACCGACTGGCTCGGCTGGGGACTCAAGCCGTACATGTACTGCATGCCGGTGATCAAAACCGCGAAGGACCGCGCCGCGCTGCGCCAAGCGGCGACCTCGGGCGAGGCCTGCTATTTCCTCGGCACCGACTCGGCGCCGCATCCGGTCGCCAAGAAGCTGTCGGTCAACGGTATTCCGGGCCTGTTCAACGCCCCGGTCGCGATCGAGAGCTACGCCAAGGTGTTCGAGGAGGAAGGCGCGCTCGACCGGCTCGAAGCCTTCGCATCGCTCAACGGGCCGAAGCACTATCGGCTGCCGCCCAACGCGGAAACCATCACGCTGGAGAAGTCGTCGTGGACCGCGCCGGAGGAGGTCAAGGTCGACGGCCCCGACGAGAAGGCGCTGGTCTATCGCGGCGGCGAGATGATCGAGTGGAAGGTTGTGTCTAACTGAATTCTCCGCTTGTCATGCCCGCAAAAGCCGGCATCCAGTAGCCGGCAACCGGGCCGACGGGAGACAAGGACAAGACAGATGTCAGGCATTGGGCTTTCCGACCAGAAAGCGATCGCCGAGCAGACGGCAAAGATGTTCCTCGAGGTCGAAGCGGTCCGCTTCATGGTGGACAAGCCGTTCATCTTCACCTCGGGCTGGGCGAGCCCGGTCTACATCGATTGCCGGCGGCTGATCTCGTTTCCGCGCGTGCGCCGCGCGCTGATGGATTTCGGCGCCACCACCATCCTGCGCGACGCCGGCTTCGAGCAGTTCGACGCGGTCGCCGGCGGCGAGACCGCCGGCATTCCGTTCGCCGCCTGGATGGCGGACCGGCTGATGCTGCCGATGCAATACGTGCGCAAGAAGCCCAAGGGCTTCGGCCGCAACGCCCAGATCGAGGGCCACCTGCTGGAAGGCCAGCGTGTCCTGCTGGTCGAGGACCTCACCACCGACGGCCGCAGCAAGGTGAACTTCTGCAAGGCGCTGCGCGACGCTGGCGCCAAGGTCGAGCACTGCTTCGTGCTGTTCTTCTACGACATCTATCCGGAGAGCCGGGCGATCCTGTCGGAGCTCGGGGTGACGCTGCACCACCTCGCCACCTGGTGGGACATCTTGGCGGTCGCCAAGGCGGCCGGCAAATTCGACCCCAAGATGCTCGTGGAGGCGGAGAAATTCATGCATGACCCGGCCGGCTGGTCGAAGGCGCATGGCGGGGTGGCCGCCGTGGCGGCCGAGTGATAAGCGAAGTAGCAGGTAGCGACGTAGCGGACAGCGCGTAGGGGTTCGGGAATGGCGAAGCAGGCGGCGGACGTCATCGTGGTCGGCGGCGGCAACGCGGCGTTCAGCGCGGCGCTCGCCGCCCAGGAGCAGGGCGCCTCGGTGCTGATGCTGGAGGCGGCGCCCGAGGACGAGGCCGGTGGCAACAGCCGCTTCACCGCCGGCTCGGTGCGCGTCGTCTACAACGGCGTCGACGACATCAAGGCGCTGGTGCCCGACCTCACCCCGCAAGAGATCGCCGAGACCGATTTCGGAACCTACACCGCCGACCAGTTCTTCGACGACATGGCGCGGGTGACGCAGAACCGCGCCAATCCGGACCTCGTCGAGCTCCTGGTCACGCGCAGCTTCGACACCTTCTGCTGGATGCGCGACAAGGGCATCCGCTTCATCCCGATCTACGGCCGCCAGGCGTTCAAGATCGACGGCAAGTTCAAGTTCTGGGGCGGGCTCACGGTCGAATCGGTCGGCGGCGGTCCCGGCCTGATCAAGATGCTGACCGAGGCCTCCACCAAGCGCGGCATCCAGATCCGCTACCAGACCCGCGCGCTCAGTCTTCTTTTCGACGGCGTGCGGGTGTCGGGCGTGCGGGTGCGCCACGACGGTGTCGAGAGCGAGCTCGGCAGCAAATCGGTCGTGCTCGCCTGCGGCGGCTTCGAATCCAACGCCGAGTGGCGCACGCGCTATCTCGGGCCGGGCTGGGACCTCGCCAAGGTGCGCGGCACCCGTTTCAATAACGGCGACGGCATCCGCATGGCGATGGAGATCGGCGCCAGCCCGTGCGGCAACTGGTCAGGCTGTCACGCCGTGCAATGGGAGATGAACGCTCCGGAGTTCGGCGATCTCGCGGTCGGCGACCAGTTCCAGAAGCACTCCTATCCGTTCTCGATCCTGATCAACGCCACCGGCAAGCGCTTCGTCGACGAGGGCGCCGACTTCCGCACCTACACCCAGGAGCAATTTTTCGACGACATGGCGCGGGTGACGCAGAACCGCGCCGATCCCGACCTGGTCGAGCTCCTGGTCACCAGAAGCTTCGATACGTTCTGCTGGATGCGCGACAAGGGCGTGCGCTTCATCCCGATCTATGGACGCCAGGCGTTCAAGATCGACGGAAAGTTCAAGTTCTGGGGCGGGCTGACGGTCGAGGCGGTGGGCGGCGGCCCAGGCCTCGTCAAGATGCTTACCGAGGCCGCGACCAAGCGGGGCATCAAGATCCGCTACGAGACGCGCGCGCTGAGCCTCGTCTATGACGGCGTTCGGGTGGAGGGGGTCCGCATCCGGCACCAGGGCGTCGAAAGCGAACTGCGCAGCAAGTCGGTCGTGCTGGCTTGCGGCGGTTTCGAATCCAATTCCGAATGGCGCACGCGCTATCTCGGTCCCGGCTGGGATCTCGCCAAGGTACGCGGCACCCGCTTCAACACCGGTGACGGCATCCGCATGGCGCTGG
>JBEVIH010000149.1:0-8910 GCA_040510815.1 Xanthobacteraceae bacterium | reverse complement strand
GCGGGCCTCGGGCGCGCCGCCGGCGGCGGCGCCGGACGCCAGCGTGACCTCGATCCGCTTGCCGGAGGCGCCGTATTTGAGCGCGTTCTCGACCAGATTCTCGAACACGCGCAGCAATTCGTCGCGGTC
This sequence comes from Xanthobacteraceae bacterium, assembly GCA_040510815.1. GTDB lineage: Bacteria > Pseudomonadota > Alphaproteobacteria > Rhizobiales > Xanthobacteraceae > VAZQ01. The sequence continues at coordinate 8,781 of JBEVIH010000149.1, read as the reverse complement.
GCCGAGCACCAGCAGAGGGCTTGCCGGCATGGTCAACCGCACGTCCACGGCACGGTCGCGCGCCAGCGTCTGCAGACCGTCGGCCACCTGGCGCAGGATCGCGACCAGGTCGGCGTGCTTGTCGGGGCGCAAATGCGCGTTGAGCTCGATGCTTGACAGCGACAGCAGGTCGTCGATCAGGCGGGCCATGCGGTTCGCCTGCGCCTGCATGATCTTGAGGAACCGCTCGCGCGCGGCGGGGTCGTCGCGCGCCGGCCCCTGCAAGGTTTCGATGAAGCCGGACAGCGCGGCGAGCGGGGTGCGCAGTTCGTGGCTGGCATTGGCAACGAAGTCGGCGCGCATCTCCTCGACCCGCCGCAGCGGCGTGAGATCGTGAAACGTCATCAGCACCAAGCCGGCGGAGGGCTCGACCGCCGCGATCGGCGTCACCACGGCTTCGTACCAGCGGTCGACCGGCACGGCCTCGAAAAATTCGACCCGCTGCGCGGCGCCGCTTGCCCGCGCGCGGCGGATGGCGTCGAGCACCTCCGGCACGCGCAGCCCGAGCGAGACCGGCTCGCCGCGGCGCAGCGCCGGCGCGATTGCGGTCGCGCGCGCATTGAGCGCGACCACGTCGCCGTTGCGGTTGAGCGCCACCACCGGATCGGGCAGCCCGGCCAGCACCGCCTCGATCAGCGGCTCGCCGACCCGCGCCATCGGCAGCGCGGCGGCCGAGGCGCGCCGGCGCGCGTCCTCGCCGTCGCCGACCGCGATCACGGCCGCGACCGCCACGACGGCGGCAAGCGCCACCAGCGCCGGCAGCGCACCGACCACCCCGGCCAGCCAAAGACCGGCGAACACGACCGCGGCCGCCGCCAGCACCAGCCGCGCGCGTCTGAGCCGTTCGAGCCAGTCGTCCCAGCGCGCGGATCTGCCGCTATCGCCACTTGCAGTCATCTCTGCCGCGCCTGCGATCCCGGCTCACCCGCGATCGACCCTGCAGGTGCGCACATCACTCATAGCTTAGTGCGTCGCGCAACGGCACGCGAGACCGACATTATCATGCACCGGCATACCACGGAGGGCCTCGTCAGCCACATCCTCCCGGACTGGCTTGGCGGTTGCCCCGAACTCCCACGCAGTTTTTCGACGTGACCATCCGGAGCCGCCGAAGCTCCGAGCGTTTGTCGATTCCTGGCGGGCAAACTGAGCCATAAGCGGACCTGACCAGCGTCGCCGACATTTCTGCTGTTGCCTCGACAGCAGACATTGCTCGGCGCTCACACACGTCAAGTGCTACTATGAAGCCCTGTGCTGCATCGGAACAATACATCCGAGACCGCGACATGCTGCAGAATCTGCGCGTGCTAGCCCGGAGATCCAACGCCGCTGACCCGGCACGTCGATGGACGAGCTCGATCTCGATCGCCGTCTTGGTCGGCTGCGTCTACATCCTGTCGGCAAGGATGAGCCTTTCTCTGCTCACTCCCGACGGCGTCGCCGTGTTCTGGCCGGCCGCCGGAGTCGCGGCGGGCACGTTGATCGCTTTTGGGCCTTCTGCGCGATGGGCGGTCGCGGCCGGGACGATGGTCGCGACCATCGTGGCCAATATGCTGGGCGATCGAAATTTCTTGAGCTCCATCATCTTCGCCCTATGCAATGCGGGGGAAGCCCTGCTGGCGGCTGGGCTGATCGAGCGCTACTTCGGTTGGCCTTTCAATCTCGACCGGCTGCGCCACGTGCTCGGCCTGGTAGGGGCAGCGATCGTCGCGGCCGCCGTCTCCGGGATTGGCGGGACCCTTGGGTTTGCCATGTTCCATGGCGCGACGGCATCCATCTTGGTCACCTGGCGGGACTGGTTCGCATCCGACGCGCTCGGCATCGTCACAATCGCGCCCCTGGTGATCGGGCTCGCCTCGGCAGCTCGCGAGCCGCCAGCGCGGAGCGAAACAATCGAAGGTCTCATCGCGCTGGCGTCGCTCATCATCATGAGCGTCATCGTCATTGCACTGCCGCCGGAGCCTTGGACGACGGTCGTGCCGATCGCGCTGCTGTTTCCGGTCCTGCTGTGGATCACGGCACGCTGCCGGCCGATTTTCGCCGCGGCGGCGGCCTTCATCGTCACCCTCACGATCGTCTGGACGACAACGATCGGAATCGGTCACTTCGGCGATCCCGCTCTCCCAATGGCGGACCGCGTGCTTGCCGCCCGCGCTGGCATACTGGCTGTCGCGCTCTGCGCATATGTTCTCGCCGCGCTCTTCGCAGAGCGGCGGCAGCACGAAGCCGCGATCGCGGAGAGCGAAGCGCGCCTGCAGGAGGCTCTGACGGCAGGAGCGGTCACGACGTTCGTATGGGATGCTGGCTCGGGTTCGTCGCAGCGCAGCGCCAACGCCGCGCAAATCCTGGGATTCGACCCGCGGCAAACCCTTGGCCCGAAAAGCTTTCTGTCGCGGGTGCATGCGGGCGATCGCGAGCGGTTCAAGGCGCTGGTCGGCGGGGTCACTCCCGAACGTCCTGCCTATACCGTCACATTCCGCTTCTCGCTTCCCGATGGCCGGGAGGTCTGGCTCGAGGAAACGGCAAAGGCCGAATTCGACGCCATGGGGCATCTTGTATGCATCAAGGGCCTGACCCTCGACGTCACCGCGCGGAAGCTGTCCGAGGACCAGCAAAGCCTGCTCATCGCCGCGCTCGATCATCGCGTCAAGAATCTGCTGGAACGCATTGCCCTCATAGCCAAGGACATGCGCCGCGGCAGCGGCTCGCTCGACGAGTACATTCAAGCACTGGATCGGCGCATTCGATCCATGGCCGACGCCCACGTACTGCTCAGCCAGAATCGCTGGGACGACGTCGACCTCGCGGAACTCGTCCGCCGTCAGCTTGCGCCCTACGCGACGGACGCAAATATGACGATCCGCGGCCCGAACGTCACGCTCACGGTTGCGGCAAGCCAGACACTGGCGATGGTGCTGCACGAACTGGTGACGAACGCTGCAAAATATGGCGCGCTATCGACGCCGCATGGGCGCGTCGAGGTGAGCTGGAGCCGCGGCCCCCGCGAGGATGCGGCAAACCTGTCGATCGAATGGCACGAGATCGGAGGCCCCGTCGTTGCTGCTTCGCCCGACTGCAGATACGGCGTCAGCATCATTCGCGATCTCATCCCGCAAGAGCTCAGCGGTTCGGTAGACCTCGCATTCGCATCCGGTGGTGTTTGCTGCAAAATGGAGGTTCCCCTCGGGCCGCGCGCGTTAAACACGCAGGTAAGCTCCCCGTCGCGCCATCTGGTCTAGGCGGATTGGTAGTGCCTCAATTTCATTGTGGCAGGGAGGGCGCCATTGCGAGCCTGCGCGGGGTTCAACGAACCTCCGTCCTCTCGGCGCCCGCATCGGTCGCCGTCACGATATCGGTGGGCGCGATCGACGGCACCTTCACGGCCGGCGGCCGCGCCGTCCCGCGCATCCCCAGAACGAGCTCGCGGACGCCGAGGATCGCGAGCGAGAGCGCGAACGGAACGATGTAATAGAGCAGCCGGAACAGCAGCAGCCCGGCCAGCAGGTCCTCCTTGTCGAACTGCCAGAGCGCGACCAGCATGGCGGCGTCGAACACGCCCAGCCCGCCGGGGGCGTGGCTGGCAAAGCCGAGCAGCGTGGCGGCGACGAAGATCACCGCCACCGTGACAAAGCCGATATTGGGCTCGTCCGGCACCAGCATGTACATCGCCAGCGCGCAGCAGCCGAGATCGACGATGCCGATGCCGATCTGCAGCAGGGTGAGCGGCCCGCCCGGCAGGGTGACGCTCCAGCCGCTACGGCCGACGATGCGCGGCCGGCGCCAGACCCAGACGACGTAGAGCGCCAGCACGATCAGCACCGCGACCGCGGCGCCGCGGTTGAACCAGGCCGGCAACCGGTTGATGGCGCTGGCGGCGAGCGGCTCGTAGGCGATGCCCAGCCCGAGCACGGTGGCGTTGCCGAGCCAGAAGGTCAGGCCGGCGACGAAGCAGATTTTCGCGACGTCGATGGCGCTGAGGCCCCAGGCCGAATAGACCCGGTAGCGGACCGCGCCGCCGGTGAGCACGCTGGCGCCGACATTGTGGCCGACCGAGTAGCTGGTGAACCCGGCCAGCGCCGCGATTCGATAGGGCACGTCGGTGCGCCCGATCGTGCGCAGCGCGAACAGGTCGTAGAAGGTCAGCGTGAAATAGCCGGCCGCGACGAACAAGGCCGCCAGCGCGATATGGCGCGGGTTGGTCATGACCAGCGCCTCGGCCACCTCGCGCAACTCGATATTGCGCAGGATGCGATAGAGCGCCACCGCCGCGATCGCGATGATGGTGACGCTCAAGAAAAAGCCGATCCGATTCCAGCCGATCCTGCGGTCGCAGAACCGCGCGGCGGCGTTCAGCTTCTCGAGCACCTTTTGCTCGCGGCCGGTGGATTTCGGCTCCGTCATCGTTCCGTCACGCAGTCCCTTTGGCGGGTTCGGGTCGGGCGTCTCTGCTCATATCGTCGGTGCAACGCGCGTTTTCGATCCTCGTGTTGCAGGACTCAGCCGAAAATATGGAGGCGAGCGTGCGGACGATGGCCCGGCAAACGAGTAGCAAAAGTCCGCCGTCGGCGCGAGGGCCGCCGCTCATGCGCCGGGGGATGGCCGCCTTGGCGACCTGACAGCCGCCGCAGCGACCTGATAAGGTCGGCGCAATACGGCTGCCTAGTAAAACGGCAGCGCGAGCAGCGCCCACGGAGGACCCCCATGACCCAGCATTCCGAGCCGGCCGACCCGGCACGCCGCAGCATCCTCAAGGGGGCCGGCCTCGGCATCGGGGCGGGCCTGGTGTCCGGCCTCACCTCCGCGCAGGCGCAGACCACCGGCGCGGGGACCGCGCAGGCCGCCGACGGCCCGATCTGGAGCTCCGAGTACTGGGCGAACAAGGGCAGCGTGAAGCTCAACCTCTGGCGCAAGCGCGTCGGCGCGCCGCGCGCCGGCGAGCCGGCGCTGCCGGTCCTGTTCCTGGTGCACGGCTCCTCCAATTCCACGCGCTCGTCGTACGACCTCACCGTGCCGGGCAAGGGCGAATATTCGTTCATGAACGTGTTCGCGCGCTACGGCTACGACGTGTGGACCATCGACCACGACGGCTACGGCCGCTCCGGCAGCTCCGGCAACAATTCCGACATCGACAGCAGCGTCGAGGACCTCAAGGTGGCGATCCCGGTGGTGCTGCAGGAGACCCGGCAGAGCAAGATGCATTTCTACGGCACCTCTTCGGGGGGGATCCGCGCCGGCGCCTATGCGCAGGTGCACCCGGAGCGGGTGGACCGGCTGGTGCTGGTCGCCTTCACCTACAAGGGCACCGGCGCGCCGGAGATCGGCCGGCGGGCGCAGCGGGCCGAGGCGCTGCGCGCCAGCAATCGCCGCAAGCGCGACGCCGCCATGATCCGCTCGATCTTCACCCGCGACGGTCACGCCTCGACCTACGACCCGGCGGTGGCCGAGGCGATCATCGCCGAGGAGCTGAAATTCGGCGATCAGGTTCCGACCGGAACCTATCTCGACATGGCGGTGAACCTGCCGAAGGTCGACCCCAAGAAGGTGCTCGCGCCGGTGCTGATGATCCGCGGCACCTATGACGGCAACTCGACCAACGAGGACCTGCTCGACTTCTATCAGCAGTTGCCGAACGGCGACCGCCAGTTCGTGATCCTGCCGCACACCGCGCACAGCCCGGGCTACAGCAATAACCGGCACCTGCTCTGGTATGCGGTGCGCAACTTCCTGGCCGCGCCGGCGGCGGTAGCGGCGTCCTGAGGCGGCTGCGCGGCAGCCGGCTGGCGGTCGCATCGTGAAGGCCGATCGCCTCATTCGATGATCTCGTCGGCACGTCCGGACGGACCGGGCGGCACGTCCCAGTCGAGATTGCTCGATGCCATTTGCCTTGAATCTTCTGCATGACCAAGTCGGCGCAGGCGGCTCGTCCGTGTCAGCACTGCCGGCGGCTCACCGACTTCTTTACGTCCGATACGGCCGCGTCGTCATCAACGGGCAGACGATGAATTCCGACGAGGCGACGTACCTCGACGGGCCCGTGACGCTGCAGTCGTCCGCCGACTGGAGTCAGGTCTGGCGATGGGAGCTCGCACTGCCCAACACCGCGCCGCTCCTGCTCGAAGGCACGGGCGTATTGTCCAGCCTTCGAATGTCCCGGGTCATCACGCATCTGGCAATGTTGGACGGGAGCCGCTGGCTGTTCCGGCTCGACCAAATCACCAGCGTGGCCGGTCGCATTGCCGATCGTCATCAGCATCCGGGGCCCGGAATTCGTTGCCTGCTGGAGGGAACCTTCAACGTCGCACAGGATGCGGAATCGGCGCGCAACCTGAGCCCGGGCGACGCCTGGTGGGAGACCGGGTCGGATACGGTGGTCGCCTGGGGGTCGCGCCAGATGGCGGCAAAGTTCATGCACGGCATGATCCTTCCGGCCGAATGGGAAGGCAAAGTGACCGGCACGTGGCTGGCGGGCGAAGCGGCGAGACCGCGCCCCGGCAATTGGAAACTTTACGTCGACAAGTTGATCGTCGTCTGACGGCCCGGATATCACCGACCGGCGCCGGTGCGCGGCCGGCTACATGACGTCCGACGCGCATTCTGGATTCATGAGGCCGCGGCCTATCGCAGCTCGCCCTCGCGGAAGAACGCGCGCAGCTCCGCGTAGGTTTCCTCCGGCGCCTCCTCCGACAGGTAGTGCCCGCAGGGCAGCGCCTTGGCGCCGCGGATGTCGGTCGCGTATTGGGCCCACACCTCGGCCGGCTTGTGGTTGCGCCCGACCGCGCCGGTCGCGCCCCACAGGATCAGCGCCGGGCAGGCGATCTTGCGGCCGGCGGCGAAGTCGACCTTGTCCATCTCGAAATCGACGCCGTAGGTCGCGCGATAGTCCTCGCACATGGCGTGGATAGTGGCGGGGTTGCGGAAGCAGCGGATGTATTCGGCGAGCGCTTCCTTGCCGAAGAAGCTCAGCCCCTGCTCGGTCTTGGCGAGCTTGAAGCGGATGAAATAGTCGGGATCGGTGCCCATCAGCCGCTCGGGCAGATCGTAGGGCTGGATCATGAAGAACCAGTGATACGCCCCCTTCGCCCATTCGCGCGTCGGCCGGGTGAACAGATCGTGCTGCGGGATGATGTCGAGGATCGCGGCGCGCGCGACCTTGGCGGGATGGTCGAGGCACATGCGGTGCAGCACGCGGGCGCCGCGGTCATGGCCGGCGGCGTAGAAGCGCTCGAACCCGAGCGCCGCCATCACCTCGACCTGGTCCTGCGCCATGGCGCGGAACGAATAGCCGCTGTGGTCGGGCCCGCCCGGCGGCTTCTCCGAATCGCCATAGCCGCGCAGGTCGGTGGCGACCACGGTGAACTCCTGCGCCAGCCGCGGCGCGAATTTGTGCCAGGACAGGTGCGTGAACGGATTGCCGTGCATCAGCAGCAGCGGCGGTCCCTTGCCGCCGTGCGCGGTGACGATGCGGGCGCCGGTAGTTTTGATCTCGGTGCGGGTGAAACCGTCCATCACGGGCTACTTCACCGCGATGCCGGCGGCCTTGGCGAGCGTGAGCGCGAGCGGGGCCTCGTTGGCGATGCGGGCGTCGAAGGCGTCCGGAGTCATGATCAGCGGCTCGACGCCGAGCTTGCCGAGCTTGTCCTTGACGCCCGGGTCTTCCAGGCCTTTCACCGTCTCCTGGTGAACGCGGGCGACGACGTCGCGCGGAGTCTTCTTGGGCACCATCAAGCCGATCCAGAAATCGAAATCGGAATCGGGAAAGCCTGCCTGCACGGTGGTTGGCACGTTCGGCAGCGCCGAGGCGCGGTTGGTGCTCGACACCGCGAGCGCCAGAAGCTTGCCTTCGCGGATGAACGGCATCGCCGGCGTGATCGGGCAGAAATAGACGTCCACCCGTCCGGTCATGACCTCGGTCAATGCTTCGGGCGCGCCGCGGAACGGCACCAGCTGGCCCTCGAAGCCGGCGGCCATGCGGAAGCGCTCCATGGTCAGATGCGGCGGCGTGCCGATGCCGGCCGCCGCGTAATTCATCGAGCCGGGCTTGGCCTTGGCGGCGGCGACGAATTCCTTGAGCGTCTTGATGTTCTTGTCGGGCGAGATCACCAGCACCAGCGGCACGTTGCCGAGCGGTGTGATGCCGGCGAAATCCTGCACCGGATCGTAGGGCATGGCCTGGATCGCCGGCGCTGTCACCAGCGCGTTCGAGTGCACCAGCAGCGTGTGGCCGTCCGGATCGGACTTGGCGACGGCGCTCACGCCGATGCCGCCGCCCCCGCCGGGCCGGTTCTCGACGATGAAGGTCTGACCGAGCTTGGCCGAAACGTGCTCGAAGATCGCGCGCGGAAGCAGGTCGGTGGCGCTGCCGGGAGAGAACGGCACGATGATCCGCACCGTCTTGCTCGGCCAGGCCTGCGCCAATGCCGGCAAAGCCGCGACAAGCGTCAGCATCGATCCGGCCGCCGCGATCATCGCGAGCACGGTGCCCGCGCGGCGCGCGGTCCACCAACATGTCATGCTGTCGTCCTCCGTCACCGGCGCGGCAGGTCACGCAGCATCACCAACCGGCCGGCTTGTAAGCCTAGCCGATCGGTTTTCGCGCCACCACCGCCTAGGCGGTCAGCGGGTGAGGACGATGAACTCCGTCATGCGGCCGGTTTCGCGGCCGAGGCCCTCGTCGGAGATCACCAGCGAGGAGCCGGGGCTCAGCAGCTCGGCGATCCGCTCCACCGCCTCCGGGGGCATCTG
>JBEVIH010000148.1:0-19145 GCA_040510815.1 Xanthobacteraceae bacterium | reverse complement strand
TCACGACCGGCGCCTCCAGCCCCTTGGCGCCGTGCACGGTCATCACCCGAACCTCGTTGCGGGTGATCTCCATGTCGCGCTTCACGTCGGTCTTTGCCGCGCGCAGCCAGGCGAGGAAGCCTTGCAGCGAGGGCGTCTCGCGCCGCTCGTAGTCGAGCGCGAGATTGAGGAATTCGTCGAGCGCGTCGTCGGCCTCGTGGCCGAGCCGCGCGAGGAAGCGCTTGCGTCCTCCCTCCGCTCCGAGCAGCCGGCCGTAGAAGCCGAATGGCGTCTCCCGCCGCGCCCACGCGGCGTAGCGGTCGAGCTTGTCCACCGCCTCGGCGAAGCGCGGCTGCGCCTGCGCCTTGGCGCGCAGCGCCGCCCGCAATGGCCCCCGGCGCTGCCAGGCGATCGCGAACAGGTCGTCGTCGTCGAGGCCGAACAACGGACTCTTGAGCACGGTCGCCAGCGCCAGGTCGTCGTCCGGCAGCAGCAGCGCATCGGCCAGCACCATCAGGTCCATCACCGCGATGTGCTCGGTCAGCACCAGGCGATCCGCGCCGGCGACCGGCACCTCGGCGTCCTTGAGCGCGCGGATGATGGCCTCGAACAGCGGTCCGCGCTGGCGCACCAGCACGAGCACGTCGCCGGCCCGCGTCCCCTGCGCTTGCCAGCGCGCGATATTGCGCGCGATCTTCCGCGCCAGCCGCGCCTGCGGGCTGGTCTCGGTCATCTCGTCGAAGGGCGCGTCCCAGGCTTCGATCTCGCGCTTGGCGTCGGGCTTGAGCGTCTCCCAGATCTCGACCAGGCCGGGCGCCGCGTCCGGCAGCGCTTCGTGCACCGTCCGCACGCTGTCGGCGGACAGGCCGCGCAACGCCTGCGGCCGCGCGAACACATCGTCGACCGCGCCCAGGACGTTGGGGCCGGACCGGAACGAGTGCCGGAACGGCACGTATCGCAGCTCCTGGCCGACCGCCCGGCAGAGCGCCACAAAGCCATGGCGCATGGCGTCGAACTCGCGCGGCGCCGCGCCCTGGAACGAGAAGATCGACTGCTTCTCGTCGCCGACCGCGAAGATCGTGCGGCTCGCCGCGCGCGCCCCGGCGCCGGCGAAGAACTCCGCCGTCAGGGCACGAATGATCCGCCATTGCCGGGGACTGGTGTCCTGCGCCTCGTCGATCAGCACATGGTCGATGCCGCTGTCGAGCTTGTAATGCACCCAGGCAGCCTCGACCTTGCCCAGCAGCTCCAGCGTCCTCTCGATCAGGTCGTCGTAGTCGAGCAGGCCGCGCCGGTCCTTCTCGGCGCGGTAGCGGGCGATCACGGCGTCGGCGACGGTGATCAGGGCTGCGGTGCGGTCGCGGCAGGCGACGGCCTTGCGGCGCTCCCGCAACGGGAGCAGACGCGCTTGTTCCTGCGTGAGACGCTGGGTCAGCGCCGGATGCTTTTTGGCGAGGCCTTGGGTCACCAGATTGGGGCGCGCCTTGAACTTGGTGTCGAAGAAGACCTCGAGGTAGACCTCGACCCGTTCCGCGCCGGAGGAGGCCGCCGCCGCGGTGAGCCGCGCGCATTGCTCCTGGTCTCTCGGCGAACTTGCTTTGCAAAGCTCCGCGACCGCCGTCCACTCGGAGGAGGGCAGAATCGGTCCCTCCAGGATGTCCTTCTCGATCTGCTCGACCGTGTCGTCGCGTTTGACGCCGAACGCCCCGCACAGCCCGGCAATGGCCCCCTCGACGCCCCCGCCGTGCTCGATCCAAGCCTGCACCGCGTCGCGCTTGCGGATCGCCTCGCCGATGACCTCCTTGAAGGTCTGGTCGGCGGCGCTGGCGAGCGCCACCGCAAGCGCGCGGCCGAGCGCGCCGTTCGGATCGGCCGCCGCGTCGAGCAGCACGCCCAGGGTCACTTGGCCGAGCAGCTTGGTCTCCGCCGCCTCGTCGAGCACCTCAAAGCGGGCGGCGACGTTGGCCTCGAACGGAAACTGATGCAGCAGGCGGGTGCAGAAGGCATGGATGGTCTGCACCTTGAGTCCGCCCGGGGTTTCGAGCGCGGTCGCGAACAGCCGGCGCGCCTGCGCGCGCAGACTCGCATCCGGCGCGCGGTCCGAGATCGCCCGGATCGCCCGGTCGAGGCCGGCGTCGTCGAGGGCGGTCCAGGCGCTCAACGTATCGAACACCCGTTGCGCCATGTTGGCGGCGGCCGCCTTGGTGAAGGTGATGCAGAGGATTTTTTCAGGTGCGACGCCGTCGAGCAGCAGCCGGATCACCCGCTGCGCCAGCACGTGGGTCTTGCCGGAGCCCGCATTGGCGGCGACCCAGGCCGACACTGCCGGATCGGAGGCCTCGATCTGCTGCCGCAGCACGGTCTCGGGAATGATGCGGGGGAGGGTCATGAGTACGGCTTTCTATCGCGCTCTGCAATATTGTGCTTGACGTTTCTATAGCATTCTGCGATGTCGGGCCTATGGAGATCGTTTTTACGGCTGCGGCCACGCGTCAGTGGCTCAGCCTCTCCGCCGATGTGCGCCGACGGCTCGATGCCAAGCTCAGGGCGTTTGCCGACACCGGACAGGGCGATGTGAAACGTCTCAAGGGGCGTGCCGGCGCGCGGTTGCGCGTCGGCGATTGGCGCATCATCTTCTACGTCGAACGCAATACGATGATCGTCGTCGCTGTCGGACATCGTCGCGAGATTTACGATTGAGAGGCTATCATGACGAAGGTTCAGTTCATTAAGACCACCGGCGGCGAGGAACTGGCCGTTCTTCCGAAGGACGAATACGAACGTCTCGTCGCGCTGGCCGTGGGCGAGGACGCGGGCACGGCCCGGATCGTGCGCCAGGCGCGCGCCGCACTCGCCGCCGGCCATGAGATCGTGCTGCCCAAGACCGAGGTCGATCGGTTGGCGGCCGGCGAGAATCCGATCCGTGTTTTGCGTGAGTGGCGCGACAGGACCCAAGCCGAATTGGCCGTATCCGTCGGCATCACTCAGGGTTATCTGTCGGACCTCGAAGCAGGAAAGCGCAAAGGCCCCGTTACCCTGCATCAGAAGGTCGCCCGGTCGCTCGCGGTTCCGATTGAGCTGCTGTTGCCGATCGCGGCGTCGGACGAGGCAGCTGATCCGGCTCGTTTCGCCAAGCGCCGACAAGTCGTCAACGAGATGAAAAAGGCGCGCCGCAGACGATAGCGCACTCATGCCCGAACTCTGCCGAGTGAGGGCGCGTCCCCAGTGGGTGCAGGTGTCGTGGACGCCTGCCCGTCTCATTCCTCGCCTCCGGCCTCGTCATCCTCGCTGCGGATCGACCATTCGTTCACGCGCGCCAGGTGGTCGTAGGTGCCGTAGCGGTTTTTCCACATCGACAGCACCATGGAGCGGTAGGGCTGCTGCTCGTCCTCGAAGCGGGTGGCAACGGTCGTGAGCTTGGCAAGCGCGCGGGCGGCGTGGGCATTGGCGTCGCCGTCCTTGAAGTCGATGAGCTTGTCCTCGCCGGCGGGCTCGCGGCCCTTGAGCGACACGTAGACCAGCTCGCCGACCGAGGCGCCGGCGCCGATGCCGCCAAAGCCGCCGCCGCGCAGGATGGCGGCTTCGAGCGTGAGCTGCGGCGAGATGCCGACGCGCACCTGCTTCTCGGTCGGCACCTGTCCGGTCTTGTAGTCGAGGATGGCGTAGCTGTCGTCGGCGAGCCGCTCGATGCGGTCGGCGCGCGCCGACAGCGTGAAAGTGCGCGCGCCGAGCGCAATCTCGATCCGGCCGGCGGTCTCGGCGGCGAGCGTCCTGATCCGGCGCCGGCGCCCCGCCTCCCAACCGGCGAACCAGCGGGCGATGCGCTGGAAGCGCGGCCACCAGAAGGCGCGCGCCTCCGGATAGTCGTCGAGCGCCGCGAAGCGCCTGCGTCCGATCGCCAGCAGCGCGCCCTCGGGATCCTCCGGCAGCGCGGCGGCGAACGTCTTGGTGAATTCGCTGAGCGCACCGTGGATCACGATACCGCGGTCGGCCGCGCCTGGAATGAGATCGACGGCGTCGAGCTCGCGCAGCTTGAGGATGTGCTTGGCGTAGATCGTGTAGGGATCGCGCAGCCAGTTCTCGATGTCGGTGACCGAGAGCGCCGACGGCCGCGCTTCGCGCGGCGGCTTTGGCGCCGGTTTCTTGATGGGTTGCACGTCCACGGGCCGGTCGAGCGCCCGCGCCCAGCCGAGATATTGCTCGCCGCGTCGTCGCGCACCGTTCCACCGCTCGTCGCCCGCCACCGCCGCCAGCCGCTGCACGAAGCGCGAGGTCACGGTCGGCGTGCCGGCGAGCTTGGCCGGATAGCTCAGCATCACCTCGTCGGCGCCGAGCGCCTGCGCGAAGTCGTGCGCCGAGAGCGAGATTCGCCGCTCCGGCAGATCGAGGCCGAGCGTATGGCGCATGGGGCGGTTGAGCCAAGGATCGGAAGCAGCCTCCGGCGGCCAGCTGCCCTCGACGAGCCCGCCGATCACCATGCGGTCGACGGTCTGCAGCCGCGCCTCGAGCGGGCCGTAGATGCGCACGCGCACGCCGGGCAGCCCGGGCCGCCGCACCACGCGATCGGATATGGCGGTGCGGAATAGCTCCGCGTAGTCGCCCGGGGCCACGGCGAGGCCGGGCTCACCGAGGGCGATCTCGTCGAACGCGGTTGCGAGCGCGGCGCCGTCCGGGCCGCCGAATGCGGCGACGCCGTGGGGCACATCGGCGCTCAGCGCTGCGACCACGTCGCGGTGGCAGGCCGCGATCTCCGAAAACGGGCGCGGCGCGCGGGGCAGCGTTTCGAGCGGCGCCAGTGCCGCGGTCAGCCGCTCGAGCAGTGCGGCGGCCGCGTCGAGCTCCCGCTCGCTCAACAGGGTGCGCGGATCGGAGGGATGCAGATCGGACGGCTCCTTGCGCCGGAACTTGCCCAGGTCGGCGCGGAAGCCGGCGAGCGCCTGGGCGAGCCCCGCGCTCCCCGCCCGCGGCCGTGGCCCGCGCAGCACCGCCATTTCGAGCGCCGCGATGGCACGGGCCGGCGCCGCTTCGGCGCCGCCGAGCCGTGCCAGCGGATGCTTGAGCAAGGCGAGCAAGGTGACCGGCGCGAGCCCCCCGAGCGCCGCCTCGGCGGCGAGCTGTGCGAACCGGCCGGCCGCCGTGTCGGCGAGCCGGTCGCCGCCGGAATCGTCGACGGCGACCTGCCAGCGCTCGAGGGCGGCCAGCACGCGGCGGGCGAGCCCGCGGTCGGGCGTCACCAGCGCCGCGGTCTTCTCCGACGTCTCGACCGTCTCGCGCAGCGCCACCGCGACCGCGAGCGCTTCCTCTTCGGCATTGGCGGCTTCGATCACCGCAAGCCGCTCGAGCGCGGCTTCGACATGTGTCGAGAAGCCGGAGGTCGCAAGTCCTTGCCATTGATCGGTCATGACCGCCGGCCGCAGCGCCTCGGAGAGGAAGCGTTCGCGGCCGCGCCCGGCAGGTTCGGCGAGCGCGGTCACAGCATCGCGCGCGATCCCGATCCGCCGCAGCAGCGCCTGCATGGCGAATTGCGGATGCCCGACCGCCGGCGCGACGACTTCGCGCCCCGCCCCGCCGCGGCGGCCGGCGATCAGCTCCCACGACTCCGGGTCGAGATCGGTGTCGAGGCCGGGCAGCACCACGGCGCCGTGCTCGAGCCTGGCGATGGTCGCGATCAGCTCGGCGGTCGCCGGCATCGAGCCGGTCGAGCCGGCGGCGATCACCGGGCCGTCGGTGCGCCCAGCAAGCCGCGCCGCTTCCGCCTTGATCAGCGCGTCGCGCCGGGCCGCCGGCTCGATCCGGCCGCGCTCGGCGAGGATCGCCGGCCACGCCTCGCTGGCGATCTTGAGGAATTCGAGGGTGAGCTGCCAATAGCGGTCGAGATTGTCCGGCACCAGCTCGTCGAGGCGGTCCCACGCCACGCCGCGTGTGGTCATGTCGTCCATCAGGCGCGCAAGCTCGTCGGCGAGCGCGAGCGCGGAGGCGGGGTTGTGGGCGATCAGCGTCGCCTGGCCGCTCTCCTCCGGCGCGATCCTTCCGGCCCAGGTCAGCACCAGCTGCGCCAGCAGCATGCGCCGCTCGAGCCCGCCGAGCGCCGGCGGAAGCTCGAGCGCGTCGGCCGCGAGCGCGCCGGTGGCGGCCTGCGCGAAGGCGATCTCGTCCTCGTCGATGTCGCCGATGGCGACGATGCGCGGCAGGATGGCGGCGCTCTCGCCGGTCACGTCGAGGAAGCGGTCGCGCGCCAGCCGGCAGGCGCGGCGCGTGGGCAGGTAGAGCGTCGCGTCGGCGAGCGCGAGCGGATCGCGCGCCGCCGGGAAGCCCGGCACCAGCCGCCCGTCGAGCAGCGCGCGGATCAGCGTCGGGATGAACGGCGCCGAAGCCGGGATGGTGAAGACGCGGGCAGAGGCCATGCCGAATCATACACCGTTCGGCAACTTGACCGTATCAATCAAGGCGCGGCGGGCTGCCTGAAACCGCTCCCCGGCCGCGGAAATGTCCGACGATGAAGCTACGCCGCGCTGGCGGTGATGGCGGCTTCCGCCGCCTTGACGGCGTCGGGAGTGCCGACGTGCATCCACACCCCTTCGAGGCGCAGCCCGTAGAGGCGCCCGGCCTCGGCGGCGCGGTCGAACAGCGGCGACATCGAGGACGGACCTTGCGGCACGCCGGCGAAGAACGCCGGCGTGAGGATCGCCGCGCCGGCATAGACGAACGGCACCACCTCGTGCTCGCCGCGCCGCGTGAGTCGCCCGTCGGGCGCCATCTTGAAGTCGCCGCGGCCCGAATAACCGATGCTGGTCGCCGCCACCGCCAGCAGGAGCAGCGCGTCCATGTTGGCGGGATCGAAGGCGGCGGCGAGGCGCCCGAGGTTGGGCTGTACGCCGTCGATCCAGATGGTGTCGGAATTGATGTGGAAGAACGGCGCTTGCCCCAGCTCCGGCAGCGCCCTGACCACGCCGCCGCCGGTGCCGAGCAGCTCACGGCGCTCGTCGGCGATGACGATCTTCGGCCGCTGCCGCGCCGCGAGGTGCCGCTCGATCTGGTCGGCGAGATGATGGACGTTCACCACCGCGCGCTCGACGCCCTGCTCGGCCAGGCGGTCGAGCACGTAGTCGATCAGCGGCTTGCCGCCGACCTTGACCAGCGGCTTGGGCACCTGGCCGTTGAACGCCCGCATGCGGGTGCCGAGCCCGGCGGCGAGCACCATGGCGTGTTTCGGTGCGGTGGCGTTTCGGGAAGCGTCGACCATCGATATCCAATTGCCCCAACGGACGTTTAAATTGTGTTTAACGCCGGCACGTGGAACGCGTACCACTCGTTGAGCGGCGCCAGCGCCGGATGGCCGAGCGAGCGCCGCAGATAAGCCCATACGCGGGGCATATGACGGAGATATTGTGGCTTTCCATCGCGCAGGTCGAGCCGGGCGAAGATACCCAGGATCTTGCTGGCGCGCTGGGCGGCGAGCGTGACGTAGATCTTGATGAACTGGGTGTGGTCGAAATCCGCCTGGGCCTGGCGGCGGCCGCGCACGTAGCGCCCGAGCAGCGCCAGCTCGATCTCCTCGTACATGTCGACGCGGGCGTCCTGCAGCAGCGAGGCGACGTCGTAGGCGGCAGGTCCCATCAGCGCGTCCTGGAAGTCGAGAATGCCGAGGCGGGCGATGTCGTTGCGCCTGGGCAGCCAGAGCAGGTTGGGGGAGTGGAAGTCGCGCAGCACCCAGGTCGGCGGCGAATCGATCGCCGGCTGCAGCAGCTCGCGCCAGAGCGCCCGGAAATTGTCGCGTTCGCTGTCGGGCACCGGCGCCTTCAGGCGCGGCAGGTACCAGTCGAGCAGGAGCTCGGCTTCGATCAGGAAGGCGTCCAGGTCGTAGGCGGGAATTTGATAATCGAGGTGCGGCGCGACCGCGAGCGCCTCCGGCAGCTTCTGCGCGTGCAGCGCCAGCAGCGCATCGACCGCGGTCTCGTACCGCTCGCGGTGGGGGCCCGGCGGGTCGCCGGTCACCAGGCGCTCGTCGCCGAGATCCTCGATGATGAGCAGGCCCTGGTCGAGGTCGGCGTGATGGATCGTGGGTGCCGAGAAGCCGTAGCGCCGCAGCCCGTTCGCCATCGCCACGAACGGCACTACGCTTTCGGCGAGGTGCGCGATCGCGCTGTACGGCTTGCCGTCGCGCACCGGCGGGCCGTCGGGCCGGGGCGGCGAGTTCATCAGGATCACGTGCTTGTCGCCGAGTGCCAGCCGCTCGTAGGAGCGGGTCGAGGCGTCGCCTTGCAGCCGCGCGCGCAACGCCTCGCTGTAGCCGCTCTCGGCAATGAACTGGCGCACCGCCGCCATGCGGTCGACGCGGGCGCCGAAGGCGCCGTAGCCGGTCACCCGCGCATGGCGGAATTCGAGCTTGAGCTTGGGCGCCAGCGTGAGCGTGACGTCGAGCCGGTCGGGCGGCAGGAAGCCGGCGGCGCGGTCGGGCCATTCCACCAGCACGACGGCGCCTTCCGGCAGGTCTTCGAAGCCGAGCTCGGCGAGCTCGGCCGACCCCGCCAGCCGAAACAGATCGGCATGGACCAGCGGAAACTGCGGCAGATCGTAGTGCTGCATGAGGGTGAAGGTCGGGCTCGGCACCTCGATCTTTTCGTCGCCGGCGAGATAGCGGATGAGGGAGCGCGCGAACGTGGTCTTGCCGGCGCCAAGGTCGCCCGAGAGCGTCACCAGGTCGCCCGGCGCCAGCGAGTTGGCGATGTCGATCGCCAGCCGGCGGGTGGCCTGCTCGTCGGGCAGCGCCACCGAGAAGCTCGACGTGCCGGAGGTGGTCAGCAGCATCGCCATGGCAGGTCCCGCTAGTGCGGCGCTGTTTTACATCAAACGCAACGGAAAGTGCTCAGTAGGGATTTCCGGGCTTGCTTCACGCCGCCGGCCGCTCGGCCTGCTGGTCGATCGGGAACACGCAGGTCACCGTGGTGCCGCGGCCGACCGCCGATTCGAGCGTGACGGTGCCGCCGTGCAGCTCCACGAACGAGCGCACCAGCGACAGGCCGAGGCCCGTGCCGCGGTGGCGCGAGCCGAGCGAGTGGGTCTCGAACCAATCGAACACCTTGTCCTGCACGTCGGGCGGGATGCCCGGTCCGCGATCGGTCACCGAGAACACCACCGCATCCCGCAGGCGCTGGGCGGCCAACGTAACGGTCTCGCCCGCGGGCGAAAAGCCCACCGCATTGGCCAGCAGATTGAACAGCGACTGGCGCACCCGCCGTTCGTCGGCGACGAAGCCGCCGATGTCGGGGGCGGTGCGGATTTCGAGCTTGATGTCGCTCTTGACCAGGCGGTCCTGCACCCCCTCGGCGGCCGCCTCCATGGTCTTGCGGATGTCGACGCGGCCGAGATTGAGGGTCATGGCGCCGGCGTCGATGGTGGCGAGGTCGAGGATGTTGTTGATGATCGCCAGCAGCGCGTTGGTCGACACCGTGATGTAGCTCAGATATTCGCGCTGCTTCTCGGTGAGCGGACCGGTGACCGGATCGCCGAGGAAGTGCGCAAAGCCGATGATGTTGGTGAGCGGCGAGCGCAGCTCGTAGGAAACGTGGTGCACGAAGTCGATCTTGAGCCGGTCGGCGGTCTCCAGCGCTTCGTTGCGCTCGCGCAGCGCCCGCTCGACGTTGACCGTGTCGGTGACGTCCTGGAAGGTGACCAGGGTGGCGCCGTCGGGCAACGGCATGGTGGCGCAATCGACCACGTTGCCGTCGCGGCGCTCGAGCCGGCCGGCGACCGGCTCGCGATCGTCGATGGCGGTGACGGTGGCGCGCAGCTTCTGCCAGATCATGTCGTCGCCGTGCAGCGGCCGGCACCAGGTGGTCATGGTCTCGATATGCGGCCGCTCGGCGAGCTGCTCGGGGGTGAGCCGCCACATGCGGGCAAAGGCCGGATTGAACAGCCGCAGGCGGCCGTCGCTGCCGAACACCGCGACCGCCTCGGCGAGATTGTCGAGCGTCTCGCCCTGCACCCGGATCAGGGCGTCGAAGCGCCGCTCGAGATCGAGCCGCTCGGTGACGTCGTCGAACAGGTAGATCACGCCGCCCTCAGGGTTGGGCGTGGTGACCACGCGCATGGTGCGGCCGCCCGGCAGGTGCCACTCGTGCGCCTTCGGCTCGATCGCGCGGTAGGCTTCGTGCAGCGCCGCCTTCCACTGGCGGAAATCCTGGTCGTCGGGCAGCTTGCGGGTCGCCCGCAACTGATCGAGCACCGCCGAATCGGTCGGGCTCTGGTCGAGGAAGCCGGCGTCGAGCTCCCAGAGCGAACGGTAGGCGGCGTTGTAAAAGCCGAGCTTCTGGTTCGACCCGAAGATGGCGACGCCGGTGGTGAGCTGGTCGAGGATGCGCCGGTGCGCCTCGATCATGCGCTTGAGCTCGGCCCGCAGCAGCTCGGCCTCGGTGGCGTCGACCGCAATGCCGGCGCTGCCGCGCGCGGCCGGCACGGTGATCACGTCGAAGCTGCGGCGGCTGCCGCCGGCCACCGCCGGCAGCCGTCCGCCGTAGGATTGGCCCGCCCCGTGGGCGCGGAACAGCTCGGTGCGGGCGGCGCGGTCGAACAGCTCGACGCCGCGGTCGACCGCCTCGGCGGCATCCTTGGCCTCCACTGCCCTGGCATAGGCCGAGTTCACGAACACCAGCTTGCCGGCGTCGTCGCGGGTCCAGACCGGCGAGGGCAGCGCCTCGATCAGCGCCGCCAGCGCGGCGGTGTCCTCGGTGTGCTTGCGATGGCGCGCCGTCAGCTCCGCCAGCTCGTATTTGGCGCCGCTGACCTCGCGCAGCCGCAGGATCGCGCGCCCGCCGATGACGTGGCCCTCGGCCTCGATGATGCGGTCGGAGAGCGTGGCCACCGTCATCGCGAAGCTGATGCCGCGGGCGCGCAGCGCGTCGACCGCGTGCTCCATGTCGCGCGCCGCGGCCGGCGCGAGCCAGGTGCCGAAGGCGAGCAGGCGGTGCGGTGCGTCCGCGCTCGTCACCAGGCTCGGGTCGCCGATGATCTCGGGCTCGTCGGAGGCGGCGGCCCAGGCGATCAGGACCTGCGGCTCGGACATCAGCAGCGCATAGGCGCGGTCGATGGCGGCGCGCGCCGCGATGCTTTCGTCGAGCGCCGCCGCCTCGGCGTCGCCCAGGCGCTGGCGCGTGCGCACCAGCAGGATGGCGGTGACCACCGCGAAGCACAGGATTCCGAGTGTCAGCGCCAGCGCGGCGAGCTCGTGCCGGTCGAGTTGGAGAAACGCCGCGATGTAGGCGTCGAGCGTGGAACCCGGCAGCACCGGGGCGGTGTCGTCGGCGCACACGGGCGAAGCCGCAATGCAGACCACCGCGGTGACGACGGCAGCGGCGATGCGGAATGCTCCGCGTCGCGGATGAGCCGTCAAGCTCCCGCCGGTGATCCGGATCGCGTCCGGCATGCCCGCTTGCCCCTATGCCGCATTTCAACCGGCGGGTGAACGCCGACTCGATTTCGCGGGCCGCGTGGCCTGAACGCGCGCCCAACCTCGACGTGCCTCATCCGCCGAGCCGCCCGCGAATCGAGCCACTTTACCCCCAAGCGGATTCGCGCCGTAAGAGTCCAGATCGTGAACAGGGCCCGCGCCGGAGGAGTTCGGGATTGGGAACTCGGAATAGGCGTGCGCCGGGTTCCGCAGTTCAGTTTCCGGACTGCAGGAAATCCGCGAGTTCCAGGAACATTCCAGTCATTACGGTTTTAGGCGTAAGCACGGGACTCGACAGAGGGGTGGAGTGATCACGTCAGGGCAGTGCAATGGCCCCGCTGGATACCTATCAACAACGTGCCAACGAATGCATCGAATTCGCCAAGACGTCGCGTGACTTCGGCGAAAGGACCACTTGGCGTGAGCTGGCCTTGTGCTGGTTACGGCTGTCCGAGCACGCGGCGGAATTTCGGTCGCGTGCTACGCGGCCAATGAGGCCACTACGGCCGCAGGAGGAGACCCACCGATGAATCCGTCCGAAGAGTTTATGCGACATGCCGCCGAGTGCGAGTCGATGGCCAAGTTCACTCGCGATCCGCAAAGCCGGGCGACGTGGAATCATATGGCGGAACGTTGGGTCCGGTGTGCCGAATTGTTTGACAGCCAAAGCGCCGCCGCCCACCACGCGCCGCCTCCCCGGCGGCACCGCCGGTCCGATCCGGACGCGGCGCATTACTGACCAGCGACGAAGCGCGCAGCCCGCCGGCCTACGCCGGGGGGGGCGGCGTTGAGTCTTGCCCGCGCTTGGTGCGCCGGACGTGTTGCTGCCTCGGTCTCTCTGGCGGGGGTTGAGATCGGCTACGCGCGGCCGGCGAGCTTTAGTCCTTTGTCGAGAGCCCCGTAGCTGCGCACCGGCGCCGCCATCAGGAAGCGGTAGCCTTCGCCGAGAATGCGCTCGACGTTGCTGGCGTCGACGTGCGGATGTCCGACCGGCACGTTGTGCGCCTTGCAGGTATCGACCACCCGCGCCATCCATTTGAGCACCTCGGGATGCTCGTATTGGCGCGGGTAGCCCAGCTCCTGGCTCAGATCGCCCTCGCCGATCAGGATTGCCCCGATGCCGGGCACCTTTTTGAGGATGTCGGGAAGGTTCTGGATGCCGACCGTGTCCTCCATCATCAGGATCACGAAGATCTCGCCCTTCGGGTTGAGCGGCCAGACGTCGGCGCGGTCATAATAGTCCTGCTGCGAGAGGCCCCAATAGCGCACCGCCTGGGTCGGGCCGTCGCCGCGCACGCCGGCCGGCTCGTAGAGCGGCGCGCTCTTGAGACGCGGATAGCGGCAGGAGGCGACCGCGTTGTGGGCCTCGTCCACGGTCGAGATGTGCGGCCAGACGATGCCGTAGGCGCCGAGGTCGAGCGCCTGCTTGGCCTGGAACTGCGCCTTCTCGGCGCCATTCGGCGGAATCCGCACCATCGGGGTGACGCTCGGCGCCACCGAGCCGGAGCGCGCGATCTGGCCGCGGTTGAGCATGTATTGCAGGCTATCGCGCAGCGCCCTGATGTCCCACGGATTGTGCTCCATCTCGAACACGATGCCGTCGTACTTGGCCGTGGTCATCGCGACCGCGGTCTCGGGATCGGCCTGACAGAACGACGTGAAGGCCGGCTTGCCCTGCTCCAAGGCCTTGATGACACCGTTGAGGCGCGGAATATCAGCCATTTCTCTCCCCTGCTGCGTTCGCCGGCATCCTAGCAGACGGCCATCCCGGTTTGACAATTGCAAAGCCCGGTTCGTAGCATCCGCGGCATCGCCGGGCATCCGGCTTCATCGCGGGCATCCGCCCACCATCCTCAGCGACGGTGTCATGATTATCGACTGCCACGGGCACTACACGACCGAGCCGAAAGACCTCTTGCGCTGGCGCAAGGAGCAGGTCGACAACGTCAAGGATCCCTCCAAGCAGCCCGCGAAATCGTCGCTCAAGGTCAGCGACGACGAGATCCGCGAGAGCCTCGAGGGCGCGCAGCTCAAGCTGCAGCGCGAGCGCGGCACCGACATGACGATCTTCTCGCCCCGCGCCATGGGCATGAGCCACCATATCGGCGACTACAATGTCAGCTTGTCCTGGTCGCAGATGTGCAACGAGATGATCCATCGCGTCTGCACGCTCTACCCGAAGAATTTCATCGGCGTCTGCCAGCTGCCGCAGTCGCCGGGCGTGTCGCCCGACAGCTGCATCGGCGAGCTCGAGCGCTGCGTGAAGGAGTTCGGCTTCGTCGGCTGCAACCTCAATCCCGATCCGTCCGGCGGTTATTGGACCGCGCCGCCGCTCACCGACCGCTGGTGGTACAAATTCTACGAGAAGATGGTCGAGCTCGACGTGCCGGCGATGGTGCATGTCAGCGCGTCGTGCAATCCGTGCTTCCACGGTACCGGCGCGCACTATATCAACGCCGACACCACCGCGTTCATGCAGCTGATCATGGGCGACCTGTTCAAGGATTTCCCCACCCTCAAGCTGATCATCCCGCATGGCGGCGGCGCGGTGCCGTTCCACTGGGGCCGCTATCGCGGGCTGGCGCTCAACAACAAGCGGCCGCCGCTCGACGAGATGATGCGGGACAACGTCTGGTTCGACACCTGCGTCTACCACCAGCCCGGCGTCGACCTGCTCACCAAGGTGGTGCCGGTCGACAATATCCTGTTCGCCTCCGAGATGGTGGGGGCGGTGCGCGGCGACGATCCGCAGACCGGCAAGCCGTTCGACGACACCAAGCGCTACGTCGACAACGCACCGGGCCTGTCGGCCACGGACAAGAAGAAGATTTTCGAGGACAACGCCTACCGGGCCTATCCGCGGCTCAAGAACGTGATCGCCAAGCAGGTGCGTGCGCACGCGTAGCCGGAGGCTACTCGTGCCGGCTGGCGGTTTCGCCCGCAACGGACTATTTTTCCGGCCCAACCGCGTCGAGATACGAGGGCTGCCATGGGCATCCAAGCTTTGGGCTATATCGGGGTCCGCGCCAAGGACTTGGGCGACTGGGCGACCTACGGCACCAACATCCTCGGCCTGCAGCGGATCGACAAGAGCCGCTCGAGCCTCGCTTTCCGCATGGACGACCGCCGGCAGCGGCTCGTGATCGACGCCGACGGTGGCGAGGGCATCGGCTTCTTCGGCTGGGAGGTCGCGGATTCAGCGGCGCTCGACGCGCTCGCGGCGCGGATCGAGGCTGCCGGCACCAAGGTGGCGCGCGGCTCGCGCGCGCTCGCCGAGGAGCGGCACGTCAAGGACCTGATCGTGCTCAACGACCCGGCCGGCAACCGCCTGGAAATCTTCCACGGCGCCGAGACCACCGGCGATCCGTTCAAGCCCGGCCGCAACATTTCCGGCTTCCGCACCGGCCCGCTCGGCATGGGCCACGTGGTGATGCATTTCGAGCGCATCGCCGACGTGATGAAGTTCTATCAGGAGGTGCTCGAGTTCAGGCTCAGCGATTACTGGACGCGCCCGTTCCCGGCCTATTTCTTCCACGTCAATCCGCGCCATCACAGCATCGCCTTCGTCGAGAGCGGCATCAACATGGTCCACCACATGATGGTGGAACTCTTCAGCTTCGACGACGTCGGCCAGGGCTACGACCTTGCGCTTTGCGATCCGGAGAAGATCGGCGTCACGCTCGGCCGCCATTCCGGCGACTACGTCACCTCGTTCTACACCTGGAATCCGTCCGGCTTCCTGGTCGAGTACGGCTGGGGCGGGCAGGTGATCGACGACAACACCTGGAAGCCGTTCGAGCGCAAGTTCGGCCCGAGCTTCTGGGGCCACGAGCGCCGCTGGATGTCGGCCGATAAGAAAGAAGAGTCGCGGCGGCTGTGCATCGAGGCGGCCGAGAACGGCCAGCGCCAGCCCGTGCAGGTGATCGAGGGCAACTACAATCGCATGCCCGGCGTCTGTCCCTGGTGGGACGCGATGAAGCAGGGCCGCAAGGTCGGCTGAAGTCGTGGTCTCTGTTTGACGCGTCATGGCCGGGCTTGTCGTGGCCATCCACGTCTTCGCCCACTGACGTGGATGCGACATGATGACGTGGATAAATTTGCGCTCAGCGATCCCGCCGGGGAGCCTTTCCGCGACGTCATGGCCGGCATGCAATCGGATTGCTGCGGTTGCGGCATACCGCCAGTGCTGGACAGCCATGTGCGCGCAGCAACGCCGATTTGCTACGCTTCCGCGCCGGACGGCTTCCTCGCCCCCTCCGCCGATCGCGCAAGTTCCTCGATATTGATGCGCGACAGCGCCGCCGCGAATGCCTGCTCGGCCTCCGAAAGCGCCGGGATCACCACCTGATCGAGCAGGTTCGATCCGTTGATCGGCTTGGCGTCGATGTCGTCCACCGTGCCGGCGGCGCGCAGGATCTCGTCTGCGGTGATGCGGTGCTGCTCGCGTGCCAATTCATAGCCGCCGCGCGGCCCGCGGATGCCTTTGAGGATGCCATGACGCACCAGCGCCTGCAGCACCGGCTCCAGGTGCCGCGGCGGCAGCCGGTGCCGCGTCGCGAGCGCCTTCGCCGCCACCGGCCGGCCCCGCGCGTGGAGCGCGATGTCGATCACGGCAGCAATGGCCAGAATGCCTTTGCGCGGCAGAAGCTGCATGAAAACATCTGCGGTTGCGAGGAGCTGAGCCACGATTGGTCTCAAACGGTACTATATTACAACTGGAGTGCTAGAGTAAGGTCTAGCCGGCTCGCTCATTCCTCCTGCCCAGTGCCCGTAGAACCAAAACCCCTGACGCCCCGTGTTGTTTCATCCAAATTTGCAGTCTCGCAAATCGAAGCTTGCATTGTAGACGTAATAATGAGTTGTGCAATGCGCGCACCGCGTGCAACCGTGAACGGCTCCGCGCCGAGATTGACGAGGATGACGTTGATCTCGCCGCGGTAGTCGGCGTCCACGGTGCCCGGTGAATTGAGCACGGTAACACCGTGCCGCGCGGCGAGCCCCGAGCGTGGCCGCACCTGTCCCTCGCTGCCGGGCGGCAGCGCGATCGCGATTCCGGTCGGTATCATCGCCCTCTCGCCCGGCGCGATGATCACCGGCGCGTCGGCCGGCACCGCCGCCATCAGGTCGAGCCCGGCCGCCAGCGCGCTCTGGTAGGCGGGTAGCGGCAGATCGGCGGCGTGCGGCAGCCGCTTCACGCGGACCTCGATCTTCGTCACCGCGATGCTCCCGCCAGCGCCGCCGCGATGCGGGCGACGAGTGCGCGCGCGACCTCGTCCTTGCTCTGCGGCGGCCAGGATTCGACCCCGCGCGCGGTCACCAGATGCACCGTGTTGCGGTCGCCGCCCATGACGCCCGACTCCGCAGAGACGTCGTTGGCGAGGATCCAGTCGCAGCCCTTGCGCGCGAGCTTCTCGCGGGCATGCTCGATGATGCGATCGGTCTCGGCCGCGAAGCCGATCACCAGCCGCGGCCGGCCGCTCGTCTTGTGCGCGACGCTCGCCAGGATGTCGGGGTTCTCGACCAGGGCGAACCTCGGCGTCGCGCCATCCTGTTTCTTGAGCTTGCTCGCGGTCGGCTTGTCGACGCGCCAATCGGCGACGGCGGCGGCGAACACGCCGACGTCGGCCGGCAGCGCCTCGCTCACCGCCGCCAGCATCTCCTGGGCGGTTTCCACCTTGACGGTCGTCACGCCGATCGGATCGGGCAGGTTGACCGGGCCGCAGACCAGCGTGACCTCGGCGCCGGCCGCGGCGGCGGCCACAGCGATGGCGTGGCCCTGCTTGCCGGAGGAGCGGTTGGCGATGTAGCGCACCGCATCGATCGGCTCGTGGGTCGGGCCGGAGGTGACCAGCACGCGCTTGCCTGCGAGCGGCCGGTCGCCGCCCAAGGCGCCGAGATAGGGCTCGACCGCGGCCGCGATCTCGAGCGGCTCGGCCATGCGGCCGGTGCCGGCCTCGCCGGCTTCCGCCATCTCGCCGGCGTTGGGGCCGACCACCGCGACCCCGTCGGCGATGAGCTGTGCCAGGTTGCGCCGGGTGGCGGCGTGCTCCCACATGCGCGGGTTCATCGCCGGCGCGATCAGCACCGGACGGTCGGTCGCCAGCAGCACCGCCGAGGCGAGATCGTCGGCGTGGCCGCCCGCCATCTTGGCTATCAGGTCCGCGGTCGCGGGCGCGACCACGACGAGATCGGTCTCGCGCGCCAGCCGGATGTGGCCGACGTCGAGCTCGCTCGCGGTATCGAACAGGTCGGTGAACGCGCGCGTGCCGGCGAGCGCGCCCGCCGCCAGCGGGGTGATGAATTCCTGCGCCGCGGCGGTCAGCACGCAGCGCACCGCCGCGCCGCGCTCCTTCAGCCGCCGGATCAGGTCGAGCGATTTGTAGGCGGCGATGCCACCGCCGATGATCAGCAGGACGCGCCGCGTGGCGGCGGCCGCATCGGCGTCCGGCTCGGCGGCCGGTGGCTTGGGGGCGGCGCGGCGGCGGGCGGGACCCTTGCCGGCCGGCTCGGCACTCACGCCGGTGCCGCCGGCGGCGCTGCGCAGGATGGTGCGCGCCTCGTCCTCCATCGAGCGGCCGTTCTGGGCGGCGCGCAGGCGCAGCCGTTTCTTGAGGGCGTCGTCGAGCTTGCGGATAGTCAGGCTGGCCATGACTCCGAGGTTACCCGATGATTGCATTGCAATCAATGCAATCAGATGAGCACCCAGATCACCACCGCCAGCAGCGCCGCGATCACCCACAGCGCGGCGGCGGTCCAGCGGTTGCGGCGCGCCTCGGCGCGGCCGATCGCCGCCACCGTCTCGGGCGCCAGCACCAGGCCGTTGCGGGTGATGGCGTCGAGCTGCTCGACCAAGGTGGCCCCGCGCGTCAGCAGCGACGGCACCCCGCCGAGGAAGCGGCCGACCTCGCCGGCGCCCTCGACCGCGCCTTCCAGCCGGCCGGCGGGACCGAGATGGCGCTCCATCCATTCGCGCACCACCGGCTCGGCCACCTTCCACATGTCGAGCTTGGGGTCGAGCGAGCGCGCCACCCCCTCCACCACCACCATGGTCTTCTGCAGCAGCAACAGCTCCGGCCGCGTGCGCATGTCGAACAGGCCGGTGACCTCGAACAGCAGCATCAACAGCTTCGCCATCGAGATCTCTTCGGCGGTGCGGTTGTGGATCGGCTCGCCGATGGCGCGGATCGCCTGCGCGAAGCCCTCCACCGAGTGGTGCCGCGGCACGTAGCCGGCCTCGAAATGCACCTCCGCGGTGCGGTGATAATCGCGGGTGATGAAGCCGTAGAGGATTTCGGCCAAAAAGCGTCGTTCCTTCGGACCGAGCCGGCCCATGATGCCGAAATCGACCGCCACCAGCTTGCCGTCGTCGTCGACGAACAGGTTGCCGGGATGCATGTCGGCGTGGAAGAAGCCGTCGCGCAGCGCGTGGCGCAGGAAGGTCTGAATCACGGCGCGGGACAGGTGCTTGAGGTCGAAGCCCTTGGCTTCGAGCTTGGCGCGGTCGTTGAGCGGCGTGCCGTCAATCCAATCGAGTGTCAGCACGTCCTTGGCGGTGCGGTCCCAGTCCACCATCGGTACGCGGAAATCCGGATCGCGCTTGGTGTTCTCCGCCATCTCGGACAGCGCCGCGGCTTCTAACCGCAAATCCATCTCGATCCAGACCGAGCGGCGCAGCATCGCGACCGTTTCCATCAGGCGCAGCCGGCGTGCCTCCGGCGAC
>JBEVIH010000147.1:0-23602 GCA_040510815.1 Xanthobacteraceae bacterium | reverse complement strand
ACCTCTTCGGGCAGCGACGTCGAGATGCCGTTCGGATAGACCGTCGGGTCGTCGAGCCCCTCGGGCTCCAAAAAGATCTGGTGCCCGTCGCGCTCGCCGAAGCGCACGATCTTGTCCTCGATCGACGGGCAATAGCGCGGGCCGCGGCTCTCGATCTGGCCGGAATACATCGGCGAGCGATGCACGTTGTCGCGGATGACCCGATGGGTCGCGGCGTTGGTGCGGGTGATGCCGCATTGGACTTGGCGGTTGTCGATGCGATCGGTCAGCGCCGAGAACGGTTCCGGCGGCTCGTCACCGGGCTGCATCTCCAGCGCACCCCAATCGATGGTGCGGCCGTCGAGCCGCGGCGGCGTTCCGGTCTTGAGCCGCCCCAGCGCGAATCCGAACCGCTCGAGCGTGCGCGACAGACCGATCGCCGGCGCCTCGCCGACGCGGCCGGCCGGCGTCTTGTGCTCGCCGATGTGGATCAGGCCGCGCAGAAACGTGCCGGTGGTGAGCACGACCGCCCCTGCCCCGAGCTCACGGCCGTCGGCAAGCCTGAGGCCTGCGAGCCGGCCATCGCGGATCATCAGATCGTCCGCCTCGGCCTCGATCACCGTGAGATTCGCGATCGCGCGGATCTCCTGCTGCATGGCGGCGGCGTAGAGCTTGCGGTCGGCTTGGGCGCGCGGACCGCGCACCGCCGGGCCCTTGCGCCGATTGAGCACGCGAAACTGGATGCCGCCGCGATCGGCCACGCGTCCCATCAGGCCGTCGAGCGCGTCGATCTCGCGCACGAGATGGCCCTTGCCGAGCCCGCCGATCGCCGGGTTGCAGGACATCGCCCCGATGGTGGCGAAGCGATGGGTGACCAGCGCGGTGCTGGCGCCCATGCGTGCGGCCGCCGCCGCGGCTTCACAGCCCGCGTGCCCGCCGCCCACCACGATGACGTCGAAAGCGCAATCCATCGCCAGCATCTCCGGCTGCGAGCTTCTACTCGACCCCATCGCCACCGTCCATTTCGCCCGCCGGCGGCGACGCGAGCGCCCGTTCCGCTCGGATGTTTCACGTGAAACACCGGCCAAATGGTTAACAAAAGGTTAACGCCGGATCTGCTCGCCGCCGATGTGTGGTCGGGAGCCGAATCCGCCATTGGCTGGCGGCCAGTGGCCGACTAGGTCAGCGAACCCGCGGGTTATTTGCCGATGCAGAAGTCGCGGAAGATGACGTCCAGCACGTCTTCGACGTCGACCCGGCCGAGCAGCTTGCCGAGCGCACGGGTCGCGAGGCGAAGCTCCTCGGCGACCATTTCCTCCCGGCCGTTTTCGGCTGCGTGTTGCGCGCCCATGAGCGCACTGAAGGCTTCCCGCAGGTGCGCCCGGTGACGTTCGCGCGTCACCAGCGCGGGTTCGGGCGTGAAAAACTGCTGCGAGAAACGCGACAGCGCAGCGACCAATTCGTCCACGCCCTGCCCGGTCGTGCTTGATAAATAGTTAACCGTACTGCCGCCCTCGAACCGCGATTCAATCCTTCGTTTTACCTCCTCCCCCACGAGGTCCATCTTGTTGATCACGAACCAGAACGCGGTTCCGGGCGGAACCTGGATCGAATGTCTCACCCAAAAGATGGTCTGCGGCTCGATCGCGGTGGCATCGAGGACCCACAGCACCAAATTCGCGCCCGCTGCCTGCTCGCCGGCGCGGCGCACGCCCTCCCGTTCGACCGGGTCTTCGGTCTCGCGGATGCCCGCGGTGTCGAGCACCGTCACCGGATAGCCGCCGAGATCGAGATGGATTTCGAGCACGTCGCGTGTGGTGCCGGGAAACGGCGACACGATCGCCGCCTCGCGCCGCGCCAACCGATTGAACAGCGTGGACTTGCCAGCATTGGGCGGGCCAGCGATGGCGACGCGCAGCCCCTCGCGCAGGCGCTCGCCCTGCCCGACCCCCGCCTGGCCGATCTCCTGGGCCAATGGCCGAACGATCGCCAGCGCCAGCGCCATCGCCTCTTTCGGGACGTCGTCCTCGTCGGAAAAATCGATGCCAGCCTCGACCAGAGCGAGCGCCTCGATCAGCCGCTCGCGCCAAGTCTCGGCGCGATCGCCGAGCATGCCCTTGAGGTGCCGGAACGCCTGCCGGCGCTGGGCCTCGGTTTCGGCCGCGACCAGGTCGGCAAGCCCCTCGACCGCGGTCAGATCCATGCGGCCGTTCTCGAACGCGCGGCGGGTGAACTCGCCCGCCTCAGCGGGGCGGAAGCCTTCGAGCTTGCCGAGCGCGGCCAGCACGGCGGCGATCACCGCGCGCCCGCCGTGCACCTGCAGCTCGGCGATGTCCTCGCCGGTCTCGCTGTTGGGCGCCGGGAACCAGAGCGCCAGCCCTTCGTCGATGAGCTCGTTGGTCCCCGGATCGCGCACGCGCGCGAGCGTCGCCAGCCGCGGCTGCGGCACGCGGCCGATCATCCTGGCGAGCGCATCGCGCGCGCGCGGGCCCGAGATGCGCACGACCGCGATCGCCGCCGGCGGCCGGCCGGAGGAGAGGGCAAAGATGGTGTCACGATGATGACTCACGGCCACGTTCGTTCAGCGCTTCCTTTGCCCGGGTCGCTGCTGCGCGCCATGATAGACACCGAGAACTGCCACCGCGCCGTCTTCGATGCGGTAGACAATGACGTACGGCAGACCTGGGACGACCATCTCGCGCGTCCCGGGAAGTGCCCCTTCGCGACCAAGAAGAGGTATCTC
Organism: Xanthobacteraceae bacterium; assembly: GCA_040510815.1. Taxonomy (GTDB): domain Bacteria; phylum Pseudomonadota; class Alphaproteobacteria; order Rhizobiales; family Xanthobacteraceae; genus VAZQ01. The sequence goes on along the minus strand of JBEVIH010000147.1, from coordinate 20,880 downwards.
ACCCACCAGCGCGATAACTTCGCGGATTCGTTCCCCGACCCTTCGTGCCGCGTCCGGGTTGCGTTCCTAAATGTAATCAGCGATTTCGTCGAGATGCCGCTGGGCACGCCGCGTGATTCGCAGCGTCATAAACCGAACTTTTTCCAGGTTTCGGCCATTTCCTGATCGGTGGCAAATTCACCGCGATCTGCTTCCGCGAGCCCGAGCTGTAGGTCTTGAATTTGTTCCGGCGTCAGCCGGTACTGCGGCTCGGTCGCCGCCAGAGTCAGCAGCAACTCACCGGCCATGTCCTGGCAGTCCTGGGATAGCGCCCGAACGGCCTCGATTCCTTTTTCCAGCAGCTTGGTCATAGCGGGTATTATATCAGGAGCTCCGGTGTCGCAAAACGGGCTGAACATGTCGTCGTCCGCCTCCACGCCGTCCCATGAAAATCGTCTTGCCCAGGAGACGAGCCCGTATCTACTGCAGCACAAGCACAACCCCGTGGACTGGTGGCCGTGGGGACCCGATGCGCTGGCGGAGGCCAAGCGCAGCAACAAGCCGATCCTGCTCTCGGTCGGCTATGCGGCCTGCCATTGGTGCCACGTGATGGCGCACGAGAGCTTCGAGGACGACGCCACCGCGCGCGTGATGAACGATCTGTTCGTCAACATCAAAGTCGACCGCGAGGAGCGCCCCGACATCGATCAGATCTACATGTCGGCGCTGCACCTCCTGGGCGAGCACGGCGGCTGGCCGCTCACCATGTTCCTCACGTCCGCCGGCGAGCCGTTCTGGGGAGGCACCTATTTCCCCAAGACCTCGCGCTACGGCAAGCCGGCGTTCGTCGACGTGCTGCGCGAGGTCGAGCGCGTCTATCGGCGCGAGCCGCAGAGCGTCGAGCAGAACCGCAGCGCGCTGATGGCGCGGCTGGCGGAACGCGCACGGCCAAAGGGCAGCGTGGTGATCGGCGCGCCGGAGCTCGACCGCGCCGCCAACCAGATTGCCGGCATGATCGACCCGGTCCATGGCGGCATGCGCGGCGCGCCGAAATTTCCGCAGCCGATGATGCTGGAATTCCTGTGGCGCGCCGGCCAGCGTTTGAGTGACCGGCGCTACTTCGGCGCGGTCGAGCTCTCGCTCGCGCGCATGTGCGAGGGCGGCATCTACGATCACCTCGGCGGCGGCTTCTCACGCTACTCGGTCGACGAGCGCTGGCTCACGCCGCACTTCGAGAAGATGCTCTACGACAACGCCCAGCTCCTTGAGCTCCTCGCGCTCGCATACCAGCGCTCGGCCAATGACCTATTCCGCACCCGTGCGCGCGAGACGGTCGCGTGGCTCGAGCGCGAGATGACGACCGGGGAGGGCGCGTTCTGCGCCTCGCTCGATGCGGATTCGGAAGGGGAAGAGGGGAAATTCTACGTCTGGTCGCCCGCCGAGATCGAGGCGGTGCTCGGCAAGGACGACGCCGCGTTTTTTGCTGCACACTACGACGTGACCCCGGCGGGCAACTTCGAGGGGCACAATATTCTGAATCGCCTCAAGCACTTACCGCGCAGCATGGAGGACGAGAACAGGCTCGTGCCGCTGCGCGCAAAGCTGCTCGCCGCCCGCGCCAAGCGGGTGCGGCCCGGCCTCGACGATAAGGTGCTGGCGGACTGGAACGGGCTGATGATCGCCGGTCTCGTCAATGCCGGTGTGTCATTGGACGAGCCCGCATGGGTGCAACGCGCCGCGCGCGCGTTCCTGTTCGTCGACGCCAAGATGGCGCATGGCGACCGGCTCGGCCATTCCTGGCGTGACGGCAGGCTGCTGTTTCCGGGCCTCGCCTCCGATCATGCGGCGATGATCCGGGCGGCGCTCGCGCTCCACGAGGCGACCGGCGAGCACGCCTATCTCGAGCGCGCCCTCGCCTGGCAGGGAACGCTCGACCGCCACTACGCCAATCCGGACAGCGGCGGCTATTTCCTCACCGCCGACGACGCCGAGGGCCTGGTGGTGCGCCCGAACGCCACCACCGATGACGCGACGCCAAATCCGAATGCGTTGGCGGCGCAGAGCCTGGTGCGGCTGGCGACGCTGACCGGTCAGCACGCCTGGCGCGAGCAAGCCGACCGGTTGTTCCAGGGCGTCCTCGCCGCCGCCGGCGAGAACGTGTTCGCACACCTGGCGCTGCTCAACGCGCTCGACCTGCGCCTGCGTGGCGCCGAGATCGTCGTCGCGGGCGAGGGGGCGCGCGCGAACGAGCTTCTCGCCGCCGCGCGCAAGCTTCCATTCCTCGACCGCATCGTGCTGCGCGCGCCGTCCGCCGCCGCGCTACCGGCCTCGCATCCGGCGCAGGCCAAAATCGCCGCAACCTCGGATGCGGCCGCGTTCGTGTGCGTCGGTGAAACCTGCTCGCTGCCGGTGACGACGCCGGCTGCGCTGGCGGAAGCGACCGCCGCGATGCGTCGCTAGAGCATTTTCAGGAAAAGTGGGAACCGGTTTTCCGTCCGAAAATGCGATCAACGAAAGACGTCAGGGCATGTTCAGTTTCCGTTGAAACTGGACATGCTCTAAGATCAGAACGATTCCAATCCGATCGTCCCCGCTGAGATCAGTAAGCTTGCTCGGCTTGAATGACTCGGTTTATGAATCGCGCGCGGTTTCGCCGCGAGGTGGGAGACGAGACATGCGTGCGGTTCTGCGTACGCTGCTGGTCGGGCTGGTCGCGGTTCCGGTTTGCGCGTTCGCGGCCGACGAAAAACTGCTGATCGAGCTCAACACCGTCGAGAGCACCGAAAACCGCTGCAAGATAAATCTCCTCGCCGAGAACAAAGCCGCCGTGGCGCTCGACAGCATGAAGCTCGACCTGGTGCTGCTCGGCACCGACGGCGGCGTGATGCGCCGCCTGATCATGGAGATGGGGCCGATCCGGCCGGTGAAGACGGTCTTGCGCGCGTTCCTGGTCGACGCCGAGTGCCGTCAAATCGGCGCGATCCTGGTCAACGACGTGACCGCCTGCGTCCCGGGCGAGCCCGGCGCCTGCCTCGACGGCCTCGGCCTGTCGTCGCGGCTCAAGGGCGTGCGGCTGTACAAGTAAGGAGCGGCGGGGGCCGCCCCATGCTTCGAGACGCACGCAATCAACGCATCACGCGTTCATCGATTCGAAGAAGTCGCCGTTGCTCTTGGTGTTGCGCAGCTTGTCGAGCAAGAAGTCGATGGCGTCCATGGTGCCCATCGGATTCAAGATCCGGCGCAGGATGTACATCTTCTTGAGCTGATCGGGCGCCACCAGCAGCTCCTCCTTGCGGGTGCCCGAGCGGGTGATGTCCATCGCCGGGAACGTGCGCTTGTCGGCGACCTTGCGGTCGAGAATGATTTCCGAATTGCCGGTGCCCTTGAACTCCTCGAAGATCACCTCGTCCATGCGGCTGCCGGTGTCGATCAGCGCGGTGGCGATGATGGTCAGCGAGCCGCCTTCCTCGATGTTGCGCGCGGCGCCGAAGAAGCGCTTGGGCCGTTGCAACGCGTTGGCGTCGACGCCGCCGGTGAGCACCTTGCCGGACGACGGCACCACGGTGTTGTAGGCGCGACCGAGGCGGGTGATCGAATCGAGCAGGATCACCACGTCGCGGCTGTGCTCGACCAGGCGCTTGGCCTTCTCGATCACCATCTCGGCGACCTGCACGTGCCGCGACGCCGGCTCGTCGAAGGTCGAGGACACCACCTCGCCCTTCACCGAGCGCTGCATGTCGGTCACTTCCTCCGGCCGCTCGTCGATCAGCAGCACGATCAGGTAGCACTCCGGGTGATTGGCGGTGATCGCGTGGGCGATGTTCTGCAACAGCACGGTCTTGCCGGTGCGCGGCGGCGACACGATCAGCGCGCGCTGGCCTTTGCCGATCGGCGCGACGATGTCGATGACGCGCGGCGAAAGATCCTTCTTGGTCGGATCCTCGTGCTCCATCCGCAACCTCTCGTCGGGGTAAAGCGGCGTGAGGTTGTCGAAATTGACCTTGTGGCGCGCCTTCTCAGGGTCTTCGAAGTTGATCGTGTTGACCTTGAGCAGCGCGAAGTAGCGCTCGCCTTCCTTCGGCGAGCGGATGTGCCCGTCGATGGTGTCGCCGGTGCGCAGCCCGAAGCGGCGGATCTGCGAGGGCGAGACGTAGATGTCGTCCGGGCCGGGCAGGTAATTGGCATCGGGCGAGCGCAAAAAGCCGAAGCCGTCGGAGAGCACCTCGACGACGCCTTCGCCGACGATGTCGGTCTCGCGCGCGGAGAGTTGCTTGAGGATGCCGAACATCAGCTCTTGCTTGCGCATGGTTGAGGCGTTCTCGACCTCGAGCTCTTCGGCAAAGGAGACCAGCTCGGCCGGAGTCTTGGCCTTGAGGTCTTGGAGTTTCATTTCCCGCATGCGGGTAGTCCTATGGAGGGGATCGGCGACGCCTGAAAAAAGGTGCCGATCGATACTGGGAGGAGGGGAGTCGCAGGTCTTGGGGCGAGCTTCAGGCCATCGGACCCGATGCAGCGGCCGGTCCCACACGGGCCGGTACTCGAATGCATCTGCCTGCGTTTGGGGAGATAAACGAAAGATATGAAAAGACAGTTCCAGGCGCAAGTGCCGTTCGCGTGATGTGCACGCAGCCCACAGCTTGTGCGCCGCCGCGCGGCTCCCCGCCTGGTTGCCGAGTTTTCGCATCAACACTTTGATTATAAAGGGTTATTCATCAACCGCGACCGCGCTCAGAACGGCTTGACCACGGCCAGGATGACGATGCCGATCATGAGAATGGTGGGGACTTCGTTGACGATTCGGTAGAATTTGGGCGAGTGCCGGTTCGCGTCGTTGGCAAAATCGCGCACCCAGCGCACGAACAATCCGTGCAGCGCCGACAGCATCAGCACCAGCACGACCTTCGCCTGCAGCCAACCGTAAACGTACAAACCGCCGGCCCAGGCGAGCCACAGTCCGAGCGCCCAGCTCAGCACCATGGCGGGATTGATGATCACCGTGAGCAGGCGCCGCTCCATCACCTTGAAGGTCTCCGACTGCTGGGAGCCTGGCTCGGCGTCGCAGTGATAGACGAACAGCCGCGGCAGGTAGAGCATCCCCGCCATCCAGGCGATGATCGCGATGACGTGCAACGCCTTGAGCCACGGATAGAGGCCGGACGGCCGCCACAGCACGAGAACGCCGACGAGCGCCAAGGTGATCGCAACCGCGATCGCCGCCCGCAGCCATCGCCTCGACGTCGCAACCACCGCTCAACTCCGTGCCCCGCGCACGCGCGCGAGCATTTGCTCCACATGGGCGATCGGGGTTTCCGGCAGGATGCCGTGCCCAAGATTGAAGATGAACGGCCGCTCGGAGAAAGCCTCCAGCACCGCATCGACCGCGCGATCGAGCGCCGCGCCGCCGCAGAGGAGCACCAACGGGTCGAGGTTGCCCTGCACCGGCACGCGCCACTGGATCTGGTTGCGTGCGAAGAAGAGATCGACCGTCCAGTCGAGCCCGATCGCATCAACCGGAACCTCTTCGACATACCGCAGCAGCGCCGTGCCGACCCCACGGGGAAACCCGATGATTTTTGCTCCGGGGACCTGTGCGCGCACCTTCGCGACGATGCGCTGCGTGGGCTCGATGCACCAGCGCCGGAATTCCTCGGCCGGGAGCACGCCCGCCCAGGTGTCGAAGATTTGCACGGCATCCACGCCTGCCTGCAGCTGGCGGATCAGATAGCTTGCCGAAGCGTCGACCAGCTTGTCGACCAGTGCCGCAAAACCATCGGCGTCGCGATAGGCGAACTGCCGTGCCGGTGCTTGGTCCGGCGTCCCATGCCCGGCAATCATGTAGCTTGCGACCGTCCACGGTGCCCCGCAGAAGCCCAACAGTGCAATCCGCGGATCGAGGCTAGCCTTGACCTTCCGGATCGTCTCGTAGATCGGCCCAAGCGCCTCCTGATCGAGCTCCGCTTTGAGCCGTTGCAACCCGGCACGATCGGCAATCGCATCGAGTTGCGGACCTTCGCCAACCGTATATCGCACCGGCTGACCGAGCGCATGCGGCACCACCAGAATGTCCGAGAACAAGATCGCCGCATCGAAACCGAAACGGCGTATCGGCTGCATCGTGACTTCGGCCGCGAGCTCCGGAGTGAAGCAAAGGCGCAGGAAATCACCAGCCTTCTCACGGACCGCCCGGTATTCCGGCAGATAGCGCCCCGCCTGCCGCATCAGCCAGACCGGCGGCGGTACCCGTTGCCGATGATCCAGGACATCGAGGATTGATTTGTTCACCGCGAATCCGATCTGCGTGTCTTTCCAAATCTAACTTAAAGACTCTTATTATTGTTACTCTTAGGTAGTTGATATGACTCATACATTTCTATCCACACGCCATGCAGATCCGATCCGGTTATGCATGCATGTGGATATCGATGCGGTATTTTCGAGTAGTCGATCCAGTGCATAAATTTGGCAGCTTTCTTCATGGTCATCGGCTGTCGTGTTCATAGCCATCCACATGTGACCATCATACGTAGTGCTCGCGTTTGATATGTCCCCGCAGCCAGTGATGTGGACGAGGAAGCGGGCCCGGGCGGGGCACTCTTGCGCGCGGGCTTGAGGCGTGGCCTTCTCCCCTTAAATCCACAGCAATCCCCGCGGTCCCCTATGCCTCATCGCACCGGCAGCTATTTCCACCTGCACCTTGTGTCCGACGCCACCGGCGAGACGCTGACCACCGTCGCACGTGCGGCGACCGCGCAATACACCAAGGTCTTGCCGGTCGAGCACGTCTATCCACTGGTCCGCACCCAGAAACAACTCGACCGGGTGATCGCGGAAATCGAGGAATCGCCGGGGATCGTCCTCTACACGCTGCTCGAGGAAGACCTGGTCGAGCGGCTCGAAAATCACTGTCGCGAAGCGGGCTTGCCCTGCCTGTCCATTCTCGGGCCGGTGCTGCAGTTGCTGCGGGCTTATCTTGGAACCGAGACCGCGCATCGGGTCGGCGCCCAGCACACCCTCAATGCGGACTATTTCAAACGTATCGATGCGCTCAACTACACCATGCTGCATGACGACGGGCAGCACATCGAGGATCTCGAAGAGGCCGATGTCGTGCTGGTCGGCGTGTCGCGCACGTCGAAGACCCCGACCTCGATCTATCTGGCCAACCGCGGCGTGAAGACCGGCAACGTACCGCTGGTTCCTGGTCTCGCAGTCTCCAACCAGGTCGAGCAGCTCTCGCGGCCGCTGGTCGTGGGACTCTACGCCAGCCCCGAGCGGATCGTGCAAATCCGCCAGAACCGGCTGCTCGGGCTCAAGGCGCATCACGACGACGACCAATACATCGACCGCAAGGCGGTGGCCGAGGAGGTGGCGCTATCGCGCCGGCTCTGCGCCAAGCACAACTGGCCGATCATCGACGTCACCCGGCGCTCGATCGAGGAAACCGCCGCTGCCGTGCTCAAGCTTCTGGCCGAACGCCGCCGGCAGCCGGTGGCGTAATGCCGCTTTGGCTTGCCGACCGGCCATTGGTGCTCGCGTCGAAGAGCGAAATCAGGCGCGCGCTCCTGGCGGACGCCGGCATTCCGGTCGATGTTTCTCCGGCTGATATCGATGAGCGCGGCATCGAGGAACGCGCCGCGACCCGCGATGCGGGGGCCATTGCCCTGGTGCTCGCGCGAGCCAAGGCGCAGGCGATCGCCGCGCGGCTGCCCGGACGCTTGGTGCTCGGCGCCGACCAGACGCTGGCGCTCGGCGAGCGCCGATTCTCGAAGCCCGCCGATCGGGCGGCCGCGCGCGATCAGCTCAAGGCGCTGCGCGGACAAACCCACGAGCTGCACACCGCGGTCGCGCTGGCGCGTGACGGCGCCGTCGCGTTCGAGCACCATGAGGTGGCGCGGCTGACCATGCGAGCCTTCTCGGACGGCTTTCTTGAATCCTACCTCGACGCCATGGGCGGCATGGTTACGGCGAGCGTGGGCGGGTATCAGCTGGAGAAGGCCGGCGTTCAATTGTTCGAGCGGATCGACGGCGACCATTTCGTGATCCTCGGATTGCCGTTGGTGGCGCTGCTCGCCTATTTGCGGCGGGCCGGGTGTCTGGCGCAGTGAATTGCTCCCCGCTTTGGGATATTTGAGAGTCCATGTTCATCCTCGGCCTCACCGGCTCGCTCGGCATGGGCAAGTCGACCGCCGCGCGCTTCTTCGCGGAGGCAGGCGTGCCGGTTCACGACGCCGACGCCGTGGTGCATCGCCTCTACGAGGGCGAGGCGGTGGCCGCGATCGAGGCGGCGTTCCCCGGAACCACCGCCGGCGGCAAGGTCGATCGCAACAAGCTTGCGGCGCGGGTGCTGGGCGATGCGGCCGCCCTGCAGCGGCTCGAGGCGATCGTCCATCCGCTCGTGCAGGAGGCCGAGCGGCGGCTCCTGGCCGAGGCGGCGGCGAACGGCGAGAAGATCGCCGTGCTCGACATCCCGCTGCTGTTCGAGACCGGCGGCGACCGGCGCGTCGATGCGGTCGTGGTGGTCTCGGCACCCCCCGACGTGCAGCGGGCGCGGGTGCTGGAGCGTCCGGGAATGACGATCGAAAAGCTCGAATCGATCCTGTCGAAACAGATGCCGGATGCGGAGAAGCGCCGGCGCGCGGATTTCGTCGTGGATAGCTCGCAGGGATTCGAATCGGCGCGCGCCCAGGTGCGTGCGATTCTCGACGCGGTCGCTAAGATGCCGAAGCGGCGGCGCTGATTCGCGATCGGCCGCCGCCGCGGGGGGCGGCGCCGGAATGGGAACCGCGATGCGCGAGATCGTGCTCGATACCGAGACGACGGGGCTCGATCCCTACCAGGGGCATCGGCTGGTCGAGATCGGCTGCATCGAGCTCGTCAACCGGATCCCGAGCGGCCAGTCGTTTCATCGCTACGTCAATCCCGAGCGCGATGTGCCGGCAGAGGCGGTCGCGATCCACGGCCTGTCCGCCGAGTTCCTCAAGGACAAGCCTTGCTTTGCCGAGGTGGTCGAAGATCTGATTGCATTCATCGGCGACGCTCCGCTGGTGGCGCATAACGCGCTGTTCGACCTCGGCTTTCTCAACGCCGAGCTGGAGCGGGTCGGCAAGGGCCTGGTGGCGCGCGAGCGCCTGATCGACACGCTGCTGCTGGCGCGGCGCAAGCATCCAGCCGGGCCGAATCGCCTCGATGACCTTTGCGGGCGCTATGGCATCGACAATTCGCGGCGGACCAAGCATGGCGCGTTGCTCGACGCCGAGCTCCTGGCGGAGGTCTATCTCGAGCTGATCGGTGCCCGCCAGGCGCAGCTCATCCTGGTCGAGACCGGCGGCGTAGCGGTCGCCGCAGGCACGATCGTCGTCGCAGTCCGCGCGCGGCCGCAACCGCTCCCGCCGCGGCTCACCGAGGGCGAGCGCGCGGCGCATCTTGCCTTTGTGGCGAGCCTGGGGGAGGGCGCGATCTGGCGCGACTATCTGTCGGTCGATCGGCGCGTGTCCGAAACCGCCGCCTGATCGGTCACCCGTGCAATCGGAGCGACGTCAGGCTTGCGGCATCACCGCCTGCGGCGACTGCGTCTGGCCCGCGCGCTGCTGATAGAGCGAGACGAAGTCGACCGGATCGAGCAGCAGCGGCGGGAAGCCGCCATTGCGCACCGCGTTGGCGACGATCTCGCGCGCGAACGGAAACAAGAGCCGCGGACATTCGATCATCAGGATCGGCTGCAGCGTGTCCTGTGGCACGTTTTGAATGCGGAAAAGCCCTGCGAACATCAAGTCGAAGGCGAACAGCACGGTACCCGCCATGTCGGCCTTGCCTTCGAGCTTGAGCGAAACCTCATAGTCGGTTTCGGCCAACTGTCCGACCGCGACATTGATCTGGATGTTGATCGCGGGCTGAGTCTGGCCCGGCGTCAGCGATCGCGGCGCGTTTGGATTCTCGAACGAGAAATCCTTGATGTATTGGCCGAGGACGGAGAGCTGCGGCTGGATCGGCTGAGCCTGCGGGTTGAGTCCCGGGCCGCCATTACCTGTAGTCGTCATGAACGCTACCTTTCACCCCTGACACGGTGGATGCCACGGTCGCGGCGTGGCTAACACAGGGGCACCGGCTGGACAAGGACGGCGCAATCATGCGCGCCGCTTGGACTTGCGTCGGCCTTTTGGGCGGTGGTCGGGCAGGCGGTGCCATTGATCCGGCTCGAGATCGATCACCGGGGCGTCGTGGCGGCCGCGCCGGCGTCTGCGCGCCAAGTTCCGCAGCGCCGCACCGGCCCATCGGCGAAAGCTCGGAACGAGCAGCGCCGCGCCCAGCAGGTCCGTTATAAACCCTGGAAATACAAGAAGGATTCCGCCGAGCATGGCGGCGAAGCCGGGCGTTTCGAGGTGCACGGCCCGCAATCCGTCGCTGGCCAGTGCGTCCCGGAAGCGGTTGAGATCGTTGCGGCCGTATCGTCGCAGCAGAAAGATACCCACCAGCGAGGTCGCCAGGAACAGAACCACCGTCCACAGCCAGCCGATCATCAGGGCGACCAGGATGAAGGCTCCGATCTCCGCCGCCGGCAGCGTCACAAAGATGATAAAAGCCCATTTAACCAAGGACATCGGTGCGATTCCCGCGGGGACCTTGTTGGCGCCACGATCTGGATCGTCTATGGTCCGGCCGGTGCGACGACCGGCGCCGCCCGTTCACTCTGGATCAGCCCGATCGCGTGCTTAGATATTACTGCGGGACCGGCGTCGGCTTTGCAGATTTGTTTCTGCAAGGCGCCCCGCCGATCCCGCGGTTCCACAGTCACGACGGCTGAGAGCGTGCGAGACGTGATGGATTTCTGGACTATCATATTCCTCACGCTGGCCGTGGTTATCTTCTTGAAACTGCGGAGCGTACTCGGCCAGCGCACGGGCCGAGAACGGCCGCCCTATGATCCCTATTCCGCGCGTGACGCGGTGCGCGGGGCGACCAACGACAATGTCGTCACGTTGCCCGGCCGCGCCGCCGAGACCGCGCAAAAGCCGATCGAGGCATCCGAGCCGGCCGAGCGCTGGAAAGGAATCGCCGAAGCCGGCTCGACCATCGCCGCCGGCCTCGACGGCATCGCGCGCGGGGATTCGACCTTCGACGCCCAGCATTTTGTCGCCGGCTCCCGCGCCGCCTACGAGATGATCGTGATGGCCTACGCCGAAGGCGACCGCCGCACGCTCAAGAATCTGCTCTCGCGCGAGGTCTACGACGGATTCGAAGCCGCGATCCGCGAGCGCGAGAACCGGGGCGAGAGCGTGGAGACGCGCTTCGTGGCGATCGACAAGTCCGACATCACCGCCGCGGAGTTGCGCGGGCGCACCGCGCAGGTGACGCTGCGGTTCGTCTCGCAGTTGATCTCGGTCACCCGCGACAAGGCCGGCAATGTGATCGAGGGCAACCCGGAAAAAGTCACCGAGGTCACCGACGTCTGGACCTTCGCGCGCGATATTTCCTCGCGCGATCCCAATTGGAAACTCGTCGCCACCGAAGCCGGGCAATAACCGGAGCCATGGCCGTGCGGGGGCGCGCTTTCCGTATCAGCACCGGCGCGGCCCTCCTGTCGCTGGCCCTCGTCGGGACGGCGGCGCCGCAGGCCGAGGACGTCGAGCCGTTCAAGCTTGCGGATGCCCAGCTCGAGCCGGTCAAGTGGAGCGACCTCCCGGGTTGGGCCGCCGACGACCACCTCGCGGCATTTGCGGCGTTCCAGGTCAGCTGCCGCCCGTTCCGCAGCGCCAAGCGCCCGCGCGACATCCGGCCGGTCTACCTCGCGTTGGTGGACGTCTGCCGGCGGGCCGCCGGCCTGCGGCCGTCGAAGGCCGCCCAGGCGCGCGCCTTCTTCGAAAACAATTTCCGGCCGGTGCGGATCAACCGCCTGGGCGAAACGGAGGGCTTTCTGACCGGCTATTACGAGCCGATCGTCGACGGCTCGCGCTTCCCCAGTCCCGAATTCCACATCCCGCTCTACCGGCGCCCGCCCGACCTGGTCGCCGCCGGCCACAACCAGGGTGCCGATAACTTTCCCAACAAGGGCGTGAAGGTCGGCCGCCTCAACGAGAACAACGAGATCGTGCCGTACCATGACCGCGGCGCGATCGAGGATGGGGCGCTCGACGGTCAAAAGCTCGAGATTTGTTGGCTGAAGGATTCGTTTGAAGCATTGTCGATCTCGATCCAGGGGTCGGCGCGCGTGATCCTCGAGGACGGCACGCCGCTGCGCATCAACTACGACGCCCACAACGGCTACCCCTACACGTCGATCGGGCGCGTGCTGATCGAGCGCAATCAGATCCCGCGCGAAGAGATGTCGATGCAGCGCATCCGGGAATGGATGAGCGCCAATCCGATCGACGCGCGTGAGGTGCGCCACACCAACCGTTCTTACGTGTTCTTCCGCATCACCGGGCTGTCGAACGAGGGCGAGCCGTCCGGCGCTCAGGGCGTTCCGCTCATCCCGCTGCGCTCGATCGCGGTCGACAAGATCCACGTCTACGGCACGCCGTTCTACATCGAGGCGAACTTGCCGATCGCCAGCGCCAAGCCGACCACGCCGTTCCGCCGGCTGATGATCGCGCAGGATACCGGCTCGGCCATCATCGGACCGGCGCGCGCCGACCTGTATTGGGGCGCCGGCAACGACGCCGGCCGCGTCGCCGGCCGCATCCGCCATGCCGGCCGTTTCGTGATGCTGCTGCCGCGCGAGCTCGACCTAGTGGCGACCGGCAGGCAGATGCCGCTGCCGCTCAAGAAGCCGCCGATTCCCGAGGACGAGGTCAAGACGGAGCCGGAAGCCGCCAAGGCAGAATCGGAAGCTAAGACCGAGGATGCCAACAAGAACAAGACCGAGGACGCCAACAAGAAGGCGCAGACCGGCAAGCCCGAGCCCGAAGCCAAGACCCCGCCGAAGCGGACGCGCCAGCAAGCCGGCCAACGATCAGGATCATGACTGGCGACGACACCGTCGCGCGGCGGCGCAAGCTCTCCGCCGACGAGCGCGCGCTGTGGGGCCGGGTCACCCGTTCGCTCGCGCCGCTCAAGCGGAGGCGGTCGGCGGCAGATCGGGGGGACGCGGACGCTCCCGAGCCCAGCACCAAAGCCGTGCCTTCGCCGCGCGCCGAGCCCGGGGTGACGCGCGGGCCGTCGCCGGCGCCAAAGCCCGCGCCGGGGCTCGCGCCGCTCGATCGCCGCCTCAAGCAGCGCCTGGCGCGCGGCACCGAGCCGATCGACGCGCGCCTCGACCTGCACGGCCGCACGCAAGGCGAAGCGCACGCGGCGCTGCTGCGATTCCTGCGCCGCGCGCAGTCCGACGGCGCCAAATTCGTGCTGGTGATCACCGGCAAGGGCGCCCGCGCCGGCGATGCCTCGGGCGAGCGTGGCGTGCTCAAACGGCAAGTGCCGCTGTGGCTGCGGTTGCCGGAATTCCGCCCCTACGTGGTCGGCTTCGAGGACGCCCATATCGGCCATGGCGGCGAGGGCGCGCTATACGTGCGCGTGCGCCGCGCGCGCGCGGGCTGACCGGCCGTCAATTCGGAGCACATTCAATTTCGCTGAAACTGAATGTGCTCCGGCTTCTTGGCTTGTCGCATTTTCGGACGGAAAACCGGTTCCCACCCCGGATCAAGTCCGGGGCAGGCTTTTTCCTGAAAATGCTCTAGTCATCCCACGGATGCAGCACGATGCGGCCGACGAGGTCCTTGCCGTCCTCCAGCATCGCGTGCGCTTGCGCGGCCTTGGCGAGCGGCAGCACCGCGTGGATCGGCATGGTGATGCGGCGTTTTTCGAGCAGCTCCGCGACGATGCGCTGATCGTTGCGCGTCGCGCCGCGGATTCCGTGCACGTTGAGCTCCTTGCTGACCATGTCGACCACCCGCAACGGCAGCTGCTTGAGCTCGCCGCCGACCGGGCAGAGCGTGCCGCCGAGCCGCAAGGCGTCGATGCAGAGCCGGATCAGCTCGGGCGCGCCGGTATAGTCCACCGCCGCGTCGACACCCTCGCCGCCGGTGAGGTCGCGAATGATGCCGAGCGCGCCGTCGCGGCTGGTATCGACCACGACATCGGCGCCCTCGCGCTTGAGCTTCGCCTCCTTGCCGGGGTGGCGCGTGGTGGCGATCACGGTCGCGCCGGCGAGCTTGGCCAGCCGCATGGTTGCGGTGCCCATGCCGCCGGAGGCGCCGGCGATCAGGACATTGTCGTTCACCCGCAGGTTCAGCCGATCGGCGACGATGCGGTGCGCGGTGGCGCACGGCCACATGGCGGCGGCGCCCTGGTCGAGATCGAGCGCGGAGGTGACCTTGATCCAGTAGCTCTCCGGCCGCGAGACGAACTACGCATAGCCGCCGAACATGGTGTGACCGGGGAGATCGACGCCGCCCGACAGATTGCCCAGCCCGCGGATGCTGGCGAGCGAGCGCGTGTTCTCCGGATTGGTCATGCCGAGCACGCGGTCGCCCGACTTGAGCGTCGTCACGCTGGTGCCGACCGCCGCGACCTCGCCGGCCACGTCGCGGCCGAGCTGCATCGGCATCGGGAACGGCTTGCGGCCGTGGATGCCGCCGTGGTGTCCGGTCGACTTGCCGTAGAATTCGTGCACCTCGCCGGTGCGGTATTTGATGTCCCAGCGCGACACCGAGGTGGCGATCACCTTGACCAGGACGTCGCCCGGCCCGACGTCCGGCAGCGGATGATCGCCGTAGACGAGCTTTTCGGGCCCGCCGAACTCGAACAGCCGGACCGCCTTCATGGAGGGCATTGCGGTCCTTGCGATGCGGGGTTACTCGGCGGCGCGTGCAAGCACGTGCTGGCGGAACTTCGGCATCACGTCGTGCGCCAACAGCCGCATGGACTCGCGCTCCCAACCTTCGTTGGGGCCGCCCCAGTCGAGGCCGGTCATCAGCAGGGTGCCGAACGGGCCGACGCGCTCGCGGAAGGCGACCAGCTTGTCGAGCACGGTCTTCGGTGAGCCGTAGATCACGCATTCCTTGAGGATGACCTCGGGCGTCGCCTCCTCGTCCGGCATGTCGGGCCGCGGCTTGAGGATCACCAGGATGTTCACCCGGTGCAGCACGTCGCGGATATAGGTGAAGAAATACCGGTTCGAGCCCTGCTCGTCGAAGACGTGGTCATAGGCCTCCTGGTCGGAGGCCGCCACCATGACGTTGCGTGACACGCGCCAGTTCTCGCCGCGGGCCGGGATGCCCCGCTCGGCGCAGGCCTTGCTGTAGACGGTCCAGTGCGACGCCACCGAATAGGTCGGGATGATATTGGCCGAGATGATCCCCCATCCGCGCTGGGCGGCGAGCGCCGCCGAGGACGAGCTCGGGCTGGCGAGCGAAATCGAGATCGGCGGCCGCGGTTGCTGGTATGGCTTCGGCATGTAGCCGACGCCGAGCTCGGGCATGATCGCGTCCTTGATCGCGATATTCCAGAACTCGCCTTTGAGCTCATAGGGCGGATCGTGCGACCAGATGTGCTCGATGAAGGTCATCGCCTCGGCCACCATGCGGTTGCGTGCATGGACGTCGAGGTTCTTGAACAGCTCGAAGTCGGACACCAGCCCGCCCGGCCCGACCCCGAGCATGAAGCGGCCCTTGCTCATGTGGTCGAACTGGGCGGCCTCGGCGGCGACGATCGCCGGGTGGTGATTGGGCAGGTTGATCACCGCGGTCCCGAACGAGAGGTTGCGGGTGTTCGGCACGAGGCCGGCGAGGAACATGAGCGGCGAGGGGATCGGCTCGGTGGTGGCGGAAAAATGCTCGCCCATCCACAGCTCGTCGAACCCGAGTCGATCTGCCAGCAGCGACTTTTCGGTGTCCTCTTCGAGCGTGCTCCAGAACAAGCGGTCCGGCGGGTGGACCGGCATCATGAACATTCCGAGGCGCATGCATTCCTCCCGGCGGATCTTGCCGCCGCTACTATGACGCGGCGTGCGTTCAAGGGGAATGGGCTGCGGTTTCGGCTCGCCATTCCGGAAGCGGTCAGGCGACCGTCCGCACTGAAGGGTAATACCGACGCCTCGATCAAAGAATGAACCGGCTCAAATCCGTGTTCTTGGCGAGATCGCCGATGTGCTTCTCCACATAGTCGGCATCGATCTTCACGGTGTCGCCGGAGCGGTCGGGCGCCGCGAACGAGACCTCGTCGAGCACGCGCTCCATCACGGTCTGCAACCGCCGCGCCCCGATATTCTCGACGCTCGAATTGACCGCGACCGCCACGTCGGCGATCGCGTCGATCGCGTCCGCGGTGAAATCGAGCGTGACGCCTTCGGTCGCCATCAGCGCCACGTATTGCTTGATCAGCGACGCCTCGGGCTCGGTGAGAATGCGTCGGAGATCGTCGCGGGTGAGCGCGCGCAGCTCGACCCGGATCGGCAGCCGGCCCTGCAGCTCGGGCAGCAGGTCGGACGGCTTCGACAGGTGGAAGGCGCCCGAGGCGATGAACAGGATATGGTCGGTTTTCACGGTGCCGTGCTTGGTCGAAACCGTGGTGCCTTCGATCAGCGGCAACAGATCGCGCTGCACCCCCTCGCGCGACACGTCGGCGCCGACGCGGCCTTCGCGGCCGGCGATCTTGTCGATCTCATCGAGGAAGACGATGCCGTTCTGCTCGACCACCTTGATCGATTCCTGCACCACCTGGTCGCTGTCCAGCAGCTTGTCGGATTCCTCGTTGATCAGCAGGTCGTGGGACTCGGCGACGGTGACGCGGCGGGTCTTGGTGCGGCCGCCGCCGAGCTTGCCGAAAATGTCGCCGATCGAGATCGCGCCCATCTGCGCACCCGGCATGCCGGGAATCTCGAACAGCGGCATGCCGCCCGACGCCTGCACCTCGATCTCGATCTCCTTGTCGTTGAGCTCGCCGGCGCGCAGCTTTTTGCGAAAGCTTTCCCTGGTGGCGGGACTGGAGCCCGGGCCGACCAGCGCGTTGAGCACGCGCTCCTCGGCGGCCTGCTGGGCGCGGGCCTGCACGTCCTTGCGCCTGCGCTCGCGCGTCTGCGCGATGGCGATTTCGAGCAGATCGCGTATGATCTGCTCGACGTCGCGGCCGACATAGCCGACTTCGGTGAACTTGGTCGCTTCGACCTTGATGAACGGCGCACCCGCGAGCCGCGCCAGGCGGCGCGAAATCTCGGTCTTGCCGACGCCGGTCGGGCCGATCATCAGGATGTTCTTCGGCAGCACTTCCTCGCGCAATCTTTCGTCGAGCTTCAGGCGCCGCCACCGGTTGCGCAGCGCGATCGCGACCGCGCGTTTGGCGTCGGCTTGCCCGATGATGAAGCGGTCGAGCTCGGAGACGATTTCGCGGGGAGAAAAATCGGTCATGGACGCTGTATGTGGCCCCGGCGGCGGACTACCGCAATAGCGGCGTGGCCTGCCAGGCTTTGATCGCATCGAACGAGTGCAGCAGCATGACGATGTTCAAGGTCAAGTTGTCGCGGATCAGGTATGCCAGCGTGACCTCCATCACCACGGCGAGCGCAACGGTCGTCCAGACCGGCAGCCGTGAGGCGAGCACGAAGCCGAAGATCATCGACAGGGTGTCGGCCACCGAGTTGACGATGCTGTCGCCGTAATAGTTGAGCGAGATGGTGCCGGCGCGGTAGCGCTCGATGACGAGATTGCTGTTCTCCAGGATCTCCCATCCGCCTTCGATCGCGACCGCGAGCACCAGCCGCAGCCCGAACGAGGCGCGCGGCAGCAACAGCTGCCCGAACAGGTAGAGGCCGAAGCCGTGGATGACATGGGTGAAGCTGTACCAGTCGAAGATGTGCTGGGAGTTCTCCGAGCTGTTGACCACGCCGTGCCAGAGCTTGACCGTGGCGCAGGCGCAAATCGGCAGGCGTCCCATCGCGAGCAGAATGCCCGCCTCGAGCGCGAGCATCGCCGGAATGATCAGGACATAGGCCCAGGGCGGAACGCCCGCAGCCCACCCCGGCCGCTCGTCCGGCGCGCGCAGACTCGTGTCGCCCGGAACGGTGCTCATGCGGCTGCCGCAGCGTCGAGATCGTTCGGTCGAAGCATCAAAGCTTCTCTATCGTGACGTTGCGGTTGGTGTAGACGCAGATGTCGGCGGCAATGTCGAGCGAGCGGCGCACGATCGCCTCGGCGTCGAGCGGCCCGTCGATCAGCGCGCGGGCGGCGGCGAGCGCATAGTTGCCGCCCGAGCCGATGCCCACCACGCCGGCTTCCGGCTCCAGCACGTCGCCGGTGCCGGTCAACACCAGCGACACCTGGGCGTCGGCGACGATCATCATGGCTTCGAGCCGGCGCAGATAGCGGTCAGTGCGCCAGTCCTTGGCGAGCTCGACGGCGGCGCGGGTGAGCTGGCCGGGATACTGCTCGAGCTTGGCCTCGAGCCGCTCGAACAGCGTGAACGCGTCGGCGGTGGCGCCGGCGAAGCCGCCGATCACGTCGCCTTTGCCGAGCCGGCGCACCTTCTTGGCGTTGGCCTTGACGATGGTCTGGCCGATCGTGACCTGGCCGTCGCCGCCGATCGCAACCGTCCCGCCCTTGCGGACGGTCAGGATGGTGGTGCCATGCCAGAGGTCGGTCGGGCCATTCATGCGGCGCACGTTCGGTTCGCCATTATCAGCCTGCGGTCATGTAGGGACGGCGGCCGCCGGTTCAAATAGCGCCATCACGCGTGGGCTGTCGAGCCTCACTGAAGGCCGGGAGCTATGATGGCGGCAATGCGTTCGGCGGCGAGCCGATAACCCGCTTCATTGGTATGTATCGCATCGACAAAAACCGGACCGGCTGACCCGTCGAAAAGCCCCGACAGATCGTGGACATTCGGGCCAAACGCGTGAGCGCTGCGATAGAGGGTGGCGATGAGGGCGTCGTAGCGCGGATGGAACTGCTTGAGCGTCTGCGTGATCGCAACTTCCGGACCGATGGGGGTCCGGCGCGTCAACAACATGGGCTGCAACATGAAGTCGCAGCGCATCGCAGCCGTGCGGCAATAGGCGGTGGCGGCGTCAATCCCGCTGCGCAAGGAGTTCGTGCGCGCAAGCCGCGGCAGGACCTCGTTGTCCATCTTGTCCAGCAAGGCGGCGTCCGGCGCCAGGAATTTGGCGGAGAGGCGATGGGCGACCTTGATCAATTCGAACGCATGCGGGCCTCCAACCAAGTGCGGGCGCTGAGGCGTTGCCGCACGCAGGTAATGGAGGATTGCATCGTTGCCGCCGGTATAAAAAACGGCTTGGTCGATGGAGTAGAGGTCGCGGAAGCGGCGCAGCAGGGCCAGTTCCTCGGCCATCGCGGCGACCTCTATTCCGAAATTGTAGACAACGATGTTGGGATGTCCCTGGCGATGCAGCGCCTGCTGCAATTGGACCGCGATCGTATCGGCGTCCAGGATGCGCCAGCCCCACGCGGATGAGCCCCCGGTCACCGCAATGCGCCATTCGCCCGGCCGCTTCGGCGTCGGTGGCGCCGTTCTCAGGCCGAGGTCGTTGATCGAGATCTCGTTGCCGCGCAAGGGGCGGTAAAGTCTCAGTCCATCCGGTTCGACGAAGCGCTCGCCGCTCATCAGCTGTGGCGGCCACCGATTGCCGTGCAGCAATGTCGAGGTGTCCTCGAGCGGTGCGATGCGGTCCGACAGGCGAATCGCCTGTGCACCGGCTTCGACTGCCGCGACAGCGGCCAATACAAGGCTGCAAGCCAGCGGATAGAATAGAATCTGCCGCGCACGACCGCGGGCGACGATGGTCACGGCAAGGATCAGAAGGAAAGCATCGAACGTCAGACTCACGACGTTGACGCGCAGGGGAAGATCGAGCCGTCCGGTGACGAAGCGAATTCCGATCGGACTGATCGCGAGCGCAAGCAGAATGATCGCGGCCGCTACGGCGATGTCGGCCGCTCGTGTGGATAAACGCATGGCCGGGAGGTAACTCGACAACGTGTCCCCGGTTGGTCGCGCCGCCGGCGCCCGATCAGCGGTCATTTACCGGGCCTGTGTTTGATCGTAAAGGCGGCCAGGTGTCAACGTTGCGGCCCCGCAGGATGCTGCAGCCAGGCGCCTTCGCCGATCGCGCTGGCAAGCCCGAGGTAGCATCGCGAAACGTCGCCTGATAAAAGGCGGGCGGCTCAAGGAAAGCGACCTGATTCATGCGCAAAGGCTCGGTCAAGCGCGCCACCAAGGAGACCCAAGTCGAGGTCGCCGTCGATCTCGACGGCACCGGCGCGTCGTCGATTGCGACCGGGATCGGCTTCCTCGACCACATGCTCGATCTGCTGGCGCGCCATTCGCGCATCGACGTCACCGTGAAGGCGAAAGGCGACCTGCACATCGACCACCACCACACCACCGAGGACGTCGGCATCGCGCTCGGCCAGGCGGTCAAGCAGGCGCTCGGCGACATGAAGGGCATCACCCGCTATGCGGATGTCCATGTGCCTATGGACGAGGCGCTCACGCGCGTGGCGATCGACATTTCCGGACGGCCGTTCCTGGTGTTCAAGGCCGAGTTCGTGCGCGACAAGGTCGGCACCTTCGATACCGAGCTGGTGCAGGAATGGTTCCAGGCCTTTGCGATGAACAGCGGCATGACGCTGCACCTGGAAACGCTCTACGGCACCAACGACCACCACATCGCCGAATCGTGCTTCAAGGGCCTGGCGCGGGCGCTGCGGGCGGCGGTTGCGATCGATGCGCGCGCCGCGGACGAAATCCCGTCGACCAAAGGCACGCTCGGCGGCTGAGACGGTCCCGGTGGCCGCGACGTGAGACGAGAAGGCAGGTAACAGCAATGTCCATCTACACCGTGCACGAGCCGCCGCCACGCGCGAACGAGGACGCCCCCGATCCGGTGCGGTTCGTGTTCGTGCGCGACGGCTTCTATTTCTGGGCGTTCCTGCTGTCGCCGCTGTGGATGCTGCGCTA
>JBEVIH010000146.1:0-11622 GCA_040510815.1 Xanthobacteraceae bacterium | reverse complement strand
GAATCGGCCGGGATCTGCGCCAGGTAGGGCACGAAGTCCTTGGTGTCGAGCGGCACCGGAATGCTGGTCAGCACCTTGCCGCCCGCCTTCTCGATGAACAGCTTCGATTCCTGATTGGTGCTCTGGCCCCAGGCGTAATCGGCGTAGATGATCGACCAGACCTTGCCGAGGTTGCCGACGCACCAGGGCATGCTGGCGGCGGCGATCGAATAGGTGTCGGTGCCGGTGCGGAACGAGAAGCGGGTCCCCTTCGAGCCGGTCACCTCGGTGGCTTCGCCGGTCGAGAAATACGGGGTCTTGAGCTCGCTGGCGATCGGCAGCGCCGCCAGCATCACGCCGGAATGCACCGAGCCGACGATGAACTCGGCGTTGCCGCGCTGAATGAGGTTGCGCAGCTTGCGGGCGCCGGGCGCCGGATTCGACTCGGTGTCCTCGGTGACCAGCTCGACCTTACGGCCGGCGATGCCGCCGCCCTTGTTGATGACGTCGATGGCCGCCTTGGCGCACTTGTCGTGCCAGAAGCCCCACGAGGAGATCACGCCGGTCAGATCGCAATGGTGCCCGATCACGATCGGGCCCGACGTCTGCGCGAACAGGTCCTTGGTGATGGTGAGGCTCGCGACGCCGGCCGTCCCGCCGGCAAGCGCGGTCTCCAGGAAGCTGCGGCGGGAAATCTTTCTCTGTCTCATGGCCTTCTCCTCTCTGGATAGCAGCGGCGCCGGCTAGCGGGACACGCCCAGATAGCGATGCACGGTCTCGGGCTGCGACTTGAGATCGTGCGAGGCGCCGCTGTAGACGATGGTGCCCTTCTCCATCAGGAACACGCGCGGGCACAGCTTGAGCGCGGTCTCGACGTTCTGCTCCACCAGCAGGATCGAGACGCCGCTCTGGCTGATGCGGTGAATTTCGCGCCGGATCTGCGAGACGAGCCGCGGCATGATGCCTTCGGTCGGCTCGTCGAGGATGATCAGCTTGGGGCGCATCATCAGGCAGCGGGCGATCGCCAGCATCTGTTGCTCGCCGCCCGAGAGCGTGTTGCCCGATTGCTTGAGACGCTCCTTGAGGCGAGGAAAGCATCCGAACACGTACTGTTCGCGCTCGGGATCGCGCTTGCCGGGAAGCCCGATATTGAGGTTTTCCAGCACCGTCAGGTTGGGAAAGATTCCGCGTCCCTGCGGCACATAGCCGATGCCCTTGCGCGGCACCTCATGCGCCGGGCAGCGGGAGAGGTCGATCCCGTCGAACTCGACGGTGCCGCGGGTGCGCGGCGCGAGCCCCATGATCGCGCGTAACGTCGTGGTCTTGCCGACGCCGTTGCGTCCGAGCAGCGCCGCGCATTCGCCGGGCTTCACCTCGAGGTTCACGCCCTGCAGGATGTGCAGCTTGCCGATATGGACGTGGACGTCGTCGAGCCTAAGCATGCGCGGCCTCCTCGACGTAGTCCTCGTCCTCGGGGCGGCCGAGATAGGCCTCGCGCACGCGCTCGTCGGCGGCGATCACCTGCGGGTCGCCGGAGGCAAGGATCGCCCCCTGCGCCATCACCGTAATGTCGTCGGCGATCTCGAACACGACCTCCATGTCGTGCTCGATGATCACGATGTCGATCGATTGCGCGAGCTCGCGGATCTTGCCGACCGCGCGCTCGGTCTCGGCCGGGCTCATGCCGCAGGTGGGCTCGTCGAGCAGCAGGAGTCGCGGCGCCGAAATGAGCGCCATGCCGATTTCGAGGAGCGCGACGTCGCCATAGGACAGCGTGCCGGCCTGGCGCTTGGCGAGCGCGGCGAGCCCGATCTGCTCGAGCGTGCGCTCGACCTTCTCGGCGGTGCCGCGATCGCGCGCGGCCGGACGGAACGGATTGAGGAAACGCTGCCCGGCATGGCCGGTGATCCACAGATTCTCCGCCACCGAAAGCTGCGGGAACACGCTCTTGATTTGCAGCGTGCGCTTGACGCCGAGCCGGCTGATCTGGTGCGGCTTGAGCCCGGTGATCTCGCGGCCGAGAAAAAACACCTGGCCGGCGTCGGGCGTGAGCAGGCCGGAAATCAGGTTGAAGAGCGTCGTCTTGCCGGCGCCGTTCGGGCCGATGATGGCATGGAGCCGACCGCCGGCGAGGCTGAAGCTGAGATTGTCGACGGCGGTCAAGCCGCCGAAACGCTTGGTCAATCTTTCGGTTCGCAGGACCGGCTCGCTCATGGCTCGGTCCGCAATTTGGTTTCGACCGTGGCCGCGGGCTCGCGCTCGGTCAGCCGAACCAGCCATTCACGCCACAATCCGACGATGCCCTTGGGCGCGAAGATCACCACCAGGATGGCGACGACGCCGACGATCAGTGCGTGGTGCTCCCAATGGGTCGAGACGATCTCGCGCACGATGATGAAGATGCTGGTGCCGACGATGGGCCCGAGCAGCGTGCCGGCGCCGCCGACGATCGCCCACACCACCGCTTCGCCCGACACGTGGTAGAACATGTAGGACGCCGAGGCGTAGCGGCCGAAGAAGGCAAACAGCGCGCCCGCCACCCCGGCGAGGAAGCCGGCGAGCACGAATG
The DNA here is from genome assembly GCA_040510815.1 of Xanthobacteraceae bacterium. Classification (GTDB taxonomy): domain Bacteria; phylum Pseudomonadota; class Alphaproteobacteria; order Rhizobiales; family Xanthobacteraceae; genus VAZQ01. Next base: position 9,074 of record JBEVIH010000146.1, on the reverse strand, counting down.
CGATCAGCCGCAGCAGATAGACGTTCAGGCCGATCAACGAGGCGCGCACGTCGTTGTCGCGGATGGCGAGGAACGCCTTGCCGAGCGGGCTGCCGATCAGGCGGTGCATCAGCCAGAAACAGATCGCCACGGTCGCCAGGATGAAAAAGTACTGGAAGGTCGCGTCGGTGAAGCTCCACCGCATGCCGCCGAACGAGAACGTCGGCGGCAAGGCGAAATTGATGCCGTCGTCGCCGCCGGTCAGCCATTTGTTGGTCAACGCCAGGAAATAGAAGATCAGCGAGAACACCACCGTGATGATGGCGAAGTAGTGCCAGGTCAACCGCACCGCGAAGATCCCGGTGACCAGCGCCATCGCCATCGACGCCACGATGCCGAGGCCGAATGCCGGCCAGAACGACAGCCCGAGATTCTCGATGCCGATCGCGACGCCATACATGCCGAAGCCGAAATAGAGCGCCTGGCCGAACGAGAGCAGGCCGACATAGCCGAACAGCAGGTTGACGCTCGCCGCGAACAGCGACCAGATCAAGATCTCGGCGATCACGCTCACCCAGAAGCTGCTGGTCACCGCTGGGATCAGCCACGGCACCGCGATCAGGAACGCCGCGAACGCGACCATGACGCCCCGCTCGATCGTCACCGCCGGCGTCATCGCGTCAGTCCCTTGAACAGGCCTTGCGGCCGCAGCAGCAGGACGGCGCTCATCAGCACCAGCGAGGCGATGCGCGCGACCGTCGGATCGGCGAAGCTCTGGATGACGCCTTCCATGAAGGCGAGCAGAACGGCGGCCGCCGCGGTGCCGGGCAGGTTGCCGAGGCCGCCGATGATCACCGCCATGAAGCAGAACGGCAGGATGTCGACGCCGCCGCGAAACTCGACGGTGGTGATCGGCGCCGCCACCACCCCGCCGACGGCGGCGAGCGCGAAGCCGATCGCGAAGGTGAGCACGTAGACACGTTGCGCCGGGATGCCCATGGCGACGGCGGTGTCGCGATCGTGGCGGACCGCGCGCATCCAGGTGCCGAGCTTGGTCTTGTGCAGGAACAGGAAGAAGCCGACCAGGGCGGCGATCGCCACCGCGGCGGCGAACAGGCGATAGATCTCGTAGTCGATGCCGAATATCGGGAAGGTGCCCTGGATCGGCGGCAGGATGCGGCGCGGCGTCGGCCCGAAGGTCATGCGCACGCTCTCCTGCAGGATCAGCGACAAGCCGAACGTCGCCACGATCGAGAGCGCGGCGACATTGTGGATGGGCTGGATGATCGAGCGCTGGATGAGCGCACCCAGGATGAAACCGATGAGCGGCGCGACGATGAATGCCAGCCAGAAATTGCCGGTCGATTGCAGTGTCGCCCACGCCAGCACGGTCCCGACCATGAAGAAGTCGCCGTGCGCCAAGTTGATGATGTCGAGCAGGCCGAAGATGATGGCCAGGCCAAGCGCGATGAGGGCGATGATCAGGCCCCAGATCAGGCCGTTCATCGCGAGCAGCAGCAGCTTGTCCATCGTACGCTAGTGATCCGAGCGATGACGGTTTCGGGACGGCCCCCGCAAAGGGTCGGCCCACATGCCAAAAGAGTCAATCCGGCGGCGGATTGGCCGCACTACGCAAAATTGCAACGCGGTGTGCAAAATTGTCCTCCGTGTGCCTTAAGTCGACCTTTCAAATTCCATGCCACGGCCCTGCGGGCCTTTCGCGCTGCCCCCATCGTTCCTTGTCAGTCACGCGCCCGCAATTGACGCAATCGCCTGCGTTTTCACCATGTGCCGGTCGAGGCGCAGCTCCTCGGGCGTGAGCCCGAGGGCGAGCCCGACGAGCTGCGGCAGATGCAGGACCGGCATGTCGAGCTTCTCGCCCATGTCCTTCTCGATTTCCCGCTGGAAGCCGTCGAGTACCGTGTGGCAGAGCGGGCACGGCGTCACCATGGTCCGGGCGCCGTTGCTCTTGGCCGACTTGATGTGCTGCCCGGTGAGCTTGATGGCGACCCGCTCGTCGTGGGCGGCGGTGTGGAAGCCGCAGCACTCGGTGCGCCCGCTGTAGTCGATCGGCCGGCAGCCGAGGATCTCGGCCAGCCGTTCCAGCGCGACGTTGTTGCGCGAGTCGACGAAGCCATAGCGCGCCGGCGGGCGCGTGATGTGACAGCCGTAGAAGGCCGCGACCGTGAGCCCGGTGAGCGGATTGACCACCAGCCGGCGCAACCGCTCGATGCCGATGTCCTCGTACAGCACCCAGAGGAAGTGGCTGATGCGGGTTCGTCCGCTGTAATGCAGGCCCTCTTCGGCAAGCCGCGCATTGACCTCCGCGGCCAGCTCCGGCTCGGCGACGAAGGCGGCGTGGGCGTCGAGCAGGTTGAGCGTGCAGGTGTTGCAGATGGTCATCAGCGGCAACTCTTCGCGCTCGGCCAGCGCCAGGATGCGCACATTGAGGGTGTGGAAGCCGACCGGATCGATGGCGCGCAGCTCGCGTGCGCCGGTGCAGGTCGCCGAGTCGAGCTGCGTGAGCGCAAGCCCGAGCTTGGCCGCCACGTTGTGGGTGGCCTCGTTGAGCTCGGCGCAGGTCGAGCGCGCGGAGCACCCCGGATAATAGGCGAATTTCATCGGCGGCCTTTCCCTTCGAGCAGGCGGGCGGCCGCAGCAGCCGCGGACGTCTTGCGCCGCAGCAAGGTCTTGATCGGATCGATCTTGCCGCGCACGAGCAGCCGCAGCGCCCGCGGCAGATTGGCGAGCACCCGCCAGCCCTGCACGCGCAGCACCAGCGCGCTCGGATCGACGCGTCCGCGCAGCGCGACGACCGCGCGCAGCGCCCGCGGGTGCTTCGCCATCTTGGGGAGCAGCGCCGCCGCCTTGGCTTTCAGCGGCTCGATCACCCGGCTGACGATTGGAATGCTCGCCGGGCAGACCTCCTCGCACTTGTAGCAGGAGACGCAATGGAAGATCCCGGTTCGCGCCAGCGAATGCACATCGTGGTTGCGCGGATCGAGCGCGGTCTGGCCGAGCTGCACGAGCGGCGCCGGGCCGGCGAAGTTAGTGAGGTCGCCCAGCCCGATTACCGGGCAGGCCGAGTAGCAGCACATGCATCCGATGCAATCGAGCGCCTTGGAGGCGTCCTTCATGTCCTTGTGGGAGAGCGGTTCGGGAAAGCCGGGATACGGCGCTCGCCGCTCGAGCCAAGGCTCGAGCTCGGCCAACTTGCGCTCGAACGGCGCGCGATCGACCAGAAGATCACGGACGACCGGCAGGTTGCGCAACGGCTCGAGCGTCATCTGCGGCTCGACCGCCTCCCAGCAAGCCAGCACCTCGCGGCCGTTCATCCGTACCGCGCAGGTGCCGCACATCTTGGAGCCGCAGAACCAGCGATAGGCGAGATCGCTAGCACGGTTGTCGGCGATCCAGTTGAGCGCGTCGAGCACGCGCATCCATTTGCGATAGGGAACCTGGAATTCCTGCAGCTCCACCGTTCCGTCAAAACGGCGAACCCGCACCGTCAGCAGGTCGCCGATCGCGAGCCGGGAATTGCGCGCCGCGAGCGTATCGTGTTGCTCGACCTGGCCGAGCCGGCGCGCGTCCCCGATGGGAAGCGGAGAGGGACCGATGACGGAAACGTCGCTCACCACGCCACCTCCAGATTGCTCCGGGTGATGAAGCCGGGCTGGAAGAACGGCAGCTCATAGGGGCGTTGCTCGAAGCGAAATCCGTTTTCGGTCCGCTGCATGACATTGGCGACGAGCCAGCGCTCGTTGTCCTGCATCGGGAAATCGCGGCGCATGAAAGGACCGCGGCTTTCCTTGCGCTCGAGCGAGGACTGGATGATCAGCTCGCAGGCGTCGACCATGTTGATCACGTCGATGGCGTCGAGCCATTCGTAGTTCGTACCTCTTGCCGTCCGCTTGACGCTCAGCCGCGGCAACAGCGTCAACCGAATCTCCGCGATGTCTTCGAGCGCCGACGTGAGGCTCGCGGCGCTCTTCTCGACCCCGACCTTCTCCCACATCATCGCGCGGACGCGCTCCTTCACCTGCGCGGGCGCGATACCGTCGGCGCGCGACACCCGCAGCTCCTCGAGCCGGCGGCGCTCGCGCTCGATCTCGGCATCCGGCAGATCGCAAGGCGGCAGCCGCGCAAGGTCGGCCGCGACGCCGTCCGCCGCCACCTTGCCGTCGTAGGTCGCAAGCCCGATCAACCCGTTGCTGTGTCCGCCCAGCCCGCCCGCCACGTAGAGGCCGGGCACCGACGACCGCATCGTCCCGGTATCGACGTCGATGCCGCCCTGCCGGTAGTGCGCGGTGACCGCGGTCTCGACCAGCTCCTCGGGAAAGCGCAGCCCGAGCTGGCGGTAGCTCTTTCCGTAGGTCGTGTAGGCGTCGACCTCGCGCGGGTCGCAGTGATCGAAGCCGGCGAAATAGCCGCCGTCGTAGCGCGCCTTGCCGGCGTGCACCTGGCGGGCGAGCGCCTTGAGCTGGACCGTGTAGGGCCCATAGGCGAGCGGGTCGTCCTGCTGCTGGTTGAAGAATTCCTCGCCGGCCGAGTTCACCATGCGCGCCGACTTGTCCGAGCCGAGCATCGGGTTCGGATAGACCTGCATGCGCTGCCATGCCGGCGGATCGGCGATGTCGTTGGTGTGCCACCACTGCATTTCCAGGTTCGCCATCGCGGCGCCGACGCGCCAGGCCATGGCGATGCCGTCGCCGGACATCTCGCGGGTGCCGGTCGAGCGGGCATGCAGGCGATCGGAATAGCCGGTCGCCAGGATCACGGCGCGGGCGAGCACCACCACGTAGTCGCCGCTGATGACGTCGAGCCCGAACACGCCGCCGACCGACCCGTCGGGCTTGCGCAGGAGCGCCGTCACGGCGGTCTCCTCGAGCCGCGGGATTTGCGCCCTGATCACCTGCTTGCGGCGCAGATCCATGAACGGCACGCCGGAATTGCCCTGCACGTTCGCCGCCACGCTTCTGATCTTGCCCGGGCTGGTGACGACATGGCCTTGCTCGTCGCGCCGCAGGTACAGCCCCGCCTCCTCGAGCTCCGGATAGTAGACGTTCTCGATCCACTGGCCGCATCGCCGCGCCCAGCGCTGATCGATCAGGAACTGGTTGTGATACTTGATGAGGAACTCGGCTGTGCTGCGCGCCTGCTCCTCGGTGTTGCCGAGCGCGCGGCCCGACAGCACCAGGTTGCCGGCAAAGATCGAGGCGCCGCTCTTGCCGACCAGTCCCTTGCAGACGATGACGGCCTTGTGGCCGGCGCGATGGAGGTTGAGCGCCGCATAGCAGCCGGCCGCCCCGCCGCCGACGATCGCCACGTCGGTATTCAATACCTGCATCGTCGTCTCATCGAGCACGGCCGGTCATCGGGCGCCTCCCTCGTACAGGTTAAGGGCGGCGGCCTGCAACCCACACTGGTTTTTGTGCACCGTGCTGTGCTTATTTGTCGTCACTGACCTTGGTGCGGGCGTGCGTTATGGTTCGCCGGCCGGAGGGTCCGCAGGCTCGGCCGCAGTGCCGATGGGAAGGCCGGATGAACCGAGACGTCGTCAAATGGGATGATCTCAGGGTGTTTCTGGAGGTCGCCCGCCAGGGCAGCGTCCATGCCGCCGCCAAGCGCCTCAACCTCGATCACTCCACCGTCTGCCGCCGCATCGGCAAGCTGGAAAATCTACTCTCGGTCAAGCTGCTCGACCGGACCCAGCGCGGCATCGTCCTGCGCGACGGCGTGCAGGACGTGCTGCGGCACATCGAGCACATGGAAACGCACGCCAACTCGCTGGAAGACGCGATCGTCGGCACCGGCACCACAACCCAGATCGTCCGCATCGCCACCATGGAGGGGATCGCCAGCCGCTATGTCGCAAGACGAGTTCCGCTGCTCGAGCGTTTCGCGCCCACCGTCAAGATCGAGCTGGTCAGCATTCCCCAGCCGGTCGATCTGTCGCGCAAGGAAGCCGACATCTTCCTGAGCTTCTTCAATCCGCGCCTGCCGGGCCTCTCGAGCAAGAAAATCGCCGAGTTCGCGCTGTTCTTGTATTGCTCGGAGGAATATGCGCGCGCGCATGGGCGCCCGCGCAGCCGTGCCGACCTGGCCGATCATATCTTCGTCGACTACATCGAAGACCTGCTCGAGATCGACGCCGTGCGGTGGCTGAACGACGTCGTGCAATCGCCGAAGGTGAGCTTCTACAGCAACAGCATCATCGCCCAGTGCGCCGCCGCCGTCGCGGGCGCGGGCATCGTGATGCTGCCGACCTTCGTCGCCGCCGGCGTCGATGGCCTGGCGCAGGTGATCCCGGAGCAGGCCTCGACACGCCGCGACGTCTGGGTTTCGGTGCGCGTCGAGCAAAGCTCCTTGAAGCGGATCAAATGCGTCATGCAGTTCCTGACGCACATCTTCCAGATGGATCGTGAGTTCCTGATGGGAAAGGCCGCGGAGCTGGGCACTGCGTGAATTCGAGGCTCGCCGGCTACGCCGACGAAAGTGACCTCGCCTACTCGATCACCTCGTCGGCACGCGCGAGCAGCATCGGCGGAATCTCGAGGCCGAGCGCCTTGGCGGTTGCGAGATTGATGACCAGATCGAACGTGGTCGCCAGCTCCACCGGCAGCTCGGCGGGATTCGCACCCTTGAGAATCCGGCCGACATAGACGCCGGCGCGGCGATAGGCATCGGGCTGGCTCGGTCCGTAGCTCATCAGACCGCCGGCCTCGGGGTACTCCCGCGTGACATAGCTTGCAGGCAACGCGTGACGGTTCGCCCGTGCGACCAGCTGCCGACGTTGACCGACGAAGAAGGGGCCGCCGCCGACGAGCAGCGCGCCCGCGCCAGCCTGAATCATGGTCGCGAAGGCGGCGCTGAACTCGCGTTCAGTCGAGGCTTTCACGATCAGGATTTGCCGGCCGACCGCGCGCGCCGCCTCCGCGGCGTCGCTCGCCTGAAGCTCGGCTTCAGGAGCGTTCGGGTCCAGCAGGAAGGCAATGATGGCAGCCTGGGGAACAAGCTCGTGCAGCAGCCCCACCCGCTTGGCCGTCAGATCAACGACCGTGAAAACCACCCCGTGATGTTGCCGCCTGGCCGGTTGAGGCTGGCGACCAGGCCGGTTCTGATCGGATCGCTGCCGCCCACGAAGACGATCGGCGTGGTCGTCGTTGCGGCCTTGGCTACCAGCGCCACGGCGACGTTGCCGACGATCACTGCCACTTGGCGGCGGACGAGATCGGCGGCCAGCGCCGGCAGCCGATCGTGCTGATCGTCCGCCCACAGATACTCGATGGCGATGTTCTGGCCCTCGACGAAGCCGGCCTCGCCCAGGCCTTTGCGGAACGCGGCCACAAAGCTGGCGGAGGCGGCCGCCGCCGTGCTGCGGAGAAACCCCACCACCAGCATTGCGGGCTGTTGTGCCCGCGCAGCGAGCGGCCCCGCGACAGCCGCCGCGCTACCGAGAAGGGTGATGAAGTCACGTCGTCTCACGATCGGCGGCCCTTCGTTTCCATTACTCTATCGCGCGCGGCGCGGATCGCCGCCCACACCCGCTGCGGCGTCGCCGGCATGTCGATGTGCTCGATGCCGATGCCGGAGAGCGCGTCGATCACGGCGTTGATCAGCACCGCCGAGCTCGGCGTGATGCCGGCCTCGCCGCCGCCCTTGACGCGCAACGCATTGCCCTTGGTGGGGTCCTCGGTCAGCTCGACCTCCAGATGCGGGAAGTGGTCGGCGCGCGGCATGCCGTAGTCGAGGAAGCTCGCCGACAGAAGCTGGCCCGAGCCGGGCTCGTAGACCGTCGCCTCCAGCATGGCCTGGCCGACGCCCTGCGCCACGCCGCCGTGCACTTGGCCGTGCAGGATCAGCGGATTGATCGGCTGGCCGCCGTCGTCGATCGACGTATAGCGGCGGACCTCGATGGTGCCGGTGTCCGGATCGACCTCGGCCTCGCACACCGCGGCGCCGGTCGGATAGGCCGGGATGCGGCCGGTGAAGGTCGCCTCCGCGGCGACCGGCCCGCGCAGATCGTCGGGAAGCGAGGGAAGATCGTCGACGGCGCCGGCAATATCGAACACGCTCAGGCGGCGATTGCTGTTCGGCGCCTCGAACAGCCCGTCCTTGAACGAGATATCGGCTTCGGCGACATCGAGCATGACGGCGGCGATCCGGCGGGCCTTGTCGATCACCGTCCGCGAGGTCTCGACCATCAGCGATCCGGCAAGCCGCATGGAGCGGTCGGAATGGGTGCCGCCGCCGGAGGCGAGCGTCGCGGTGTCGCCGCCGATGAAATTGACCGCATCGGGCGTGACGCCGAGCTGATCGGCCATCACCTGGCGGAAGCTGGTCTCGTGGCCCTGCCCGCTCGATTGCGTCCCCACGATCAGATCGACGCGGTCGGCCGACACCTTCACGGCGACGCGCTCGTGCGGCATGCCGACCGGCGTCTCGACGTAATTCACCACGCCGATGCCGAGCAACCGGCCGCGCTTCTTCGCCTCCCGGCGGCGGGCCGGAAAGCCGTCCCAGTCGGCGGTCGCGAGCGCGCGGTCGAGGTTGCCGGCGAAATCGCCGCTGTCGTAGGTGAGCCCGGTCGCGGTGCGATGGGGCAGCTTGCGGCGGGGGATCAGGTTGCGCCGCCGCAGCGCCACCCGGTCGATCTTCAGGCGCCTCGCCGCGATGTCGACCAGTCGCTCCATGACGGCGGTGGCTTCCGGCCGCCCCGCGCCGCGGAACGGCGCGGTCGGCACCGTGTTGGTCATCACGCCGCGCAGACGCACCCAGGCGATCGGCACGTCATAGACGGTCGGCGCCACGCGGTAGCCGTTGCTGAGCGGAACGTAGGAGACGGTGTGGGCGCCGGTGTTGGCGGTAAGCTCGAGCGCAAGCGCGAGCATGCGCCCCTTGCGGTCGAAGGCGAGCCGCGCCTTGGTCACCACGTCGCGCGCGGTGTAGTCGGTCAGGAACGCTTCGTGGCGGTCGCCGGTCCACTTCACCGGGCGTCGGAGGCGACGCGCCGCCCACACCACCGCGAGCTGCTCGGGATAGAGATTGAAGCGCGACCCGAAGGCGCCGCCGACGTCGGGACAGACCGCGCGCAC
>JBEVIH010000145.1:0-9848 GCA_040510815.1 Xanthobacteraceae bacterium | reverse complement strand
CAGCCAGCGGCCGCAGGCAAAGGGATGGCAGTTCGGGCGCGTGATCGGGGTGCCGGTCGAGGCGCGCACGTGGGCAAAATAGAGATGCGAGCGGATGTGCCGGCAAAGATAGCGCAAATTCTCGTCCGACCAGGCCGGCCGGACCTCGCGGTAAAGCCCGGGCTCGCTGTGCTGGCCGTACCAGCCCATGCCGAAGCCGTCGCCGTTGGTGGCGGCCGTCGATTCCAGCGCCCGCTGGCTCTGCACCACCAGGGAGTGGGCGGGCGCGGTCACGTATTGTTCCAGCGGGATGGTCTCGCCGCGATAGGCAATCCAGCGGCACATATTCAGCTCCGAAGCGGGCACCCAGCATGGCCGGCTGATGCGGCAAAGCGATGGCAGCCGGCTCCGCCTGATATGGACCTCCCTGCCGCGTCATGCCATAGCCTCGCCGCCCAAATGGGGGACAAACCGGGTAAGGTGCGTTGAAATGTCGGCCATGACGGACGCCGGCCGCCGCGGCCTCGCGGGGATGGAGCGGCTGCTCGATGCGCTTACCGACCCGGCGCGGCGGGAGCGCACGGTGGTCGCCGTCCTCGTCGCCTATGTGGGGCTCTGGACCCTCTACGCCGCCCTCGCCAAGGGCAGCCAGGACATTCACGCCGACATGTCCGAGCAGTTCGTGCTCGCGCGCGAGCTGGCGCTCGGTTACCCCAAGCATCCGCCGCTTGCGATGCTGGTCGTGCGGGCCTGGTTCACCGTGTTTCCCACCACGGACTGGGCCTATTACCTGCTCGCAATGGCGAATGTCGGGTTGGCGCTGTGGATCACATGGCGGCTGTCCGCGCGCTTTCTCGACGGCGAAAAGCGCGTCGTGGGACTCGCTTTTCTCACTTTGGTGCCGTTCTTCAATTTTCACGCCCTCAAGTTCAACGTGAACACGGTGCTGATGCCGGTGTGGGCGGCGACGACGCTCTGGTTCCTGCGGTCGTTCGAGACCCGGCGCCCGCTCGACGCCGCGCTCGCCGGCCTGGGGGCCGCGCTGGCCATGTACGGCAAATATTGGTCGATCTTCCTGCTGCTCGGGCTCGGCGTCGCGGCGCTCGCGGATCCCAGGCGCGCTGCGTATTTCCGCTCGCCCGCGCCCTGGATCACGATCGCGGTCGGGGCGCTCGCGCTTGCACCGCATGCCCTCTGGCTGATCCTCAACGATTTCGCCCCGTTCTCCTACGCAGTCGTCGTGCACGGCGCGTCCTCCGTCATGTCCACTGTGGGCAGCGTGCTGGGATATGTCGCAGGCAGCATCGCCTATGTCGCGGTCCCTTTGATCGTCCTGACCGTCGCCGCCCGCCCGGGCGGCGCGGCGATCAAGGACATGGCGTGGCCGACGGCGCCCGAGCGCCGGCTTGCCGCCGCCGCGTTCTGGGCGGTGCTGCTGGCGCCGGCTTTGGTCGCGCCCTTCACCGGCGTGCGCCTGGTGTCGCTGTGGTCGATGTCGGCCTGGACGCTGCTGCCGGTCATGCTGTTGTCCTCGCCGCTCATCACGATCAGCCGCCGCGACGCCGTGGGCATCGTCACCCTGGCGGTCATGTTCCCGTTCCTGATGATCGCGCTCGCCCCGGCGATCGCGCTCGCCATCCATCGCGCCGGTCCGGCTGCCCTCACTGCGCATTCCGCGATGCTGGTGGAGCCGGTTGAGCGGCTGTGGCGCGAGACCTCCGACCGGCCATTGCAGGTGTTCGGTGGCTTCGAGGAACTGGCTGACGGCGTGCCGTTCTATCTGCCGAGCCACCCGGTCGCGGCGCACGTGTTCGACGGCCCAGTCTCCCAGGCCATGGAGGCGCGTATCGGTCGCGACGGCATTGTGATGGTCTGCCCGGCGCGCAATCCGGAACGTCCCGCGACGGGCCGTTGCGTCGACCGCGCGATCGCACGGGCGCGATGCTCCCTGCCCGGCATGCAGGTGGAGGTGGAAGTATTCCGCCGCTACCTCGGCGTCGGGAGCACCCGAGAACGCTATCTCATCGTGACCATTCCGCCGATGCAGGCGGACAAGCTGCCTCCGCTGGGGGAACTCGTTGGCAACGCCGCGCGTCAGTTCAAAACGGAGCAGCCGCAGCCTTGATCAGCACGATCAGGTTCTGCACCGCCGACTGCCGCCGCGCCACCGATCGCTCGAATTCGATGTAGGAGCGATCGAAGCGCTCCAGCTCGCTGCGCTTTTGCGTCTCGTCGAGAAAGGAATGGATCAACGCGTTGCGCGCGATCGCCTTCAACGTCGGGTAGTCGAGCCCCTGGTCGTGGACGGCGCGGAAATACTCATTGGTCATATTGATGCGGGAGACGCCGGCATCGTCGGTCGAGAGCACCACCGGCACGCCGGCGGCAAGGTAGGTCGCCAGCGGATGGTTCTTTCCGTGGACCCCGAGGATGATGGCGTTGCTCGAGAGGTTGATCTCGACCACGACCGGCCGCGTCCGCATCTCGGCCAGAAGGCCATCCATGTCATGTTCGAATGCGAGCGCGACGCCGTGGCCGATGCGGCGCGCACGGGCGATCTCAACGGCCTGGCGGATATGAAAGGTCAGGTCGGGCGGCGGAACGTCGCCGAGCCAGAGCTCGCCCGCGTGCAGGGCGACCGGCACATCGCTCGCGAGGAAAGCGACGATTTCCATGTGGCGAGTGTAGTCGCTGCGCGCGATCAGGTTGTCCTCGGACTGAACCAGATTGAGTGCGACCACCTGCGGCTCGGCGCGGATCAGCGCCGCCGCGACAGCGGTCTGCAGGAACACGTCGTCGGGGGAGGTGTTGCGCAGGATCTGCGCGATGTAGCGGAACGTGACGCGGCAGCCCGGCCGCGTTGCTTGCTGGTCGCAGCCGAGTTCGCTTCTGATCTTGCCGATTGAAGCCACCAGATCGTCGCGTTTCGCCGTGACGCAGTCATCGAGACCGTTCGCCCGCAGCGCCAGGAGCCTGCCGGTATCGTCAGCCTGCTCGGCCATGGCCTTGATGAACCGGTCGCGATCGTTCCAGCAGGCGAACGACGCCATGAACTCCACGTACTGCACGTTCTCGCTGTCGTACTGCTTGAGCTGGTCGATCGTCATGTCGACGAACCGCGAGCCGGACGCGGCGCCGAATTTGTCAAACGCGGCGAAGAATTTGTCGTGATCGCTCGGCACCGCGACGGTCGGCACGAAGGAGCGCGTTGAGAAGGCGTTGACCAGCTGATCATAGAGCTTCTGATCGTGCATGGCGTCGGCCGCGGACACGTCTCCCGGGAGGTCGCAGCGCGGCTTCGACAGCAGGACGTGCTCAGGGTCCGCGCAGAGATTTTGCTGTGCCGCCCACGCGATGAAGCGCTCGGCATAGACGGCTCCGGACAAGTGGGTGTGGAGGTCTCCGCCCTTCGGCATGCGGCGCAGGAAAGCGCGCAACTCGGTGTGATTGTCGCGCGCGGCCTCGAATCTGGCGCCGGCGACGACCGTGTCGAAATCGCGGGCCACCATGGCCAGGCGAACGACGACGATGACGGCCGCCAGAAGAATGACGGCGAGGAGAATGCGACGTGCCACCGCTGGCTCCCTGCTGCGCTTCACTGACGCGCAAGGCTAGGATGCGTACTGCGAAAGTGGAAGGAGGCGCGAGGCACGAAATCGAACTTGCGCACACACGACGTCAGCGTGCCTGCGGAAGGGAAAAGCGTGCAAGAGGAGCGAAATCGCCATGCAATGCGATTTCGCCCCCGGCAGGGTGTCAGGGCGAGAACCGGCCAACGTGCGGGCGCCGGGTCAACGCAGGCGCGAACGTTTGCGCACCCTCAGTAGCGGTAATGATCAGGCTTGTACGGGCCCTCGACCGGCAAACCGATATAGGTCGCCTGCTTGTCCGACATTTTCGAGAGCTTGGCGCCGATCTTGGCGAGGTGGAGCCGCGCGACCTTCTCGTCGAGGTGCTTCGGCAGCGTGTAAACCTTCTTCTCGTACTTCTTCGGATTGGTCCACAACTCGATTTGCGCCAGCGTCTGGTTGGTGAAGGAAGCCGACATCACGAAGCTCGGATGGCCCATGGCATTGCCGAGATTCACCAGCCGGCCTTCAGAGAGAAGAATGATGCGCTTCTTGTCGGGGAACTCGATCTCGTCGACCTGCGGCTTGACATTGTGCCATTTCAGATTCTTCAGCGCCGCGACCTGAATCTCGCTGTCGAAGTGGCCGATATTGGCGACGATCGCCCGATCCTTCATCTTGCGCATGTGCTCGATGGTGATGACGTCGAGATTGCCGGTCGCGGTCACGAAAATGTCGGCGCGCGGTGCGGCGTCCTCCATGGTCGTGACCTCGTAGCCTTCCATCGCCGCCTGCAGCGCGCAGATCGGGTCGATCTCGGAGACGAGCACGCGGCAGCCGGCCTGCCGCAGCGAAGCGGCCGAGCCCTTGCCGACGTCGCCGAAGCCCGCAACCATGGCGACCTTCCCGGCCATCATCACGTCGGTGCCGCGGCGAATGCCGTCGACCAGCGACTCGCGGCAGCCATAGAGATTGTCGAACTTCGACTTGGTCACGCTGTCGTTGACGTTGATCGCAGGCCAGAGCAGCGTGCCCTTCTTCTGCATTTCGTAGAGCCGGTGCACGCCGGTCGTGGTTTCCTCGGTCACGCCGCGGATGGTCTCGGCATTCTTGGTGTACCAGCCGGGCTTGTCCTTGAGCCGCTGCTTGATGGCCGCGAACAGGACTTCCTCTTCCTCGTTGGTCGGCTTGCTGATCAAGGCGGTTTCGCCCTGCTCGGCGCGCTGGCCGAGGTGGATCAGGAGCGTGGCATCGCCGCCGTCGTCGAGGATCATGTTCGGCGTGCCGCCGTCACCCCATTCGAAGATGCGATGCTGATAGTCCCAGTAGTCCTTGAGCGTCTCGCCTTTGACGGCGAACACCGGCGTGCCGCTGGCGGCGACGGCGGCGGCGGCGTGATCCTGAGTCGAATAGATGTTGCACGAAGCCCAGCGCACGTCGGCGCCGAGCGCCTTGAGCGTGTCGATCAGCACCGCGGTCTGGATGGTCATGTGCAGCGAACCGCAGATCCGCGCCCCGCGGAGCGGCTGCTCGGGCCCGTATTCCTCGCGCGTCGCCATCAATCCCGGCATCTCGGTCTCGGCGATGGCAAGTTCCTTGCGACCCCATTCGGCCAGGCCGATGTCCTTGATCACGTAGTCGGGATTCGCGGAGGCAGCAGTCTTGCTCGGGGAAGCAACTCTCTTGGCGGCGTTCGATGCAGCGTTCATGACGGTCCTTGATGGCTGGGAAGGCGGACGGGCCAGGCGGCACGCCGGGTTAACCGTGGCTATAGCAGGGCCCCAGGCACCCTGCAATAACGATATAAAGATTTCTTTATGTGCTCTGAAAGGGCCGCGCCGCGGCCGCTCGAACCGCCGGGGCGACCACGCGTTGATCATCAAATGTCGCCTGTTGGGAGTGCCCCGGTGCCGCAGACGTCCCAGCTCGAGCTCGATGTTGTTCCGTCCACCAGGTCGCTGGCGGAGCTGGCCAGAGCCGAGAACGCGTGCAGGCGTTGTCCGCTTTATAAGGATGCAACCCAGGCCGTTCCGGGCGAAGGACGCCGGCGCGCTCAGCTCATGCTGGTGGGGGAGCAGCCCGGCGACAAGGAAGACCTCGCCGGCAAGCCGTTTGTCGGGCCCGCCGGCCAAGTCCTCGACCACGCCCTGGCGGAGGCGCAGATCCCGCGCACGGAGGTCTTTGTCACCAACGCAGTGAAGCATTTCAAGCATGAGATGCGCGGCAAGCGGCGCCTGCACAAACGTCCCAACGCCTACGAAATCGAGCGCTGCAAGATCTGGCTCGACCTGGAAAGGGCGATGGTGAAGCCGGCGGTCATCGTCGCGCTCGGCGCGACGGCGGCGCGCAGCCTGTTCGGCCGGCCGGTCACAGTCACCAAGCTGCGCGGGCGCGTGTTGCAATTGCCCGACGGCGCCGCAGCCTTGGTCACTATCCACCCCTCGTTCCTGCTGCGCATCCAGGACGCCGCCGACAAGAAACGGGAATACGCGCGTTTCGTCGCCGATCTGCGGCTGGCTGCGAAAATTCTGGCAACGGAAACGGCAGCGGCGACAAGAGACGTGGCTTGATCGGAAGGAGCCACCCCGGCGCGCGCCCCACGCCTGAGCGCTACTCCTCTTCGGTGAACCGACCGCTCACCAACGCGGCGAGGGCGTCCACCACCTCCGCCGCCTGGCTTCCGCTCGCTTCGATCGTGATCGACGTGCCGGGACCGGCCGCCAGCATCATCAGGCCCATGATGGAGGTGCCGCCGACCACCTCGCTGCCGCGCTTCACCTTCACGTCGGCGTCGAACTTCTCCACTATCTGCACGAACTTGGCCGACGCGCGCGCATGCAAGCCCTTCTTGTTGCAGATCTGGACCACGCGGGTAATGGGCGCCTCCTCGGAGAGGCGATCGCCGGAGGGGGAGCTGTTCACGCCGCTGGGTTCGCTCATTTGCCGGTGAGGACGCGACTGGCGATCGTGATGTATTTGCGGCCGGAATCCTGGGCAGCCGCCACCGCCTCGGTCAGCGGACATTCATCGCGCACTTTGGCGAGCTTGACCAGCATCGGAAGATTAATGCCGGCAAGCACCTCGACCTTAGGGCGGCCCATGACCGAGATCGCGAGGTTGGATGGCGTGCCGCCGAACATGTCGGTCAGGATCGCCACCCCTTCGCCGCTGTCCACGCGCTTGACCGCTTCGATGATGTCCTTGCGGCGTTGTTCCACGTCATCGTCGGGGCCGATAGTCACCGCCTCGATCTGGGTCTGCGGACCGACCACGTGTTCGAGCGCCGAGCGAAACTCGACGGCGAGGCGCCCGTGCGTGACGAGTACGAGACCGATCATGGAAGCCCCCGCCGGCGCGTCCCCGGTTGCACCGCACGAAAGGGGGCCATCATGACCATCCGAAGGCCGCGCGCAAGGGCCTTTCCAGGAGTTTGGGAGTGTTGCTGCATCGCAATAAGGAGGCGCCCTTGCAACGCTCCCGGGGCCGAAATCGGGGGTCGGAGCGTGCCCGCGCTGCCGTTACTTTTGTGCCGCCGGGCTTGGCTGCAAGGATCATGACGGAGGTTTAATGTCGCCGGCGGGAAAACGCAGGGCGGCGAGCACCGCAGACAGGGCTTCCGCGCCGCCCGCGACCGCGAGTCGCGGCAGGAGAATACCGCAAACCACCGTCTCGGCGCCTTCCGGCAGCCGCTCGGCATCGTCCGCCGCGAGGTCGACCACCAGGCCGACGACCGCAACCGGCTCATGATCGAGCCGCCGGATGCCGAGCCCGCGCACCTCGATCAATCCCGCCAGCGATGCCGCCGGCTTCACCAGCAGGCGCCCGTGGCGCGGCTCGAGGTGAACGCGATCGTCTCCAACCAGGCGCGCGAACGCCAGCATTCCCGTTTGCGCGGCGTCGATCAGCGCGAGCGCCAGCTTCGATTTGCCGGATCCGGCGCCGCCGCGGATCAGCACGGCGCGGGCGCCGGCCAGCACGGCCGAAGCGTGCACGGTCGGAGCGTCGGCGGTCATCACGTCGCCGGCAGGTGCACGATGAAGCGGGCCCCGAGGACGGTGGGCGGTTCGTCGGCGCCGGTCGCGGCGCGCTGGCGGTTCTCCACCCAGATGCGTCCGCCATGGGCCTCGATGATGTGCTTGGAGATCGAGAGACCGAGGCCTGAATTCTGCCCGAAGTCCTGGTCCGGCCGGTAGGTGTAGAAGCGCTCGAAAATCTTCTCGACCGCTTCGGCAGGCACGCCCGGCCCGTCGTCGTCGACGACGATTTCCACTTCGGTCTTCAATCGGCGGCAGGTCACCCGCACGGTCGCGCCCGCGGGCGAGAACGAGCGCGCATTGTCGATCAGGTTATCGATGACCTGCCCGAGCCGGGAATCGTGCCCGAGCACGGTGAAGGCGGCGGTCCGGCCGCCTTCGAAATTCAGCGCGACCTTCACGCCGTCGTCATGGCGCTCGTTGGCGACGCCGACGACCATGGTGAGAAGCTCCACCAGGTTGACGGGGTGTGCGTCGTTGCGCTGCATTTCAGCGTCGAGACGACTGGCATCCGAGATGTCGGAGATCAGCCGGTCGAGCCGCTTCACGTCATGCTGGATCACCGCCATCAGGCGGCCGCGGCTGCTGTCGGTCTTTGCCAGCGGCAGCGTCTCGACCGCCGAGCGCAGCGAGGTGAGGGGATTCTTGAGCTCGTGCGCGACGTCCGCGGCGAAGCTCTCGATCGCCTCGATGCGGCTGTAAAGCGCGTCGGTCATATCTCGCAGCGAGCCCGACAGGTGTCCGATCTCGTCGCGGCGATGGCTCAGATCCGGGATCTCCACGCGCGACCGGATGCGCCGGCGCACGAGCTGCGCGCTTTCGGCGAGCCGACGCACCGGCCCCGCGATGGTGCCCGCGAGCAGGAACGACAACACCACCATCACGCCTGAGGCGATCAGGAACACCTTGAAGATCGCGAGCCGCTCGGCTCCCACCATGTTGTCGATGTCGGCGCCTTGGGTCGACAGCATGAGCGCGCCGCGCACGGCGCGAAAGCGCTGCACCGGCACCGCGACCGAGACGATCACCTCGCCGCGCTCGTTGATGCGCACCATACTCGACTTGAAACCTTGCAGCGCGTTGCCCACCTCGCCGTAGCTCTTGCCGTTCTGCGGTCCGAGCTCGCGATAGAGCGGCAGCGTGCCGCGGCTGAACCAGGTGCGGATAGCGACATAGGCGCGCTCGAGGTAGCCCGGCTTCTGCGTCGGCGGCGGCAGATCGAAGCGCAGCACGTCATACAGGTTGCGGCTGTCGAGGATGAGGACGCCGTCGCGGTCGTAGATGCGCGCGCGCGTATTGGTGGGCGAGACGAGCCGCCGCAGCACCGGCGCGACGCGCTCCGGATTGATCGGGAATTCGAGCCCCGACAGCGCCTCTTCCGAGGGCCCGTAGCTCTCGCCGGCCTGCAGGTCGAGCAGGCGCTCGGGATCGATGGTGATGGTGTCAGTCTCCACCGTCGCGGAGGCCGCGATGGCGCCGGCGATGATCTCGCCTTGCACCAGCAGGCTCTGGACGCGCGCGTCGATCAGGCCGGCGCGGAACTGGGAGAGATAGAGAATGCCAATGACGAGCGCGAGCAGCCCGGTGACGTTGAGAAAGATGATGCGCCGGCTGAGGCTCGAAAACGTGACCCGGACGAAGAGATACCAGCCCTGTTCCAACAGGGCCGCGAGCCGTCGCCGTGCTTTCTTGAGCGGCGGCTCATTTTCGTCGGGCCGTTGCGGCTCGACCTCGGTCGTGAAGCTGTCCGGCGTTCGATTGAGCACGATCAAGTCTGCCGGTTGCACGCCCCCACTCAAGACGCCGTTCTTGGGCGATCCCAGGTCTTCTGCGTCAGGTCTTCTGCGACAGGGTCCCTAGGGGTCCGGATCTTCATCGATCCAGTCTCTGGAATCTGCCGCGACGCCAAGGCCCCTTCTGGCGCTACATCTCCTTGAACCGATAACCGACGCCATACAGCGTTTCGATCATGTCGAAGTCGTCGTCGGTCCCCTTGAACTTCTTGCGCAAGCGCTTGATGTGGCTGTCGATGGTGCGGTCATCGACGTAGACCTGGTCGTCGTAGGCGGCATCCATCAGGGCGTTGCGGCTCTTGACCACGCCGGGCCGGCTCGCGAGCGCTTGCAGGATCAAGAACTCGGTGACGGTCAGCGTGACCGGCTCGTTCTTCCAGGTGCAGGTATGGCGCTCCGGATCCATGCGCAGCAGGCCACGCTCCAGCACCTTGGCGGCGTCGGTCTCCTTCGGAGCGCTGCCGTCCTTGGGT